>CABYTF010000003.1 GCA_902521725.1 uncultured Gammaproteobacteria bacterium
TGATTTGAATGGACTTTGTCCAAGACTAGGAGGATTAATAGTAAATATCATGGCACCTGGCATTGATATTAATTTAGGAAAAATTTCACGAACTATATCCTTTTGATGTCTTGATCTGTCTTCCCAGGGCATTAGAGATGCAAAAATGAATGCTGAGTTAACATTACCGGGCTCACCAGAAAAGCCAGGAGCAACAATTGCAAAAACTGTCTTTATTTCTCCTTTATCCACATAATCAGATAATATATCTTCAACTTTTTTTACCATTCCATTGGTATAATCTAGTGAAGAGCCTTCTGGACCATTAACTGATACGATAAATATTCCCCTATCCTCTGATGGTGCTAATTCTTTTGATATAAATTTAAACAGAAGGAATGAGATTATTATAAAAATGATTGTCACACTATAGACTATCTTTGTATTGTTTTGAGAGGCAAGAAGAGATGATTCGTAAAATCGTTTGAATTTAGAAAATAACTCTCTTTGTTCGTGTTTCTGATTTTTCTCAAGAATTTTAGAACACATCATTGGTGTAAGTGTAAGAGCTACAAAACTTGAAATTATTACAGCAAAAGATAATACGACACCAAACTCGATAAATAATCTTCCCGTTTTACCTCCCATAAAAGATAAAGGCAGAAAGACACTGACCAGAACAAGAGTGGTAGCTATTACTACAAAAGTGATTTGTTTAGCACCATTAATAGATGCAGTATAGTTATCCTCTCCATTCTCTATTCTCCTTTTAATATTTTCCATAACAACTATAGAGTCATCTACGATGAGACCGATAGCTAACACTAATGCTAGGAATGTCAGTACATTTAGAGAATACCCAAATATATAAATTATAAAAAATGTTCCAATAATAGATATTGGAATAGTAACTGCGGGTATAATAGTGGCAGTTTTAGATGATAAAAAATAATAAATAATTAAAATAACAAGAATCATTGAAACAGTAAGAGCAAACCTTATCTCACTAATAGACTCATTTACAAATTTTGATTGATCATAGCCAATAGTCATATCTATACTTTCAGGTAATGATGGTCTAATTAAATCTAATTCAGCTTTTATATTGTTAGCAACATCGAGTACGTTTGACTTTGTTTGTCTAACAATGCCTAATCCTATAGCGCTTTTATTATTAGCTCTGAGAAATCCCCGATCAGACTCCGGTCCTATTTCGATTTTCGCTACATCAGAAAGATATACTTTGGAATCACCATAGTGCTTAATAACAATCTTGTTATACTCATTAAGAGTTTTTAATTTTGAATCTAATTTCAAACCTATCTCTCTATCAGTAGATTCAAATCTCCCGGCACCCCGCTCAATATTCTCATTCTTAATAGCTTGTATCACATCGATAATCGTCAAGCCTCTCGAGGATATTTGTTCAGGATTCATCCAGACTCTGACAGAATATTTTCTCTCTCCACCTATTGTAATTGATGCAACTCCTGGCTGAATTGATAGCCTATCCACGACATTTCTATCAAGATAATCATTCAGCTGGATTGAGGTCAGAATATCACTAGAAAAACCAATCCACATTATCGCTCTAGCATCAGAATCAGATTTTGCAATTCTCGGAGATTCGGCCTCTGCGGGCAATAAAGCAGCTACTCTTGAGACTTTATCTCTTACATCATTTGCTGCCGTGTCTAGGTCTGTTTCTAATGTGAATTCTATTCTTATTTTTGATAATTCATCCCTACTCTCAGATGTAATTTCTCTTATTCCTGATATTCCAGACAAAGAATCTTCAATAATTTCTGTTACATCTCTCTCTAAGATTTTAGAGGAAGCTCCCAAGTATACAGTCGTTACAGTTACAACTGGTCTATCAATATCAGGATATTCACGTATGGTCAGCTTATCATATGATGCTAAACCTATGAGGATCACAAATAAACTTAGAACAGCTGCAAGCACAGGTCTTTTTACAGTGGTTTCAGATATATGCATTATTTATCAATTAATTTAATTTTAGATCCATCTTTTAATTTTTCATGACCAAGTGTAACCACCAGATCATCAGAGCTCAGGCCGTCCAATATTTGAGTTTGTCCATCAGTGCTTATACCTTTAGTAATTTTCCTAAGTTTGGCTTCGTCATTCTCAATGACAAAAACGTAACTGAAATCTTTAGATGTTAAGATCGATTGTTCTGGCACAAGAATGGCTGCATCAATTTCCTCTAAAATTATATCAACATTCATTAGTATACCTGGTCTCAGAGAACCATCACTGTTCTCAATCAAGGCATAAGACTTCAGTGTTCTAGTATCTCTGTCAACTCTTTGGTTGATGTTTGTAATTTCTCCTGAGTAAGACTTCCCGGGAAATAATTTAGAATATGCAGTATATTTAATTGGTCCTTTGATTTGTGGGAGTATTTTTTCTGGTAAATACAGATAAGCTCTCATCATACTCATATCATCTAGAGTCAAAAGTAAGTCACCATTTTTAAGTTTATCTCCGACTTTATAATCGGTTATACCAACATAACCATCAAAAGGTGCGGATAGTATCATTTCACCAACAGAGCTTGTAGAAAAGATAGAAAATAGTCTATCTCCTTTTTTTACGAATGAAGACTCATTAAAAAAAATATCATTTAATATACCTTCCGTTTTTGATATGACTTCATATGATTGATTTGACTCTATTACGGATGTTGCGGGATAAATTTTATTTATCGAGCTCATTACAGCTTTTTTAGCAACTACAGATGTGATCCTAGTCTGGTTAGCAAACGATTTAAAGAATTGGATTTTATTATAGAGATTAACTGAACCATATAAAAGACCTAGAAGAATTACAATACCAATTATATGAAAGGGCTTCAGTTTTTTTAGCTTATTAATAATCATTTTTTAAACCAAATGAGTGAGACAAATCTTCCCGTAATTTTATCTTTTCTATATGAGTAAAAATTATCATTGTAGGTACAAGATTTTGATATTGTAACATTAGTGATGCCTAATTCATTTAAAATATCACATGCAATATATCTTAAATCCATATAATAATTGTCGGATTTATTCTTTCTAAACCGACCGCTATAGTTTGAGAATTGACTGTAGATCTCATCACTTACCTCATAATTATGAGCACTTATACAAGGTCCCAAAAGTACTCTGAAATTAGATTTGCTTATAGATTTAAATTTAGAAAAAAAATTCTCTATTATTTTTAATTGTAGTCCTCTCCACCCAGCATGAATGCAACCTATCATTCTCCCAGATGATTCAGTTACCAAAATAGGGATACAATCAGCTGTCAACACCGCACATGATATAGTTTTATCCTCAGTAAACATAGCATCACAGTCTAAATGAGTATGCTCTCTACCCACTTTGAGAACAGTATTGGAATGTGTTTGATTCATGAAAGTAATATTATTTAGCCCATGTAACATTTTTAATTCTTTGATGTTGGACTCTACATTTTTACTGTCCTCACCTACTTGATCAGAGAAATTTGCGTGCTTGTATATACCTTTGCTGTTTCCTGTTTGATTGGTAGATATAAAGTATCCAATATTTCCAGGTACAGCCCAATTTATTTTATATTCAGTTATCATGTCATTTTAATCATTTAAAGTGTCTAGCAATATCTGATATTCTTCAGGATATTTTGCTTGATACTCTCTCATTTTATTAGATTGGGGATCATAAAATGACAGAGAATACGCATGTAGGTACTGACCAAAATCTGTAACTATAGAGTCAAATATTTCTGGAAATTTAGAAAAGCTATTTTTTTTAAATCCATACAGCGTATCACCAATGAGTGGAAAATTTTTATGAGATAAGTGAACTCTGATTTGATGTGTTCTTCCAGTAATAATCTGAATTTGTAGATGTGAAATTTTTTCGTTGATTTTGAGAGGCTCTACAATAGAACAAGCTAGTTTTCCACGGGATGACACTGACATTTTTTTTCTGTTAACAGGGTGTCTTCCAATAGGTTCATCAATTCTCATAGACTTATCGAATGTACCGCAGACTAGGGCATGATATATTTTTTTAAACTTATGTTCCTGCAGCTGCTTACTCAAGTGATTATGCGATTTAAGATTCTTTGAAACAACTAATATACCAGAAGTATCTTTATCTAATCTATGAATAATTCCTGTCCGTGGGACACTGACCAGCTCAGGATACCTATAGAATAAAGCATTCTGAAGTGTTCCAGTATAATTGCCTGGCGCAATGTGTGTCACTATACCTGAGGCCTTGTTAACTACAATATAATTATCAGTCTCGTCTATCACATCAATTGGAATATCTTCACCTACCAGGTTAACTTCAGGTTCAGATGAAATATTTATAGATACAGAACAATTATTTTTGACTCTATCTTTTTGAGAACATATATTTCCATCGATTTCAACATTCTTACTCGCTATCCACTTCTGTATGGTGGATCTTGAATATTCTATAAAATAATTTGATAACAGCTTATCGATCCTGTCTTCTTTTTCTACCTCAAGGGTAAAATTATAAATATTTTCTCCTTCCATGTTATAATATTATACTGATGAAAATATTTTATCTTTCCTTAATTTGCATATTATTCTCCCTTACAGGCTGTGCTTTTCTTGATAAAGCAAAAGTAAATCCATACGAAGGTATGACCGAAGTAGAACTATATAATGAAGGTTCAGCTTTTTTAGGAAATGCTGACATACCTCAGGCAGTTGTCATGTTTGAAATGCTTGAGGCTAGGTATCCATTCTCTACATACGCACAGCAATCTATTCTTGATCTAGCATATGCCTACTATGACTTTGGACAAAAAGATGATGCAATTGCTGAATGTGATCGTTTCATTGATTTATATCCAAATCATCAAAGTTTAGATTATGCGTATTATCTTCGTGCCATTTCAAATCTTGAAAAAGAGCAACCATTTTTTCAAGAATTCTTAGGGCAAGATGTATCAAAATATGATGTCACAAGATTAAAAAATGCTTATGACGATTTTCTGCTAATAAGCAATAGATTCAAAGGGAGTAAATACGCAAATGACGCTGAAAACAGACTTGTGTTCTTAAGGAACAGCATGGCTAATCATGAAGTCTATATCGCAAAATACTATCTCAAAAGAGGTGCGTTTATCGCATCTAGTGAAAGAGCAAAGTTTATGCTTGAGACTTATCCAGGTGCTCCTGCATCGAGAGATGCACTGATAATACTGATAGAGAGTTATAATAAATTAGGATCGACAAATTTAGCACGCGAAACAGCAAAAGTACTGACTGCTAACTTTAAAAATTATTCATATATAATTGATAAAAATAATTTGGTCGTTATTAAAGATGATAGTGTTGACACAATAGTTGAAGAGAGTTCTTTTTTTGATTTTGGTCTATTTTAACTCAGTTAAGTCTTAGGCATCTTGCATACTGGTATTGGTTCCATCTTATGCAAATTAAGTCGTCGTATTTGACTATATTTAGATCTATTAAGAGATAATTCGTTTTTCATGGCATCCTCCAAATCATTATAAGATAGACCGAGTTGGTTCTCGTCGGTTCTACCATCATCCCATAGTCCATCAGTAGGAGGGGCTTGTAAAATTCTTCCGTCAATACCAAGTGTAGTGGCCATACTGACAACTTCAGATTTCATGAGATCTGCGATAGGTGATATATCAACACCTCCATCACCGTACTTAGTATAAAATCCTACTCCAAAATCCTCTACCTTATTTCCAGTTCCGACTACAAGACCACCTTGTGCCGCGGCAACTTGATAGAGCGTTACCATTCTAAGTCTTGATTTAGTATTTGCGAAACCTAAGTCTGAAACTTGGTTTGAGCTTGTTAGAAGTGAATTAAATTCCTTGTAAGTTGATGTCAAATCAATCTTCATAAAGGTCGTGTTGGCAAATTTATCTTCAAGCCACTGTCCATGCACAGAACTCAAACTCGAGTTGTTAGAGCTTGTAGAAATTGGCATCGAGAGTGCAAAAGTTCTCAACCCTGTCATACTTGCAAGAGTGCTTGTGAGGGCTGAGTCAATACCACCTGATACTCCTACAATTAGGCTTTTTGCCGGATTGGGCATTTTACTGACATAATCAGTGATCCAGCCCACAATAAAATTAATTTTATCTTGGTTGTTCATAATCGATATGTTTAATTATTAGTATTTATATGAAATAATTTCATTAAAAAAAGTATGAAAATTATTGTATTTATTATATTGCTAATTGTGGCTTATTTCTTTGTTAAAAGAAATAAGAAATCTCAAAAAAAAACAGAGAGGGGAGCTAGTATGATAATGTGTGACGAGTGTGGTTTTCATGTGCTAGAGAGTAACCGGTGCACCTCAAAAGAACAAATAAATCAATGCCCAAATAGAAAATGACGAGAAGACAACCATTACTACTGACCTTGCTTATTATCATGGTACTAGGAATTCTCCTTACCATAATACTAAGATAATGAATTATCTTGTAACTGGATTGATATGCTCAGGAAAAAGTACTTTTCTAGATATAGCAGAAAAATATAGCTTCGAAACATTGAAATCTGATGATGTTGTATCCAATTTGTATAGTGATGAATCTATAATCCATCAGATTGAAGAACATCTGGGTATAAAACGAGGTCAAGATGATTTAGAAGTATTAGTGAAGAAGCTTTTTTTTGAGTCTAAAAAAAACAGAGAAATCATTGAAGCTATTTTTCACCCAGTCGTTCATAAGATGATTATCAATAATTTTGAAACAAGTCAGAACCTTATGGTGGAAATCCCACCTATAATGAATAACTATGAGTTATTTAAAAAATATAAATCTATATATATTCATGCAGCTAGAGAAATAAGAATTGAGAGATTCAATAAGCGCAATAAAAACGATTCTGCTTTTTTTGATAAAATAAATGCTATCCAGAGTGATTTTAAGCTTATAAAGGATACATGCGATCTAGTTATATGTAACGATAATGATACTGATGCTTTGAATAAACATTTTGGGAAGGGTATCATCAAAATATGAATACATTTTCAGACAATCATGCAGCAATATATGAAGAGCCTGTAGATGAGCGTATTAGGAAGTTTTTAAAACTTGAGGATTATTTTTCGAAGATAAATAAACATAAAGAGATTGATACTACATACGATTCATTTGCTGCCCTGAATAGTCTTATAAATTTATATCAAACACTATCTAGGGCTGAAGTTAAAAGAGAATTGATTAGGGAAATTGATTCTCAAAAGTCGCGGTACACAGAATACGTAAAAATTGAGGGCTCAGACAAAATAAAGCTTAATTCAATTATGGAAAAGCAGACAATTATATTGAACACATTACATAATCTTAAGGCAAATTACTTGAATGATCTTTATGTTGATGAGCTATTCCAGCATTGTGTAAAGCACTCTGACACTCCAAGTTCTGAGCTAGATTATTGGTTAACTAGGGACCACGCAATCCGACAAAATCAGATAAATTTGTGGCTGGAATTAATTAAGCCTATAGAGGACTCAGTTAAATTTTGTCTCGATATTTTGCGAAAAAGTTCTGAGACTAGAGAAGAATGTGCAAAAAATGGAATGTATATATTTAAGATGGATCCAGATAAGAAAATAAGAATGCTCAGAATTACAATGCACTCAGATAACTATTTTTTTCCTCGTGTTAGTGTTGGTCCACAAAGAGCTACAGTTTCGTTTATGACCTTAAATGATGATAATAAATTTATTCAAATCAAAGATGATGTGACATTTGTAATAGATTTTTGTTACATATAGTTATATTGACCTAATCCCTGCCAAACCAAACCCATGATTATTAATACAGCTCGTAAGATCAGGTCCCATAGAACTTAAACCGCCTAGTGCATAAGTCGGTGAATATGATTGTTTTGAGAGCACATTAAACTTATCCCAGCCCAGAGGTTTAAAGATATTATGTGACTCTAAAATGGGAGATATCATTATAAAATCGAAGAGTTTTTTATTAGATATTTCAATATCATCTAAAGTGTGGCATGAAGAGGAATATAAGTATTTTTTACTCCTCTCTTGATCTATAAATTTTTCAAGGTAGCAACTTTTAAAATGAACTCCACTATATTCATCTTGCCAGTCTTTATTATATGGATAGTCAATTATAAGGTTACCCTTGAAATGAAATTTTTTCAGCTTCGATAATATAGATGAAACATAGGTATCATATGAAATATCTCTTAATCTTATATATTTGTATAAATTAAGGTTTTTGAAAGTAGTGTCATCCAAACTATCTAGTGTAATAATCTTTAAAAGTTTTGGTAATTTCAACAAATTTAATATTCGATCATGTGTAGGGAGGATGTCAAGATTACATTTTGTATCAAAAAGGATAATTTCACGATTTTCATTAGAGGTAATTTTTCCAGAGTATCTATAGATATTGAAAATATTTATAGTAATTAGGTGATCTCCATAAAGATGTTTGATGGAACCAATAAATTTTGACTTATCTATATTTATATTCAACTCTTCTTTTATTTCTCTATTAAGACATTGAATTGCTGTCTCTTTATTTTTTTTCTTACCTCCAGGAAATTCGATAAAGTTTTTATAGGGCTGTTTAATTCTTTTTAGACAAATAAAAGATGATTTTAACTTTATCAAGCCTATAGATATCTCAACATTTTTACAACTCATTATGTTGTGTATTCTGAATTTATTCGAACATATTCATATGAAAGATCACAAAAATATATGCTCTGCTTATGTTTACCATGATTTAAGTCGACTGTAATCTCGATAGTATTTTTCTTCATTGATTTCTGAAGTCTTTTAGATCCATTATCAAATGAGATACCATTTTTGAAACATAAAATATTATTTATCTTAAGTATAATATTAAGAGGCTTAATACCGCTAGATTGAACAGATCCTATACTGGCAATTATTCTCCCCCAGTTAGGATCCTCCCCAAACATAGCAGCTTTAACAAGAATCGAGCTAGATAATTTCTTTGATACTTCCTGAGCAAGGATTAAACTTCTTGCGTTTATAACATTCAGCTTGATGAATTTTGTCGCACCTTCCCCGTCTTTCACTATTAATGATGATAGTCTTATAAAAAAATCAGAAGCATATGATAAAAATTTAGCCTCAGTAGATTTGCTTCTCATGTTCAATTTTGTGCTTCCCGTTGAGGAAAATACTACACTATCATTAGTAGACATGTCGGCGTCAACAGATATACTGTTAAATGAAAGATTTGCACAATGCTTTAAATACTTATTTAGTTGGGTCTTTGATAAGTCAACATTTGTCTCGATAAAACTCAGCATGGTAGCCATATTAGGTTCTATCATACCAGCACCTTTGCATATACCACTAAAAATGACTTTTTTAGATCCTATCGTATATGTCTGTGTAAGATGTTTCGGGAATTTATCGGTGGTCATAATAGCTGATGCTGCATTTTTTATATTTGAGTAAATATTTAGATTACTATTTGTTATAGATTCAATAATTTTTTTGATAGGAAGTTGCCTTCCTATAATACCTGTAGACATTATGAGGATCTGATCTGAAGAGCAGTTAAGTTTCTTTGATAATGTATTCAGTATTTGTTTGGCATTATTATGTCCCTCTTTACCAGTACAGGCATTGGCATTTCCTGAATTTATGAATATGTATTTTATTATCCCAGATTTAATATTTTTTCTTGAGATAACAACTGGAGCAGCAGCGAACCTGTTCTTTGTTGTGATCATGGCTGTATTGCTACCTGTTGGGATATAAATCAGAAGACCATCAATAGCATTTTTTTTTATACCTAGCTTTAATGTAACAAATTTCGTAGGCATTACAGTTTACCACAACATTGCTTAAACTTCATGTTTGTCACAGGGCATCTTTTATTTCTCGGTACATCACCATTGCTTGCATTAAGCAAACACTCTGGATTATCTGATTTTTTTGGAATTTTATTATTAACCGTCTCGCTAGCGTATTTTGTATTATAATTTTCAATTTTAATTCTACAACAAATTTTCAAGATCTCTTTTGCAATATCTGCTAGCATGATATTAAACATTTCAAAAGATTCTCTCTTGTACTCATTTTTTGGATTCTTTTGTGCATAACCTCTTAACCCTATAGACTGTCTTAAATAATCCATAGAACTAAGATGATTTCTATATTCCTCATCTATAACAGCAAGTGAGATATTTTTTATTAACTCATTATACTCACTAGCTGAGAGATTCTTTACATTATCTTTGATTTTTACTGCTAAAAGATCTTGAAGATGTTCTTTAAGCTTATTCTCGTTGAATATATTTCCTTCGATCATCTTATGAAAATCTATTTCAAGTTGAAAGTCAGTTTTAATCATCTCGTTAAAAGTAGAGAGCACAACGTCATGCTTAAGAAGTTCGTCCCTATTAATTTCAATGAAGTCTTGTGCGTAGTTCTCACAAATTGTTGCAACTAGAGTATCTCCATTATTATTTAAAATATAGTCCCTTTGTTGATAGATTAGTTTTCTTTGTTCATTAGAAATATCATCATACTCTAAGAGCGTTTTACGTATGTCAAAGTTATGCGCCTCTACTCTTTTTTGGGCATTTTCAATAGATTTAGAGACCCACTTATGCTCGATTGCCTCTCCGTCTTCCATGCCAAGTTTTTTCATAATTTCTGAGACTTTATCTGAAGCAAAAATTCTCATCAAATTATCTTCCAATGATAGGAAGAATCTTGAGATACCAGGATCTCCTTGTCTACCAGATCTACCACGTAATTGATTATCTATGCGTCTAGATTCATGTCTCTCTGTGCCTACTACATATAAACCGCCAAGATCCTTAACCTTCTTATTATTTGCTTTCCATTCATCTGTGCCTTGGTCCTTTTTTCCACCAAGCACAATATCTGTTCCTCTCCCGGCCATATTCGTTGCAATTGTTATAGACCCTAGTGCTCCAGCATTTTCAATAATTTCAGCCTCTTTTTGATGGTACTTTGCATTTAATACGCTATGAGATATTTTTTTTGATTTAAGAATTTTTGATATATGCTCAGATGATTCAACTGAGGTAGTTCCAACTAGTATGGGTTGCCTTGTCTTATTAATTTCTACAATTTCATTTATTATCCTATCGTATTTTTCTTTTTCTGTAAGAAAAACTAAATCTACTTTATCATCTCTTATCATTTTTTTATGAGGTGGTATTTGAACAACCTCAAGGTTGTAAATTTGTGAGAATTCCTCTGCTTCTGTATCTGCTGTGCCCGTCATGCCACATATTTTATCAAACATCCTAAAGTAATTTTGGAATGTAATTGCCGCATATGTTTGATTTTCTTGTTTTATACTTACATTTTCTTTTGCTTCTATTGCCTGATGTAGACCTTCAGACCATCTTCTACCAGACATCTTTCTTCCAGTAAATTCATCAATAATGACTATCTCATTGTTCTCAACAACATAATCTTTATCCTTTTTGTAAATCAGATGTGCTTTAAGACCTGAATCAATATGACTGAATAATTGAATATTATTCGCACTATATATATCAGATGCTGATTCAATTAGATTTGTAGAAAGTAAAAGATTTTCAATAACAGATTGCCCCTCTTCTGTTAAAGACACAGATTTTTGTTTTTCCTCGAGGTTATAATAATTTGTATTGTTTTCAGATAAGAATTTTTTGATAATTTTATTTATGACTGAGTAAGTATTGTTAGTTTTATTACTTGAGCCAGATATTATCAGAGGCGTTCTTGCTTCATCAATAAGAACAGAGTCGACTTCATCAATAATTGCATAGTTCAAGCTAGTCTGACATTTATCACCAGAACTTAATGCCATGTTGTCTCTTAAGTAATCAAAGCCTAATTCATTGTTTGTGCCATAGATTATATCAGAATCATATACATCCTTCCTTTTACTAGGTGACACCATGCTGTTCACGAAACCAACAGTCAAGCCCAAAAATTCATAAATAGAGCCCATCCACTTTGAGTCGCGCTCAGCAAGATAATCATTAACCGTAACAATGTAGACAGGCTTACCAGTCAACGAATTAAGATATGCCGGTAGTGTGCTTACAAGCGTTTTACCCTCTCCTGTTTTCATTTCACTAATTTTTCCCTCATGTAATGCAATACCACCAAGTAATTGTTCGTCAAAATGTCTAAGTCCAAGTACTCTTTTAGACGCTTCTCTTACTACAGCATAGGCCTCTTCTAGAAGCTCATTAAGATTATGGGACGTGAGGTATCTTTTTTTAAGATCATTTGTAAATAATTTCAGTTCCTGATCAGATTTCTTTTCAAAAACTTGCTCTAAATCATTAATTTTTTTTACTCTGATAGCATATTCTTTCATTAGCCTAGAATTTCTACTACCGAATACTTTTTTGAGGATATTTCCTATCATATTTTATACATTATGAAATATGGTTTATCATACAATAAATGGATGCTATATGAAAAAGATATCGGATTTTATCCCTAATAAAATACTCAAGAAAAAAGAGACTATTGGTGAGTTAGACGAAATCCTTATCAATGCATCTGATGACAATATGAAACATAAAATTCATGTAATTAACTACTCAGAGACTACTATAACTATTGAATGTGACAGTAGTTCCGTTGGCTCGATACTTAGATTCGAGAGAGAAAAATACCTAGAAATATTTAAAAACTATGGTTTATATAATATTCAGGATATAAGAATAAAGATTAAATAGACTCTGTTACATGAGTGAAAAGTATCGGTGTCTTATCCTCATCCTCAATGATTACCTGCTCCCATGCATTTTCATTGTTGACAAGTTCACGAAGTAAAAGGTTATTAAGATGATGTCCTGATTTAAATGCAGAGAATGACCCGATTAGGCTATGGCCAAGAAGATATAAGTCACCAATTGCGTCTAGTATTTTATGCTTTACAAACTCGTCTTTGTATCTTAATCCATCTTCATTGACGATTTTATAATCATCTATCACGATTGCGTTATTAACGCTCCCACCGAGTGCTAAATTATTTTTTCTCAAATTCTCTATGTCTTTTGCAAAGCCAAAAGTTCTTGCTCTACTTACTTGGCTTAAATAAGAAATAGTTGAGAAGTCTATAGTTGAGGTTTGTGTTTCCTTTGGAAAGGAAGGATGATCAAAGTCGATTGTAAAAGCAACCTTAAATCCATCAAAGGGCTCAATCTTAGCCCATTTATCATTTTGCTTAACTTCGATATCTTTTGTAATTTTAATAAACTTCTTGGGATGGTTTTGCTCGCTGATACCTGCTGATTGTATCAGAAAGACAAATGGACGTGAGCTTCCATCCATTATAGGGACTTCTGGACCATCTAATTCGATAGTAGCATTATCAATACCTAAACCAGCTAGAGCAGATAGTAAATGCTCTACCGTTGATACACTGACGGAGCCATTTGAAATTGTAGTTGAAAGTCTAGTATCATGAACATTTTTTAAAGATGCCGTTATAGGGTCGCTTGTCATATCAGTACGAATAAACACTATACCTCTATCCGGTTTTCCAGGATTTATCCTCAGATTAATTTTTTTACCAGTATGAAGACCCACGCCGGTAGCGGTTATACTGCTGGATAATGTTCTCTGTTTCAACATACGAAAATTCTATCAAAATGTAATAAATCTATCAAATTATAATGTTTAGACAAAAGAGGGATAATTAAAGTTCTTTCTGAAAATAATCCGACAGTTTCTTAGCATATCTGTCAAACATAGAGCCAATTTTAGATGTATATTTATTTTTTGAGGACATCAAGTTAATCTCCTTGTACCTGTATAATAGCAGTCCTACTGCTGTAGAGTATCTAGTTTTACCACGCAGATCCTCAAGTCCCTTTATTGATTTTGGGGATCCAATTCTTGAAGGTTTTTGAAAATAAGACTCTGCAAAATTATCTAATCCCTCAAGCTTTGCTCCTCCTCCTGTAAATACTAATCCAGCCCTTATTTTGCTTGAATAACCGCTGTTAGCAATTTCTTTTTGTATAGCATCAAATATTTCATTGACTCTGGCTGCAATAATTTGAGACAGTATAGTTTTTGTTGTTTCAGTATCTGGCTTATCTGAAACTGATGGTACAGGAATTTTTACATCCATATCACTATTTGATGAAACGCAACCGTGCTGTATTTTAATTTCCTCAGCTGCATCTAAGGATGTGCATAGTATTATTCTAATATCATTCGTAATCATCTGACTACCAATTGGAATAACAGCAGTATGTTTAATGGTGCCCTCTGTAAAAATTGCTATATCTGTTGTTCCACATCCTATATCAATCAGACAAACGCCCAAATCACGTTCCTCGTTAGAGAGGACTGCTTCACTAGAGGCCACTGGTTGTAGGACATAATCATCAATCTCTAATAAACTATTATTTATACATTTAGTTAAGTTTCTTTTAGCAGTAGATGATGTAGTAATGATATGAACATTCGCTTCCAATCTTGCTCCTGCCATACCTAGTGGCTCTCTGATACCTGATTGTCCATCAATAGTATAATGTTGCTCAATAGAATGAAGTATCTCTTGATCTTTAGGAATCTGAATATTCTGGGCATTATTTAGAACTTTTTCTTTATCTTCAGGGGTTACCTCATCATTTAGAATATTTACTGCGCCGTTTCCGTTGTAACTCTGTATGTGATTGCCAGCAATTCCTGTAGTTACAGATTGAATATTACAGGTAGACATTGAGCTAGCTTTTTCTTTTGCTCGTCGAATACTTGACACAGTTGCATCTATCTCAGAAATAACACCCTTGTTAAGGCCACTACATGGCTCATTGCCAATACCAATGATTCTTAATTCTCCTTTATCATCAATGTCAGCTACTAGGCATAAGACTTTGGATGTACCTATGTCTAGTGCAACAAGAGTATCTGTGCTTTTTACATTACTCATCTTGGAATATTATATCTCATTTAAGCTCTTATTTGATAGCAAAACCATTGGAATATCTCATATCAATAGATTTAATTTCTCTCTCAAACAACTGTTGAAGGTCCTCATATGCTAGTACTAATCTGTGAAGATTTACTTCATAATTGTCTCGATCAGATATTAAGATATTCCTCGATGTAAATACTTTTATCAAAGAATTATGAATTTCAATTTTCTTTATATCTAGATTGATTTTCTGCAATAGTTTGCCAGTAAGAATCAGGGTATTCATGGAGCTTAAACTATCATATGTGTAATCATTTATGATTGGTATGTGTATCGGCAAGGATGAATCTTCAATAATCGTCCCATCCATCATCATGATCTTTGAGTTATAGATAGCATATGGCTCTTGAGGTATAATAATAATCTCTAGTTTATCTGGAAAAGATTTTTTTATTTCTACATCCTTTATCCAACCATCAGCCCTTATAGTGTTTTTTATATCATTTAGATCAAGAGACAACAGATCTTGACCTTGAATTGAAACAACTATGTCATTGATTTTTTCATTGTCATACTTAGAGCTAGTTGATGTTATTTCAACTTCATGAATAGGATAAACAAAATAGTCCGACATATATAAAATGAGGCTTAATAGAAAAAAAATTAATACTAATAGAATTTTAGGCATCGATACCCATAATTTCTAAAACAAGTTGGTAATAGCTCAAACCATATACTTTCGCTGCTTTAGGTACTAGGCTGTGATCTGTCATACCGGGTATTGTATTAATCTCAAGTAAAATTACTGAGTTGTCACTGATAAAGAAATCAACTCTTGCCCATGTTTTACACCCTAAAGCATTAAATGACTTCATGACTTGATTGCTGATTGAGCTAACCATGTCTGGGCTCAGTTCAGGGAATAAAAATTTTGTTTCATCGGATTTATATTTTGCTTCAAAATCATAGAAATCATTAGAAGGAACGATCTTTATAATCGGGAGAACTTTATTATTAAGGATAGCGGCTGTGTACTCATCAGAAGATATTTTTTTTTCTATCATAAACTCTCTGTTATTTTTGCTTTGTAGAAAGTTATCAAAATCATCATTGTTTTTGATCTGATAAATATTATTACTTGAACCAGAGCATGTATCTTTTATAAAAAATATATTTCCATAGGAGTTTGTTAGCTCTTCATAACTTTGATCTGAATAAATTTCAAAATCTGGCGTTATTAGATTGTGTTGTCTCCATATCTTTTTTGTCTTGAACTTATTAAATGATAAATGTGAGGAATGGGAATTAGTGCCACAGTATTTTATACCCATATCATCCAAATAACTTTGTATTTTTCCATCTTCACCACCCTCACCATGAACAAGGTTAAATACTAAATCTATAGAATTATTATTTAAAAAAGATTTCAGATCATCATATGAATCGCTTTTCATATCATACAAAACAACATTATGTTTATTTTCTAGGAGAGCTTTATATACATCCTGGGAACTTTTTAGAGATATTTCTCTCTCATTAGACCAGCCGCCTCCCAGAATACAAATATTATAATCCTTGCTCATTTCAGTAGAATTACTTCCTCATCAAGTTTTATATTAAACTTAGATATTATTACTTCTTTGACTCGTCTTAACAAAACTAGAAAATCTTTGTAAGTTCCTGATCCATCATTAATAAAATAATTTGAATGTTTGTGAGAAATATATATCCCACCAGCACGAGAACCCTTTAGTTGCGCACTATCTATTAATTTAGCTGCATGATCTCCCGATGGGTTTTTAAATATACAACCACATGATAGTTGATTAATTGGTTGACTGGTCTTTCTTTTCTGATTCAGTAAATTAAGAAGATTCATATCAAAACTTGTTGTTTGTTTGAGGAGTTTAACAGATATTATGATAGAGCTTTTATCAATGTTTGATGTTCTATATGAGTATGACATCTCATTTCTTTTCAATGTATAAATCATCCCATTCTTATCTAATAAATCTAGGCTATAAACATAAGGCATAATCTCTTTATCAAATGCCCCAGCATTCATAGATACTGCTCCAGCAATAGTACCTGGAATTCCGTATAAAAATTCATAACCTGGCTGTCTGTTATCATGGAGATACCTCGCTAATCTCGTACATGAAATATTGCTAGAACATGATATGTACTTATTATCAAGGTGAATATATTTTTTCATTCTTTTTAGGCTTACAATGGATCGATCATAGAATTCAGTAATGAAGCATATATTTGATCCATTACCTATAAATAATGGATCTTTACTAATAATCTGCAAAAGTTCTGTCTTATCCTCTGGGCATATAAATTCTTTACAATGACCACCAAGGCCGATAGTAGTAATCTTTTTTAGAGGATATCTTTTTTTAATAATCATCTTTTAAAAATATTCATTATATCTTTTATATCGCCAGCTCCCTGGAGAACTAATACAGAATTATCAAAATTAATATTTTTTAAAACATTTTCAACCTCATCAATGGACTTAAGTAATGATTTATTTTTATTTTTAATTTTCTGATAGATAAAGGATGAGTCATATGAATTATTTTTCTCACCAGCTGAGTAAGTTGGAAGTAAAATAATTCGATCTAGTCTTCTGAATACATCAAGAAATAGTCGCCAATGTGCTTTTGTCCTTGAGAATCGATGAGGCTGGAAAATCATCACTATTTTTTTTTCTGGATATAAATTATTGATGGTATCAAGAGTTGAGTTGATTTCTGTTGGATGATGGCCATAATCATCAATAATGACTGGCTTATATTTGTTAATGTAAATGTCCTCATAGACGTCAAATCTTCGGCTTGCACCGAAAAAACTATTCAATGATTTAATGATCTTAGTGATTGATATACCAAGGTGTAGACAAACTGATAAAGCAGAGAGGATGTTATACACATTATGTTTACCTAATAGATTGGTGGACACTCTGTAACTCCTGCTTGAAAAAACGACATCAAACTGCATTTTCTTTCCATCTATATATTTTATAGACTTTGCTTTTATACTATTGCTTTCTTTGAGTCCATACGTGCAAACGCCTCTATTAATCTTTTTTAGTAACTTCAATGAATTCTTGTCATCGCCATTGATAAACACTTTTCCGTAAAAAGGAACAGAGTTCATCAGTTCCAACATTGAAGTCTCGAGTTTACCGTAGTTATGGTCATAATTATCTAAATGTTCTTGGTCTAAGTTCGTAAGAACAACTAGGTGAGGTGTCAATTTAGAAAAGCTTGGATCGCTCTCATCCGTCTCGGTTACAAGATAGTGACTATTACCTAATTTGACATGTGGATCATCAGTTTTTAATTTACCACCGATCAAATATGTAGGATCCAGCTTATTTTCATACATAATGTGACTTAGCAGACTGGTAGTTGTCGTTTTGCCATGTGATCCCGTGATTGATATTCCATATTTTAGTCTCATAAGTTCCGCTAGAATCTGCATGCGACTTAAAACAGTTAGACTGTTTTGTCGTGAAAATTTAAGCTCAATATTATTTCTTTGGATAGCATTCGAGAATACTACTATATCTTTTAGATTTATATTCTTAGAGTCATGACCAATGAATACTTTTATTTTCATTTTTCGCAATCTCTTAATTGCATTGTTCTCCTGAATATCGGAACCTCTTACTGTAAATCCGAGATTATGAAGTAATTCTGCGATACCCATCATCCCTGAACCGCCGATGCCTATCAAGAAGAAGGACTTATTTTTAAGATGCTGTGTTATTGAGTTCTTCATTGAGTTCAGGAATATTATTTAGAATTATAGCACTTGAATTCTCTGGAAAAAGATTTTTACCATTTTTAGATAATTTCAATAAAAGCTCCTGATTACTATATAACTCATCTAGATGTTTATTAAGCTCCGAGGAAAAACTATCATTTTCCTCAACGATGATTGCTGCCATGCTAGCTTCTAAGAATTTAGCGTTATAATATTGGTGCCTGTCGGTGGCATACAGGAAAGGTACAAGTATAGCTGCTCTTCCTGCTTTGCAGATTTCACTTAATGTCATTGAACCTGCTCTTGATATGATTATATCTGACCAGTCATACAATAATTCCATCTCATGTGAGAATTCTAAAACATCAGATGAAATATGTAAGTTATTATATTTTTTTTCAACTAAAATACGGTCTTTGTTGCCTGAGATATGTTTAATTTTGAATTTATTACCAAATTTTGAGACGCAGGTTGGAATCGTCTGATTAAAAAATCTTGCTCCCTGACTTCCGCCAAATATTAGTATGTTTAATATTTCTTTTCTATTCTTATATTTTAGCTCAGGCTTGGTTATCTCAGAAAAACTATCTTGGATTGGATTTCCGGAATGAATGATTTTTTTGTTCTTGGAAAATGTCTCAGGAAATGTTTGAAAAGTTCTTTTTGACATCCAATTATTAATTTTATTTGCGGTTCCTGGTATAGAGTTTGACTCGTGAGCATATACAGGCACTCTCATAATAAAAGCAGCAATAGATACTGGAACAGTTATATATCCTCCAAAACCTATCATAAAGATTGGTTTCACTCTTTTTACATGGATAAGACTCTGGATTATGGATCTAAGAAGATTAAAGAAACCCTTTAACTTATGAAAAATACTTTTGCCTCTAATTCCTGACGAATTTAGATATTTAAAGCTAATTCTCTTATCATTTATAATTGTATTTTCTATCCCATCTTTTGTCCCTATCCATGTAACTGCATAATTTGAATCAATTAGTAGCCTTGATATATTTTTAGCTGGAATTACATGACCACCTGTTCCACTAGCAACTATAAATATATTTTTTTTCATTTTTGATTCTTCAGTACTGCTTGGCTAAATATTTGTTTGTTCTCAATTTGTATCCTGATTAGGATGCCTATATAGGTAAACATAAGCAAGAGGTTTGTTCCTCCATAACTAATGAAAGGAAGTCCCATTCCTTTTGTTGGGAATAAACCAATATTAACTAAAATGTGAATCATTGTCTGAATAAACATTAAAAGTACAATCGACAAAATAATATTTGACGAGAATTGTGATATCTTAGATGTCTTGTTATAAAAAATAAAAATTCTTGAGAAGAATAAAAAATAGAGCACTAAAAGTATTACCAGAAAAATAAAACCTAGTTCCTCACCAATAATTGCTAGAATAAAATCATTATATTGCTCTGGTAAATAAAATAGCTTTTGAGTACTAGAGCCAAGCCCCTGTCCAAATAAACCGCCTGAGGACAATGCTATTTGGGAGGCAATGATTTGATATCCACTACCCTGTGGGTCACTCCATGGATCAATGAATGCTAATAGGCGTTGTACTCTGTATGGGTAGAGGAATATTAATAAGAATATTGGTAGAACTGAAATCGATAATATTTTTATAAGATTCATAATCCTCAAATTTGATAAAAAAGAAAATGTAATAAACGCTAGAAAAAGTAGGATCATGCTTCCAAAATCTCTCTGGGATACTATCACCAACATCAAAATTGATAAAAAAACAAATACTTTAAGATAGTTTTTATCAAAATCATTTCTTGTAATATAGCCAGATAACCACAAGAAGAAAAAAAGACGCGATATCTCAGATATTTGCAGAGTGAAAAATCCTAGATCAATCCACCTTGTAGCACCATTGATGGTCGTTCCTAGTCCAGGTATATGAACTAAAAGAGATAATATTATTGCAAGAAGTAAAAAGTATTGTCCATAATCGTAGTAAAATTTTACTTTTATCCGGGCGACTATGCTAAGGACAAGTAATCCCAGTATTATAAAAATAAAATGTTTTTTTAAAAAGAAAAGTGGATTAGAGAACTTAGCTGCAGCAAAATCAACAGTTGACGATGCAACCATTATCAAACCAATTAATATCAGACTAGTAACACATGCTAAAAAAAGTAAATCGAGCCCTCTACTATCAAAAAACTCTATAATATTTCTAATTCTGTTGACTAGCATACTTTTTTACAAGTTCTTTAAAGTGATTACCACGATGTTGATAATTATCATATAAATAATAGCTTGAAGTTCCTGGTGACATAAGAACGGTATCGCCTGGCACCATCACAGAAAAGATATACGAGATTGCATCCTCAAGATCTTCATAACAAACTTGGTTTGTATTAACGTGTAAAAGGTTTTTAAGGTCATCTTTATTATCCCCAATCATGATTAATATTTTTACTTTATCATTTATCAGCTCTTTCAGAATTTTGTATGACATTCTCTTGTGATCGCCTCCCATAATGAGAATTATATTATTTCCTAGTGACATTAATGCATTACTTGTTGAGTCGGCATTAGTTGATTTAGAGTCATTTATGAATTTTATATCATTGAAAGTAAGAAATTTTTCAACTCTATGTTCAAGCCTCTTGCGCTTATCAAAAGAACTGAGAACATGCTCTAAAGATAAACCAATGATTTTAAGCACTGAGATAGATGCGCATAAATTATGTAGATCATGTCTACCATCAATAAGATAAGATTTTAGGAAATATGAAATATGGGCATTATCTGTAATAGATAAACCATCGATAACGCAGTCATCGATTAGAAACATTTCATCTCTTACTTCGAATGTTGAATACTTATCATGATGATCTAAATTTTTATGTATTAGTTTATATTTTGCGCTATTAAATATTTTTTCCTTGATCCCAAAATAATTTTCTAGTGTTCTGTGCCTTTCAAGGTGATCCTCAGACAAGTTCAAAATAATTGAAATAAAAGAATTTAGCTTACTTATATATTCCAGCTGGTAACTAGAAAGCTCTAATAAAATATAGTCATATGAGTTCTGAAGAGACTCAAAAACAGAAATACCATTGTTTCCACAAGCAATTGCACTAATATTGTTATCATTTAATATGTCGGCTATAAGATTAACTGTTGATGTTTTGCCATTAGTTCCTGTTACACAGATAAACTTTGATTGTGATAGTTTTTGAATTATTTCTATATCAGTCGTGAATTTACATCCTGATGAAGCTAACTTTTGTAATACATGATTTGTTGGTGGAATTCCTGGACTTATAACAGCATAATCAATTCTATTTAGGTCAATCTTTTTCTTTTTACATATAATCTCATCATTATTTATATCAATAACATCATTTGTAGTAGTAGAGTAATAAATTATATCATTCTCTTTGAAAAATTTACTGCAATGCTCGAATGTTCTACCTTCGCCTATTATGAGAAATGAAGATTTAAAAATATTCATCGTATTTTAAGTGTCGACAAAGCTATTAGGACTAAGATAAATGTGATTATCCAAAATCTCATAATAATCTTAGGTTCAGACAATCCTGAAAGCTCATAATGATGGTGAAGTGGTGCCATCTTAAAAACTCGTTTACCATTTCTCATTTTAAATGATGTAACCTGAATAATTACAGACAATACCTCAGCAATAAATATTCCACTCATGATAGCAAAAGCAAGTTCTTGCTTAAGAATAATGGCAAGTAAGCCAAGTGAACTTCCAAGAGACAATGATCCGCAATCACCCATGAATATTTCTGCTGGATATGAATTAAACCAGAGAAAACCTAGTCCTGCCCCAACAAGGGATGCAGCAAATATAGCGGCCTCTCCTGAACCTTCCAAATAAGGTATGAGTAAATACTCCGATATATTTATATTCCCATGAACATAAGCAAATATCACAAACGCAGATGCAATTAATATACATGGTAATATAGCTAACCCATCTAAACCGTCAGTTAAATTCACCGCGTTTGATGAGCCGACAAGAATAAATATTGACCAAGGTATAAAGAAAATACCTAGATAGATACTGTTGTCTTTTAAGAATGGCATTACAGAGCTAGTATCTCCTGTATCCATAAAGACATATAAATAGATAGTAATCAGAGAGGCAGAAACAATCTGGAAAAAGAGCTTTAACCTTCCTTTGATCCCATCACTTTTGCCCTCGACTAATTTTTTATAGTCATCATAAAAACCTATTAGACCAAAACTAAGAATACCAAATAATAATAATAGAATGTAATGATTGCTTAAGTCAGACCAAAGTAATGTAGAAATTACTATAGATGATATGATAATCAAACCACCCATCGTTGGTGTCCTATTTTTTTTATCTATATGACTCGATGGTCCATCATCCCTAATAGACTGGTAAAATTGTTTCTCAGTCAGATACTTAATTATGTACGGTCCGAGAACGAGTGAGATAATGAGTGATGTTAATGCACCCATTACTATCCTAAGTGTTAGATACTGAAATACATTAAAGCCTGAGTAATATTGAGACAGATATTCGAATAAGAATAGCAACATTCTCCTACTTCAAACCCCTTGCAACAATATCAAAATTCATAAATCTAGAAGCTTTAATAAGCACTACAGTACTCTCATCAGAGAGACTGCGAGCATAATCCGTCAACTTTATGATATCATCAAAAGTTGTGCAACCATCTCCAAATATTGATTTTGCCTCACTTTTATATTTGCCCATGTACAGGAGGTGTTTAACATCAATATCTTTCGCTAGTCTGAAAACAGATAAATGGTGCTCGAGAGATCTTTCTGCGAGCTCACCCATATCACCCATTATAAAGATTTTATTTTTATTGAAACTCTTTAGTTGATTTAAAGATGTTTTCATGGATTCTGGATTTGCATTATATGAATCATCGATAACTATAGACTTGTTTGATGAGACATAACAATAGAACCTACCTTGTACACCAGAAAAGTTCTTGATGCCGTCCTTAACAGATTGAATATTCGCACCCGCCTCCATTGCTAAGGCTATGCTAAATAACAAATTGATAACTAATGCCTTAGAGCTACTTTTTTTACTTAACTCAAACTTACCTTTTGGCGTTGATACGTAAAAGAATTCCTCATCTATTTTTTCAAAATAATAATCTGCGCTATTCAATATAGAAATAGTAGTAATTTTTTTAAGCTTATTCATTTTTTCCCATTTATCAAAGTGCTTATCATCTTTATTCAATACAACTTGATCTGTGTTTGAGTGAGAAAAAATCTCCTCTTTAGTGCTCAATAGAGTTTCAAAGCTACCAAAAGACTCCATATGAGCCTCAGAAACATTTAATAATGCGGTCATATTCGGCTCACAAATATCTACTAAATTACTAATATCATTTTTTTTGCTAGCTCCAAGCTCATATACACACCTTTGATAATTCTCTTCGGGAGACTTTAAGATTGATAATGGCAAACCAATATCATTATTATAATTACCTAGAGTTGTACTCACAGAAAAGCATTGTTTTAGTATCGCAGTTGTCAGTTGAGTCACGGAGGTTTTGCCATTTGTCCCTGTAATACCTATCGTAAAAGGTGATCCGATAACTTTTCTGTAGCCCGCAGCAAGTTCTCCAAGGGATTTTAATGTATTTTGACAAACTATGTATGGAACGCTAATTTTCGAGACATCAAAGCTATCATTACATAATATTGCTGATGCCCCACTATTGATTGATTCTTGTATATAATCATGCCCATCAAATTTATTTCCCACTATTGCTACAAAAAAGTCCCCTTTTTGTACTTTCCTGCTATCAATCGTTATATTGTGTATATTAATATCAGGTCCTTTCAGATCAAGTGATAAAATGTTAGCAATCTTTGATAGTTTTATATTCATAGTTCCTTATAATTTTTTTTAGAAAAATAACATCATTATGTTTAATTTTTTTATTATTTTCTAAAATATAATCTTCATTACCTTTACCGAGTATAAAGTTTAGCTGATCATGCGAGGATGTTTTAAACATATGCTTGATAGCCTCCTTTCTTGACTTAATAATTTTAACTTTATCAAGATTCTTAATTCCTTTCAGAATATCATGCAGTATTTTTTTGAAATTCTCTTTCCTTGAGTTATCTTCAGTGATAATTATTTTTGATGAAAACTGATCAACAATCTTGCTGGTTTTTTTTCTTTTCAACTTATCTCTATCACCACCGCATCCAAATAGGGTGCATATATTTCTATTCATGTTGAAATCTTTATATATATTTCTATACGCTTGAACTGTGTGGGCATAGTCTATAATAAAATCTCCCTTCTCGTTTGTATTGAAAATCTGTCTTCTCCCCTCAACAGATTTAAGATTATTGATAGATTTAAATATCATTGGAGTTTTATATTTCTCGAGTCTCATAACTGCAAATATCATGAGTAATGAATATGAATTGAAATTCTTCAGCTCTCTTATTTTTTCTCTTGAAGGTATATTTATAATTTTTTTATCTTTCGATTTATCCTGAGAGATATAAAAAAGATTTTTGCAATTATATTGAAGATGATTAATACCCTTTAGATTTTTAGAATCGAGATTTATAATTGATGTTTTACTTTGATTCAATATTTTTAATTTACTATCAATATAATTTTTCAAGCTTTTATGATATTCGATATGATCTTGATCAATATTTGTAATTATAGAATAAGTGAAGCATATACCATCTAGCCTTCCTTGGTGGAGTCCTTGAGATGAACACTCGATAATTACATAATCACACTTTCTCATAATAAAAAATCTAAGATATTTATAGCAAATATCTATTGGTGGTGTTGTATATTCATTTTCACTCAGATTAGGATAAATTCCTGCTCCCTCACTAGAAATGACGCCAACTTTTTTATTCTGATGCATCAATGCTTGTGCTAGTAATAATACGGTTGATGTTTTCCCATTCGTACCTGTGATACCGATTGTGATTGGCTTATGTTTTTTATTCTTTAAATCAACTTTGAATATTTCAATATATATTTTTTTAATATCTCTCTCAATTAAAAATGGAATTGATGTTCTAATTCTTTGTCTAGTTATATAAAATGGCGTGATAAATCCAGATGCTCCTTTAGCGATAGCATTATTTATATTAGTAATATTTTTTTCGATATCTGACTCTAAGGAAATAAATATCTGGTTATTGTTAATGCGACGAGAGTCAATACTGAATCTATCTGATAAGTATTCTGCTCGATCAGAGTTTTTTAGAATAAAGTTAGTACATATTTTTAATCTATTCAGTTCCTGCATACTCAATACTTTCTAATATTCTCATAGAGTGTTGTAAAAATTCTCCAAAAACAGGTGCGGCATGAAATCCACCAGAGCCTTCTCTGTCTTTTGGCTCTCTTATGATAACAGCTGCAACGTACTTAGGTTTTGGGTTTCCTAAAATTCCAACAAATAAAGCGTTATGTAAATTCTTCTTATATTCACCATTTTTTATTTGTCTAACTGTTCCTGTTTTTCCATATGTAGTGTAGCCACTCACCCTAGCTTTTTTGCCTGTACCATCAGGAGAATGAACGACCTCTCTCATCATATCAAGAACAGTCTCGGATATTTGCCTATCTAATATCTGTTTTCTGTCATCTGTATCAGTGTTTTTAATATATTTCAGTTGGGTTTGCGAACCAATATTAGCTAGCATAGTATAAGCATTCACTAGGTGCATTAGCGATACTGATAGCCCATAACCGTAACCAATGCTAAAGTGATTCGAGTCGCTTAGTGAGTTGTGTGATGGTACAGATCCATTTTTTGAGCCAGGAAGATTTATAAACAATGATTGCCCAAATCCAAATAAATCAAGATTTCTTGTCAGTTGTTTTTTTGACAATTTTTTAGAGACCTTGGCAGCACCAATATTACTTGAAAGCTTAATAATGTCACTCGTCGATACCTTCCCAAGATATTTCCAGTCTTTAATTTCTTTATTATCTAATTTAACTACACCTGGAGCAGTATCAATGATTGTTGATTCGTCAATAACTTTGTTTCTCAGAGCTGCATATATGATGAAAGGTTTAATTGTTGAACCTGGTTCGATTAAGTCATAAATAGCCCTATTTTTTATTTTTATTCCTCTATAAGTTTGTCTTTTTTCTGGATCAAAAGATGGATAGTTCGCCATTGACAAAATATTGCCAGATTTAGCCTCTACAAGAACTATAGAGCCACTTTCTGCTTGGTATCTTTGTATATACTTTTTGAGCACATCATATGCGATTATTTGTATTCGTTTATCAAGTGTTAAAATCAGGTTTTTCCCGGGACTTGGCTTATTAATAACCTCGATTGTCTCGATAGATCTTCCAATATTGTCTTTTTTGATTCTCTTATTTCCGTCTACAGGCTTAAGAATATTATCATTAACTAATTCTATTCCCTCTTGACCGTTGTCATCAATATCAGTAAAACCGATTACATTAGAGAAGGCCTCACCACCCAAATATGATCTTTTATTTTCATTAATAAAGTAAATATTTGGATTAGACAGTTTACTTATTTCATAATATGTTGATTTAGAGATATGCCTTTTAAGGTAGTATTCTTTTCTGTTCTTATTCTTATTTATTATTTTTCTCAGCTTGTCATTAGGCATATTCAGAATATTGGCGAGTTTTTCCACGTCTACATTATTATCTCTATAGAATAGTCTATTTGGATTTATACACAGTGTTTTTGCAGGCAATGACATAGCAAGGATGTTCTTATTTCGATCGTAAATTATGCCTCTTTGTGCCTTGATAATCTGGTTATGAATTTGCCTTTTAGATGCCTCATCGAAAATATTTTGTTTACATGAACCTTCATTAAAATAGAAGCAATCAGTACCTTTAATTTGAAGTTGATACAATCGAGTAATTATGAGTAGAAATATGACAAGTGCTGCTGTTATGAATAACAGCAGCCTTATATTCTGAGTTTTAGTCGTATTCTTAATCTGCTTGTTGTCTTAAGAACGCAGGTATATCAATTGAAGTCTGATCATCTTGCTGGTTAACATTGACCTGGGCCAGTGACTCATCAGAAACCTGATTGCCTGGTATGATTGGTGAAGTGCTAGTGTCTGGAGCCGATCTATCTAACTCAGATGTATTCGCCTCTGACAATGCAGTATCTGCAGGGTTGGTTTGCGCAAACCCAGTTGCGATTATAGTCACTCTGAGATCACCAATATTATCGTCCTCTTTAATGCATCCGGTTATAATTTTTGCATCTTCATTTGCAATCTCTCTTATTTTGCTTCCAATCACCTCGAATTCATCGGTTGTTAAGTCAGAACCAGATGTGATATTGACTAAAACACCACTTGCTCCTTGAAGATCAATATTATCCAAGAGTGGACTACTTAATGCCGTAGTAACAGCTTCAACTGCTCTATTCTCGCCAGATGATACACCTGAACCCATCATTGCTTTACCCATGCCGGACATTACAGTTTTTACATCAGCAAAGTCAACATTCATAAATCCTCGGATAGTAATTATCTCTGTTATACCTTTCACTGCTCCTCTTAAAACATCATTTGCGTTCTCGAAGGAAGAAAATATTGATTCATCGCCACCATATACCTCTTTAAGCTTTGAATTAGGAATAACAATTAGTGAATCTACCCATTGTTCGAGGTTGTTAATACCTTCTTGAGCATTTGACATCCTCTCCGGGCCCTCAAAGTCGAATGGTTTTGTAACAACTGCAACAGTGAGGATACCAAGGTCTCTCGCTATTTGAGCTATTACAGGTGCGGCACCAGTTCCTGTACCTCCTCCCATTCCAGCAGCGATAAAAAGCATGTCAGCTCCCTCAATTGATTCTTTTAGTGTTTCACTGGCTTCTAATGCAGCTTGCCTTCCTTTTTCAGGATCAGCTCCGGCACCTAATCCTTTTGTTATTTCAGATCCAATTTGAACAGTTGTAGCTCCGTCTACATCTCTTAGTGCTTGTACGTCAGTGTTCGCAATTAAAAAATCTGCACCATGTATCTGTGACTTCAGCATTGAAATGATTGCGTTGCCGCCACCGCCACCAACACCGATGACTTTGATAACTGCATTTTGATTATAATTATTGACTATTTCAAACATGGTGTCCTCCTAATGTTCTAAGTTCATGATTAAAATTCTTTCTTTTGTTGGTAGCTGCATATTCAATGCTTCACCTAAACTATTTTTCTGAAGTTTTCTATCCGTCACTTCAGTTTGCTCCTGTAGTAATTGTCTATATGACTCTGAGAGATAAAATAATCTTTTTTCATTTTTAGATATCTCAATGTTTAGCATCCTATTTTGATATTTAACAAAAATTACACCAAAAGCTGATATAGTTATGAATATTATTAAAACAAGTGAATAAGTCAGATTTGTCATTGCTTCTCTAAAACATTAATTTTTGCAGACCTAGATCTAGGATTTGAAGTTACCTCGTCACAAGATGGTTTGATTTTCTTTATCACTGTGAACATCTTCGTCAAGAAATCTTTTTTTATAGGCATCTTCCGCGGAGTATTTAAATTATGGTCAGTAAAAACTATAAAATCTTTTATTACTTTCTCTTCTAGAGAATGATAAGTGATTAGAACAAGCCGTCCCTTGGGAGCAAGGATATTATATGACTTCTCTAACACTTCTTTTAGAACCTCGAGTTCTTTATTAATAAATATCCTCAATGCTTGAAAAGACCGGGTGGCGTTATGTTTATTCTTATCATTAACAATCACGGATTTGTTAATTATATTTACAAGTTCGAATGTCTCGCTAATAGGATTATTTATCCTGTGCTTTACAATATTTTTTGCAATTCTTTTTGAAAATTTTTCTTGTCCATATGACCTTAAAATATACTCAATTTCCTTCTCAGGTAACTCATTTATGTATTCAGATACTTTCTTGCCCCTGCTTCTATCAAATCTCATATCTAATAATGCATTCTTATTGAAGCTAAAGCCTCTTTCAGCACTATCCAAGTGCACTGAAGATACTCCTAAATCGAATAAAATTCCATTAACCGATCCATATATATTCCATGTTCTTGTATATTCATCCAGAGAAGAGAAACATCCATGTTTAAGGGTAAATCTCTTCTCTTCTGATAATTCTTTTTTATTAAATTCTATTGCATCAATATCTTTATCGATCGCAAACAATTTTGACTTTGATGATGTTTCTTCTAAGATATGTTTTGAGTGACCACCATATCCTAGAGTGGCATCTACATATATGCCGTCTCTATCAGATATTAAATGACTAATTGCCTCATGTTTCATTACTGGAATATGAAAATTAGTATTATTCATTTTTTTTACTTTCCATAATATTTTCGTAAGCTGATTTAATTTTTATAAATATCTTATTAGATTCAATGCTGTCGTTGTTTTTGTCCGGATGATACTTAGATGCCAGTTTCTTGAAAGCTAGCTTAATTACTGAGCTATCATCATCTGCATTAACACCTAATATTTTATATTCGTTATTTTTGATCATATGCTTAAGTCGCTTAATGCCTCCTCATCATCGACAGATGTTGCTTCTTCACGCCACATCTCAACATTTTCGTTCCAACAGCCTTGATCCCAAATTTCGAACTTTTCGCCCTGTCCTATCAAAATTATTTTCTTTGATAATGATGCGTATTCTCTCAAGGGCTTTGATATTAATATTCTCCCGCTAGAGTCAACATCAATATCCTCTGCATGCCCAATTAAGAGTCTTTGTATCCTTCTTGCATTTTTATTAAATGAGGGTAAGTTACTGATTTTATCCTGAATTTTAGACCAAACGCTTGAAGGGTAGAGAAGCAAGCACTTCTCTTCTGTATCAATGGTAATAACCATAGACCCTTTTAATAAGCCCATTATGTGATCACGATAGGTAATAGGGATCCCTAGCCTACCCTTTGAATCGAGACTAAGGTTGTGTATACCTTTAAAAAGATTCTCCATAATTCTCCACAAAATAACAAATATTGCCATTTATCAACACTATATGCCCAATTATTGATTTATGCAAGCAAATAAATGGCTAAATTGATGATAATGGTATGAGATGATTGATTTTATATATTCATATATATCAATTACTTAGAGTATATTTGTGATGGTTGAGAGTTAGTTGATAAGCCGGGTTCTGTCGAGTACAGCCATTTATCTGGGATTATTGTCACCAATAATCTCATTAGCAGCAACCATGTGATTGTCTTGGGATTAATCACAAATTTGCCTTGCTCCAAGCGGGGTTTACTTATGCCTGCTTTGTTACCTCAGCAGCGGTAGGCTCTTACCCTACCTTTTCACCCTTACCTAATAATAGGCGGTTATTTTCTGCAGCACTTTCCAAAACTCACGTTTCCCAGGTGTTACCTGGCGCTTTTATCCCTGGAGCCCGGACTTTCCTCTATGATAAACATAGCGACTGCATAACTAACTCTCAAGAACATTATAAAATTTATCCAAAAACAATCAATCTATTTTCTAGCTACTAAATAAGCCACCCAAGCAGGGTCAGCATCACATTTGGTTACCTTATAAAATTTCTCTGTCTCCTCATCCTTTTCGTTATCCCAACCTTGCATATATACATCTACGTATCTGAATCCAGCCTCTTTTAGACACTCTTGAATTTCTGGTAACATCCAAAGTCTCCAACTGTAACTAAATGCTCGTTTTTTCTTGGTTTTATCTGAGAATTCAAAATGAATATAGCATTGAATTTCATGTGTTATCGGGTTGAACGAGGATTGATCCCAAACATATGTGAAATCTTTATGTTTAGTTCTCTCTTCTAAAAGCTGATGAGCCTCATATCCTCCAAATGCATCTAGCATAAATAATCCTTTCTTTTTAAGTTGACCATATGCATTAGAAAAGTAATTAATAAGCTTTTGTCTATCTTTGAAAACAAAATAGCTAAAATTCGTAGCAAGTATGCAGTCTACTATATCTCCCTTGTATTTAGATGAATCTCCATATCTAATTTTCATTCTTGATCGTTGCTCATTATCTAATCTATTTTGAGCGGTCTTTTTTGCTGCACTGATCATCCTTTTATCTAAATCTACTGAGATGGAGGTATTATTCTTATTGTCTTTGACCCACTCTGATGAGATCAATGCAGATGCGCAAAAATCTTCTCTTAAACTTATGCATTTTGTATTGAAGTATTTCTTAAATAATTTTTTTATAAAGCTTACTTCAAATTCTGGACATTGAACTGATTCCTCATAAAGTCTATCAATATTGGCTTTACGAGCAGTTAATTTTTCTCTCTTCATTTTTGTCCCTATAGTCGAAATTTTTAATATTTTGTAATGGTTGATCTGAATTTATCACTGAATGTAAATATTTTCTCCATTTTTTTGCATAGCATGTTCCTTTGTATAGATTCGTAAGATGTCTGAGTGCAAATAACTTATTCTGGTTATCCTTTAGTTCTAGCTGATCTATGTATCTGGAAATAACCTTTTGAGTAGATAAATAATTATTAGAGAAGAATATTTTTTTCTCAATATCATTAAGAAACATTGGATCATCATATATCTTCCTTCCAAGCATAACACCCCCATAAACTGCTAATAACTCATTTAAGTCCTCCAAATTAACTATACCGCCATTGATATAAATCTTTAAATGTGGAAATGTTTCTTTGAGTATCATTACGTCATCGTACCTCAAAGGTGGTACAGATCTATTTTTCCTTGTAGATAAACCGTTCAGGATAGCATTTCTTGCATGTATGTAAAAAGTTTCACAGCCTGCCTCACTAGTTAGTCTAATAAATTTTTTAATATCATCTAAGTCTTGATCGTACCCTAGTCCTAGTCTCGTTTTTATTGATACAGGTAAATCTGTACAAGACTTTATTGCCTCAACAAACTCAGCAACTTTAAATGGATCTATTATCTGACATGCTCCAAAACCTCCTTTAACTACTTTTTCACTTGGACAACCGATGTTGAGGTTGATCTCATCGAAACCTGATTTTGTCAGTATTTCAGCACACTCAATAAATTTATCTGAATCATTACCTGCAATCTGGGCTACAAGGGGGTGTTCTTGTTTATTCACGGTGTAATTTCTTAGATTACCCCTAATTAGAGAGTCTACCGTAATCATCTCAGTGAACATAATTATATTGGGAGATATAATTCTCACTAATTTTCTGAAGTATTTATCAGTTCTTCCAACCATTGGTGCCAAGAATATTTTCATAATATATTATATAAGTTATCTATTTAAAATTATCAGCTTATAATATTGTAATGTCGACTAAATTACAAAAAGATGATCTCTCTATAGCTATTTTATCAGGTGGAAAATCATCCAGAATGAACTATGAGGACAAGGGCTTGATAGAATTTAACGGATTTTCTGTCTTATCAAGAATAATCGAAATCTCTAATAAATATTCTAATGATGTTTTTATCATTGCTAATAATAATCTAAAGGAATATGAAAAATTACATCCCTATCTTTATTCGGATATATTAGATAATTACCAGGGACCTCTCTCTGGAATATACACTGCGTTATCTAAAAGTAAAAACAAGTATGTCATCATACTACCTAGTGATGGCCCTTTTGTAAAAGAAGACTATTTTGAAAAATTTATCAACTATGAATCAGATCAACATATATTGGTAACCAAAACTGGAGATCGACTACAACCTGTTTATGCTCGTTTAGATTCATCACTCAAAGAAAATTTACGAGTATTTTTAGAAACAGGAGAGAGAAAAATTGATAAGTGGTATACTGCTTGCGGCTATGAAGAAATTTTCTTTGAGCAAAATGAAGAAATGTTTATAAACATCAACTCAAAGGATGACATTGAAAAAAACAGATCATTGATAGATAGATTTTATGGATAAAAAGAGGATAGCATGGTGCATAACCGGTTCAGGTCACTACTTGAAGGAATCGATTGATTTAATGCTAACCCTAGAAAATGTAGATTTATATTTAAGTAAAGCAGGTGAAGAAGTGTTGAAGTGGTACGATTATGATCTATCTATTTTCAAAAAAAATAAAATTAAAATTTTCAAGGATGTTACAGCTAGTGCAAGCCCAGTTAGTTTATTATACGAATCAGTTTACAAGCTTGTTGTTATATCTCCTGCTACGTCTAATACAATAGCGCTTATGGCACAAGGGGTTTCAAATACACTTGTAACAAATATGTTTGCGCAGGCAGGAAAATGTGAAGTAGTATCTTTAGTTTTTGCCTGTGACACTGAGCCAGTTGTAATTACGCAAGCTCCAAAAAAACTTGTAACATTGTATCCGAGAGAAATTGATCTAAAAAACTTTAAAGAACTTAAAAAGTTTAAGAATGTGATTGTTGTAGATAATGTTAAATCACTGAAAAATCATCTTAAGAAGCTAACTCAATGAAAAAGATATTATTCATAACTGGAAAATTGGCAGAAAAAGGACTTAAGACAGTCATTGACAGTATTGAAGATAAAAAGTTTTCATATGAAATAAGAAACTTAAATGTAAATGTTGCTGCACTTTTGACTACTGATATGATTGAAAGAAGAATTGGTGATGTCAATGACTTTGATGAGATAATCATACCTGGAAGGGTTAGAGGAGATATCAAATCTCTTGAAAAGCAATTAAGCAAAACAATCACTAGGGGTCCTGATGAACTCAAAGATTTACCACTTCTTTTTGGAGCAAAGCCTGTAAAGTACGATCTATCAAAGTTTGAAACATCAATATTCGGGGAAATAACAGATGCACTGAATATGACTGTAGATCAAGTCATTGAAAAAGCAGAGTTCTTCAGATCAGAAGGTGCAGATGTAATTGATGTAGGTTGCCTACCAAACAAACACTTTCCACATCTTGAGGAGATTGTTCAAGAGCTCAAGAATAGAAATTTTTATGTTAGTATTGATTCACATAATACTGATGAACTTATACGAGGTTCTAAAGCAGGTGCTGACTATCTGCTAAGTATTAAATCGGAAACATATCATATACTAGAGAATTTAGATTCTTACCCGATCTTAATTCCTACTGATAATAATATTGGAGAATTTTATAAACTTATTAATCGAGCTTTAGATGATAAATTGATATTCATTGCTGATCCTATACTTGATCCAATATCATATGGATTCACAGATAGTCTAATAAGATACGTTAACCTTAGAGAAAAATATCCAGATATTCATATTATGATGGGGCTTGGCAATATAACAGAATTAACACATGCTGATACATCTGGGATAAATATGATCATGCTTGGCATTATTGAAGAGCTGAAATTGAACCACATTCTTACTACTCAGGTTAGTAGACATTGTTCAACTGTCATTAGGGAAACTGACCTTGCAAGGAGAATCATTCATGCAGCGTCTGAAAATAACTTAACACCTAAGCACATAAATGATGGGCTTTTAGTTCATCATGGGCATAAAGATTATGCCTTTTGTTCTGATGAACTCATTGAGATGCAAGGAAATATCAAAGATAAAAATTATAGGATTTATGTGAACGATGATGGTATACATTTATTTAATAAAAATGTGTACAAAATCTTCTCTGATCCATTCGACTTCTATGAGCATCTTGAGGTAAGCGATGATGCAGGTCATGCTTTTTATTTGGGAGTGGAGCTTGCAAGGGCACAGATTGCACATCAATTGCAAAAAGAATACCAACAAGATGAGGAATTAAGTTGGGGTTGTTTGGTTGATAAAAAAGTTGATGATAAACTCCAATCTAAAGAATTGGGGCCAACATTCAAAAAAAGAAAATGATTCATGAAGTAATAGTTACAACCATAAATGAAAATGAAATAGTTCACATAGCTCCTATGGGAATAAAGTTTGTTGATCATGCGGATAAAAAGTGTGTTCAGATCTCGCCCTTCAAGCCCTCACAGACATTAGATAATCTTCTTAAAACTGAAAAAGCAACAGTAAATTTCATCGATGATGTAAAAGTATTTGCTGGAATAGTTACTGGAAGAGAGAAGGATTGGGATTTAAGTCCATGTTCAAAAAATGAAGTTTCTCATCTTTCAAATACAAATTCATATATGAATTTAAAAGTATCAAGCTTTATCGAGGATGAACTCAGACCAAAGATTATTTGTAATATTCTTAATACAGAGAATTTAAGACCCTTTATGGGATTCAATAGAGCTCAGTTTTCAGTTATTGAACTAGCAGTACTATCAACAAGACTAGGCATGATCGATGACGAAAAAGTAAGAAAAGAATATGATTACCTAAAAATAGGAATAGATAAAACAGGGGGAGAGAGAGAAAAATTAGCATGGAGCTGGATAGAAGAAAAGATTGAAGGCTATTTCAAAAAATGACTAAAATCCTTGCAAGTATTAAGAATGTTCATGAAGCTGAGATAATATCTAAATTTAATTTTGATATAGTTGACATTAAAAATGTAAAAGATGGTGCGCTCGGTTACGTTGGAGACAGCTCTATAGAGGAAATTATTAAAATATTTAGTAATAATAAACTCAGTGTGACCGCAGGTAATGATTCTAGTCCCCTAACAAAAAAGCAATCAAAAAGAATAGAGTTCTTAGATCGGTTGGGGATCGAATATGTAAAAATAGGAATATTTGATACTAATCTGTTGCAAGACCATTATAATTTTTTAAAATCAGTAAAGCATTTAACTATCAAAACTGTGGGAGTAATATTTGCAGACTTGATAGATAGTGAGCAAGAAATAGAGGAAATACTTAAACTAAATTATGATGGGCTGATGATTGATACAGCTTCAAAGAATAATCAATCCACACTTGATATTTTATCAACAGATACTCTGAAGTTCTTTGTAGAATCTTGTAAGGAATCTGACAAATTTTGTGGGATATCCGGCTCTCTGACATCAATTAGGCTAAAAGAAACGCTCTCTTTACAACCTAATTTTATAGGTCTGCGTGGCGCATTATGCTCTGACTCGAAGCGAGATAATATTGATCCAGTAATGTGTCAGAATATCTTAAGAAACTTTAAACTTATTAGTCAGAAAATGTATCAAGAAGCGGTTTGACTTTGGAAATTGTCTCATTATATTCACTTCTAATATCAGAGTCATTAACAATTCCCCCTCCTCCCCAGAAGTAAAGATTATTGTCTATAGATAGCATTGATCTTATAGAAATATTAAAGTCAGTTTTTTCATCAAAACTAATATAACCGATTGATCCGCAGTAAATAGACCTATTGTTAGGCTCTAGTTCATGTATTATTTGCATGGCTCTCAACTTGGGTGCCCCAGTAATTGAACCTCCAGGGAAGGCATCTCTAATTAGATTGTAAATATCTGATTCACTATCTATTTCTGCATGTATGGTACTAACCAAATGATGTACATTCGCAAAAGTTTCTATATCGAAAAGTTTATCAACTTTAACACTACCCTTTTTGCAATTCATCCCTAAATCATTTCTAAGCAAGTCAACAATCATCAAGTTCTCTGCCTTGTCCTTTTCAGAAGACTCAAGGTCTTCTACATTTTTTTTATCTACATCTGGATTATCAGATCTAGGTCTAGTACCTTTAATGGGCTTAGTTTCAACAATATTGTCTTTGATTGATAAGAATCTCTCAGGAGAAAATGATAATATCTTACCAAATGGATAATTCATGTATGCGGAGTATGGCGAAGCAAAGGATTTGTTTAAATTTTTATATAGTTCGTACTCATCTCCCTCATAACTAACAGAAAACATTTGTGATAGATTTACCTGATAACAATCTCCTGCTCGAATATATTCTAATATTTTAAGAAGCTTCATTTCGTATAAATCATAGTTCATATTTGACTCACATCTAGATGTTATCTGGAATGGTGTAAGACTATGCGCCAGTTTCTTCTGATAATTATTAATAATATTTTCGGTGATACTATTTTTTTCATGATATAAAAGAAATGATTTTTCTTGAACATAATCATAGATTATAGCCCAATCATATATGCCAAATGCAAAAAGTGGATGATTAAAACATTTATTTTTGTTCTTAATATTGTGTAAATGATTACCATAATCATAAGATATATAACCTATTGCTCCGCCAGAAAATGGTATTTCAGGGTTAGAATTAGATTCATACTCACTCATTATTTTTTTGAGTAATTCGAATGGACATAACTCACTTTTTTTTGGTTGTTGGTCACCATTGACTAGATATGTGTTATCGTCTGAAAAAATAATTTTTTTCTTTGGTTTTGCAGATAATATATCAAATCTCTGATCTGGGTAGTGCTTGCTATTACTGTTTAGAAAAATAGACCAATCTTCATTCTTAATACTCTCAAAAACTTGTATGGATGGAACAGAAAAATCTAGCTGATGAAGTTTATAGCTCATTAACTTATCCTATTTAAAACGAATGCAGGAAAAAGATTCGACAAATAATCACCATTAACTATGGTACTGTCTAGTATATCTCTAATATCTAAATAGTCATACCTATTCTTGTTACACATATTACGAATGATTTTAGAGCCTAGTCCAAGTCCAACAACAACAAAGTTGGAGCGTTTAAAATATTTTTCAGAGTGAAAAGATAATGTCTTATCAATCAGTTTAAATTGAATATCGTAGATTTTTAAACATAAACTATAAATAAGATTTCTTTTAGATCTATCATAATCAAAACCAAAAGATCTGGAGACGCGTTTATATGATTGTAATAAAGAATGACTAGAGCCATCAGCTGACTTTGAGTAAATATCTCCTTTGCTCAAGTTACCTAAAATTATGTTGATATCCGACATAGAAGAAAAGCTCTCAGGGATAATGCTATAAATCTTGTTTCTAAACATTATCTCATTGATGTGTGCATAGATTGGCGTCCTTGAGCAGCCGGTATACAAAAGTTCCTTTGTAAACATTCCATCTATATCTGAGGTCCTTCTGTTTTGAATTTTTCCATTTTTGATTATTGAAAAGTCACATGTAGTAGATCCAAAGTCAATTAATATTGCGTCATTAATGAATTTTGATACATATAATGCAGAGGCGTACCAGTTGTAGGACCCCACTGAATCTTGAGGAATTTTTTGCTTACTATCGAATTTAATTAAGCCATGCTTAGAGAAAATATATGAACTGTATTTAATCTTATGTATTTGATTAAGAATATATTTCACGCCAGCTCTTCGGTTATCAAAACAATCACACATCTCTGCTGACATTGTAAAATAATTCACTAATGAAGACCCCTCTTGATGATATTCTTTACAAATACTAATAATAAGATCACTCAGTTTGGCGTAATCTCTCCAAAAATCAAAATCGATAATATCATACCAAATAACATCAGATTCTCTAGACTCAACACAATACTTGATGTGTGCACCACCTATATCCCATCCAATCTTAATTAAATTAGTTTTAGCTGACATGATTTTCCTGCATAATCATTTATTTTTTTGTATTTGTAATCTAGTGGATGTTTTTTTTTACATCTCTCAATAAGAGACATAGAAGTTGTATATCTTGGATTAATCTCGATTAAAAATAACTCTCCCTTATACTCAATGAAATCTAAACCAACAAAACCTCTGAGATTTGGAAAAACATTCAAAATATTATCAATAAAATGGAATAAATGATCTCTAAATGAGGGATAGATATTAACTAAAAGTGCCTTCAATTTAATGGAATTATTTATCTTTTGTGTTATTTGTTTATTAATCGACATTATATTATAGCTTTTGTGTGAAATGTGTAAGCTGACACTATAACTTTGCCCTGGTATGTATTTCTCTATTATTTTATCTTTTGTGTCTTTCCGATTTTCTTTGACAATTCTTGTATTAATACATCCACAGCCAGTCCTATCTTTTTCAATGTAAAGTTGATTTCTTTTGCTAATATCAAACGAATCAGGATTAGAAATATTTTTTTTATTGCATATCTGTCTTAAAGTTAACTTGTCACTTGTTGCAAAAATTGTTTCAGTAGATGATAGATTCGTATTATTCACTGAATCAGTTATTTTTTTTAAATAAGTGTAATAAATCATATGAGTTTCAGGACATATCGGAAGATAAAAATCATACTTATTTATAAATTTACTATCGTATAATATCTCAGTGTTATCATTTGATACTGTAATAGCGCCCTTTTTATGCCTAAACCTATGCCTGTAATCGCAAAAAAAATTTACTTTGTAATTGTATGTTTCAATCAGGGAATTAAGAATAATTTCAGCTTCAAAAAGTAGGCTATTATCAACTTTCTTTTCAATGAGGCCTCCACCTGTAATATACTCAAATATAAGAATCTTTTTCATCATGAATATTATACCTGCAATTGATCTAAAAAAAGGCAAAGTTGTAAGAGCTATTCAAGGTGATAGAGCCTCATACCAACCGATAGATCTTGTTACCACGTATTCATCAAATCCTGTTGCTTTTGTCAAAGCTTTAATAATTAGATATAAACCGTCTACAATATATCTTGCTGATCTAGACTTGCTTGAAGGTGATGGTGACAATATTGATATCATTTACAAAATAGCTAATATGTTCAGGAATAAGATCTTTTGGGTAGACGTAGGTTCAAAAAAAATAAAAAAATTGAGCATCAAAAATATAACTCCTATCTTATGTAGTGAATCTTGTGAAGATATAAGGTTAATTAATTATGTTTATAAAGATCACATTCACTCATATGACTATAAAAACCGATTTCTTGGAACACAATATTTCAAAAAGTTTTACTCTTCTTACAAGAAAAAAGTTATTTTTATGAACATTTCCGATGTAGGTAGTAAAAAAGGACCTGACTTTAGATATCTACGTGGAATGCCAAAGTATTCTGATACAGAATACTATGTTGGAGGAGGTGTTAATTCTATTCTAGATTTATATAAGTTAAGTAAAATGAACATTTCAGGCGCTTTAGTCTCATCACTTTTGATGAGCAAGAAAATAAGCAATTATGTTATAAAAAAAAGAGCCAGCGAATAGCTGGCTCTAATTGAACTAATCAAGTTTGATTATTTTTCAAATGGGTGTTCTGTAGCTTTCTTAGCAACAACATCTTGTGCTTTAGGCTCACCACTTACAGCATTTTTGATAGCCATTTTTGTAGCTTCAAAATTGTAATCGTAGATACGTTTGTTGTCATCAGCGTCCCAATGAATAAATACGCCTACACATATGAAAATATCATCAGCTTCATCAGCTGGAATTGTTCCATCTTCCACACACTCTGTTACAGCTCTTGCAACAGCTGCCTGTGCTGGACCAAACATTTGAACAGCTTGTTTAGCACCTTTAATGGTGACCTTGTTAAACATCGCTGTGCTTGGTTTACATGGTAGGTTAGGTGAAACTACAGCTAATAAAGATGTAAAACCATCTTTGTTATTACAAAGTGTGTTACAAAATGCATCTTCTACTGCAGAACCACGTGGTCCCATTAATAAGTCGATATGTGAAATTTCGTTATCCCCACCTTCGGTTACAACTAGTGCTTCACCAACTAATACTTTGTCGACTACTGCCATTATTATCTCCTTTTTTTTTGTTTATTAATAAACGGACACAGACTAGGCATTATCAATTCCAATGAAGTAATCGTAAATCATCATTGAAACGACTAATAGATCAGCTGTTGTCCCTGGATTAACCCGAGTCATTTTAAAATGCTTATCAAGAGACATTAGATTTTTACCCCATGACTCATGTCGAGTATCCCCGTCTAGTATTTTTATCAAATCAGAGGCCTCTTTGCTAGTCTTTTTTGCAATTTTATGGCCATATTTGCGAGTAATATGAGAATCTGGGTACTTTTCTAGTATTTTAAGGAAACTATACGATATTGCATATTTCGTGTCTTTTATTTCGCTCATTGAATTATGTAAAGTTGGGATTATGAAATTAAATATGTCAGTGAAATAGTTTGAATATTGTTTTGAGATTTGGTCGTAATCTGAAGATAAAGACATTATTTCATGAAGACTTATATCTGGTCTTGATCTAACGTCATGACTTTCATGTGAGCCAAGTCCGCCAGGATCAGCTAATGAAATAGCATTACACACGTCAGTTACATCTTGCAGAGATGCGTCCATGATGATAGCTTTGATAGCCTCAGAGAGTGTATATTTTTCCTCTGCTAGAAGTGATTGTATAAAGACAGAACACAAGAGAATTATCCCTAAGTTAGTATTAGTATCTACTGCTTCTTTAGTACTTTCAACGCATTTAAATATTCTTTGTCCTAATGATAAATTAGGTGAAGTTATCATATTCGATGTTACTTCATAACTTTTTACAAAATCATCAATGTCTGTATCAGGGTGTCCTGAAAGATAATTAACATTTCCTGGCTTGATACATTTCACATCATAAGAACACGAAATTATGTATGATGATTCAACGTTTTTTTGATCAAACTTTATTTTGGTTTCTGATATTTTCATGAAATAAATTATGCAAATATGCTTGTAATATAATCAGAAATATTTGCAGACTCAACTTTCTGGAGTCCTTTCCATGCTGGGATACTATTTACTTCGATAACGTAATATTGATGTTTATATTCAATTATATCGACACCACAAAAATCAATATTGAGTAATCTAGACGATTTTATCGCAAGGTCGATAACATCTTCATTTAATTTTTCTTTGATGCATTTTGCACCTTTAGAAAAATTATTTATGAAGGTCTCACCGTATCTAGTCATATAAAAATATTTAATATTATCATTATTATTTATAACTAATACTCGATAATCATAATTAGGGCTATTGTCTAAGTACTCTTGGAAATAATAAATATTAGTCTGATTTTCAAGTTTATCTAAATCGCTAGGTCTTTCAATTAATCTTATGTTATCACCTTGTGATCCAAATAATGGTTTATATATTAATTTAGATTTATAATTGTAATTTGAAATGAATCTAGAAGCTGCTTTTTGACCCCTCAAAACGTATGTCTCTGGACAGTTTATCTTATTTTTGTTGAGTAAGTATGATGTATATAATTTATCAACTGTAGATTCTATAGATCTTGCATTATTCACTACCCTCACATTCATTGATTCAAGTATTTTTAGGATATTCAAATAAAATACAATTTCTTCTAATGTTCCTCCAGGTATAAACCTAACAATGACATTATCGATTTTGGGTAAACGTTCACCTTGATTTTCTAAAATGGTTTCATTTCTCCCCAATACGATATTAATATCTGATATACACGCAGAGTCAACGGAATGATTTAGTTTAGTGAGAGATAACTTTAATTGTTGATAATGCCATCCTTCCTTTTCAGTAAGAATAAGTGTGCGTGTCATTTATTAAATGAATTATCCATCAATGATAGATCGATATTTCCAGAGGTATATGATTTCCCAGTTTTTAAACTTGATACTATAACTTTTGCTGGACTAAATAACATTTTATCTATTTGGTAGAAATCATATTTATATTCTTTAAATATATCAGCAAATGGTTTCCCATAATCTTTTGAAGTCGAGCTAGGTAATCTCTTTGCTAACTCCTCAGCATCATCATTAGGAGTATCAACATAAAGATGGACAAGTCCACCATATAAAATCGCATCATTAGTTCTTCCCATGCCTATTAAAAAATCTGGTGCAGGCGGTGGTAACGGAGCAGACCCAAAACCATCAATCACTTTATCTATAGGGAACCCAAGTTCATGGACTTTATGCAATCCTACTTCAAGAACTCTGCCGACCACTTGAGTAGTACCACATAACGATCTCGTAGGTGTAAGTATTACAGTTAGATTTTTTTCTGAAATGTCACAGTCAGTAACAATCTTGTCAATGATCTCTTGTGGGGGTTTTTGATCAACCTCTAAAACGACAACAGTTGAGAAAAATTTGTCCTCGTAGCCAATATCTTTGAATATATCCTCTTTTCCAGCAAGAGCCCTACATGGACCTGACCCCAGAGCAGAGAAATTATCATCATTTTGCACAAATGACAGAGACCAGCCTGCGTATTGACTTCCAAGGCATGATAAAACTGGATCTGTACTATGGACATGTATCGAAAGAGGCCAATTTGGAGCTGAATGAGTCATAGATAAGCTGACCGAACCTAGTCCACCCATACAAATTTCAGTAATTAGTCTTCCTGCCTCAAGGCATCCCCTAGCCTTAATTCCAGCATCAATAATCTTAGCTCCACCATCAGACTCTGATATTTCCAAATTCAGTTTCTCATGAGATTCAACAAGTTTTTCTACCAGAGGTTTTACTTGTTTATTGACGCTAATATTGTTCATAATCTAGCTGTGTATTATAACAGTCTATTATTTTCATAGCACTTATAATTCTTCTTTTTATCTCCTTAAAAAGGTTATGTTGATTATTAGCTCTTATATTCAATGTCATTATTGGCATATCTTTTTTAATAGCTTGACCAATATAAGGAGTGTCGGATACATCCTCAATAGAACTAATACGCTTGTCAATTGTAAGATCATTTTTTGCATAGAGAATGATATAAGAAAAGTAGTCATTGCTTTTTATATTTAGAGGATCACCTGGCTTCATATGATTAAACATAAGATTTTTGTATTTCCTTGTATACAATCGATAACTGCCAGATAGACGAGGATTTATATCAAGAATTTCTATGTTGTTACTAAATATCTTAAAATCTATGCTGATATATCCGGTTAGACTATAATACTTTGTGATGGCCTTAATCCAATCTAACATGTACCTTCTGTATGGTTGCTCAAAATCAATAATCATCGCGCCTGCATGTAAAAAAGGATATCTTGTGTTATTTTCAACAATAAAAAGTTGATTAAAGCCTAATACAACTGGACCAGAATCACTTGCAACAAAGGAAATTGAGAAAGTTTTACCTGGGATAAATTTTTGAAAGTATGTGTTAGATGAAAATATATTATTTCCTACATCAATACCACCTGAACTATTATGGCTTTTGCTTAGAGATTTATAGTTAAAAGTATCTGATATTTCTGGGATTTTAATTTTACTTTTAAGCAAGGAATTATTAATTTTATTTAAATTACTTATGTCATCAAATTGAGTTAATGGGATGCCAAATACATCGAAGTTACTTTCTATGTACTTTTGTATATCTTTTTTTCCCTCCAAGCCAGATGCGTATACAACCTTTGTTTCTCGATCAAGAAGATTTTTATTTTTGATGTAATTTTTAAATGAATCTAATGAATTCAGATAATGCTCATCATCTGAATAAATATCTATGTGGTGTACATTTTGTACGAGCTTGCTGAGGTCATTTTTATATACTTCATGACCATTTGCAATTAAGAGAATGTCTCTATACGCTTTTTTGTGCAAACTTAAATGCATCTTCGAAATCAAGATATACTGGTTTCTCAGACGTATACATTAATTTTAAACATTCATGTTGTGATCTATATTTAATGTTGCCAATTGCAAGAGCACCGATACCTAGACATTTACCTGGAGACATATCTATAACTTTACCGTTATCCATCACGTCTACACCGGCAATACCTGATGGCGGTACTGCATTTGTGTCAGCACAGATCTTGAGCGTATTGCTATTTTTGATATGCTCTTCACTCATTAATTGAATGCCGGCTGCACCAGTATTGAGTACTATATCTGCAACATTGAAGAAATCGCTTTTATCCGCATCTGCACCACCTTTAACATTTTTTGAATCATAGCGATCATTGCAGATACCAGCAATCTTTTCAGCTTTTTCTAGACTGCGTCCAACAAGTGTTACATTAGCCCCAGCTTTTGCACAAATTACAGCTGAAGCAACACCAACAGGTCCTGTACCTCCGAGTATAACAACATTTGATTTGTCTAGATTCTGGCTAAATTTATCGTTTAAATGTTTTTCAGTTATTGCAACCATACCAGCTGCTGTGGTGAATGCTCCACTTGGATCAGCGAACACAGAAACTTCAAAAGGTGGAACCATATGCTTCTTCGCTTCTTCTATCATATCCATGGCTTCATGCGTGTCCCTGCCACCAAAAAAAATACCTGTCTTAGTAAGCGCTGAAGTTGATCTAGAAAATATTGCATCTTGAACTAATGCTTGTATTTCAGATTGTTCAACATTTGTGTAGGGAGTGATATTTGTCCAACCAGCATCGTAAGCCATGTTTACATCAAATGGACTTGCGTTTTTTTCTGATGTAATTAGATGTAGTAAGTATGGTTTTTCCATTTTAATCTCCTATTTGTACGATAGTTTTCGGCCACTATTCTTTGCTGATACGATTTCGTATGACAAGTTATTATACATACTAATTGTATTATCTAAAATAGATATAATTCCATTATGTATATTTTTAGATTCAATAAGCATATAAGACGTTGGTCCCCACGAGCTTTGTCCAGCAGCTACATTGAAGTTTATCGATACTTTTTTTATAACCTTGGCAATATCATGACTTAGATAGTTCGATTTTTGAATTGATGAATAAAATTGTGAATTAAGATCTTGAAATTTAGTGAGACTTTCTGCAAATATGTCAAAATCTTTATAAATAATCGACGGAATTATCTCATTCAATGTTAAATCAGAAAGTTTCTTCCTAAGCGATATAGTGGTGTCTGAAGAAAAGAATTTACTCTCAGAGTTACCATGAAGCCCTACAGCCTTAGAATCAAATAATAATATTATCTTCCATTCCTTTGGGAAGTTTGTTTTGAAAATTATTTCATTTGTAAGCAGATTAGTCTTCGGGCTGTCAACAATAAATCCGCCATTCTTATATGAATTAATACCAACACCTGATCTGTAGCTCCTATTAAAAAAATTAGTATTTTGATTAAATCTATAAAATTTAGAGATTGCTTCTTCAATTGATAAAATTAACTGTGTACCTGACCCCAAACCAATGTGTTTTTGTGGACTTTCGATACAGTCAACACGTATCTTTTTACTTAACTTATTATCACATAGGAATTGATATATTTTGTCACGAATAGCTTTCTTTAAATTTGATTCAAATTTTGAGGCTTTTGAGACTGTCAAAATAGTAGGGTGTTTATCAATGGATAATCCCATACCTCCATATGAGTATGAGTTTGATGATTTTAAATTCAAAAATCCAAAATGTAGCCTTGAATTAGTAACAATTTTAACTTCATTAAATGACTTATCAGAAACCATAAAAAATAGAATATATTAATGTTTATCCATGTAAAGTTATTTATTAATGATGTAAAATAATTTATGCCAAAGATATCAGGTTCTCTATCTCACAAGAATGTTGTCTGCCCTTTTTGCTCTCTACACTGCGATGACCTAGAAATAAACGTTTATGACAACAAATTATCTGTTAAAAATAATATTCCAAAATCATGTGCTTCTAAGTTTGAGCAACTTAATCTCCCAATATACAGAGAAATGCCTGCTACAATCAAAGGCAAACCATGTGAAACAAAAAAAGCATATCAATATTCTAGGCAGCTTATCAAAGAGTCAAAAGAGACAATTTTTCTAAACTCAAGCGTTGATGTAAATATTACACGTGAGGCTTTATCTGCTGCTTCAAAGGTTAATGGCATCATTGATCATGTTAATAGTAGTATTTTTTTAAAAAATATTAGTATTTATCAGAGACGAGGATATATGGCAACATCACTGACAGAGATAAAAAATAAATCAGATACTATCATTGTCTTTTCTAATAATTTATTTAAAACTTATCCTCGATTGATGGAAAAATTCTTAGCAACTAATGATAGCTTCAGTATAAACCCAAAAAATAAAAAAATATATGTAATAGGAAAACAAATAAGTAATAAAAAAGACTGTGGTTCCAAAGACAAAAGAATAACTTATATTGATTTCAATAATAAAAATATATCTGAGTTACTAACTAGCTTCGCTAACAAAAAAAATACAACCTCGATCAGTAATAAGATTTTTAATAAGTTGCTAACTAGCATTGAAAATTCTAAATACTTATCAATCCTTTGGGCGACATCAGAGTTTTACAGTTACAAAGAGTGTGATGAAATCATATATAATATTTCTGCGTATGTTGTCTCTCTAAATAAGACAATGAGAGCTGCTTGTTTGTCATTGGCTGGAAATGATGGTGATGTTAGTTTCTCTCAAACTCTAGGATGGATGTCTGGGTTCCCATCTAGAATTAAATTTACTGGGAATTTCTTTGAGTATGATAAGGATTCGCACAATGCATCACAATTAATTAATTTAGGAAATTCCGATTTAGTAATATATCTTAATTCTTTATCTGAGAAAAAATTAATTCTCAATAAGAAAAATAAGAATATAGTAATAGGAAGACCATGCACTAAATATAATATTGAGCCAGATATTTTTATACCATGTGGCATTCCTGGAGTCGACTTTAAAGGGCATATATTCAGGACAGATAATGTTGTGAGTTTACCTTTGTCATCCTTGAGGCTGTCTCATAACAAAAGTCTTCAGCAAGTTTTAAGAGAGATAATTAAATAATGTCCACTTTGTGTCTAAAAAATGGACGTGTGTTTGATCCTATAAATAAAATTTTCAATAAAAAGAAAGATATTTATATTGAGGATGGAAAAATCACGGAAGTCTCAAACGGTAAAATATCAGAGACAATAGATTGTAATAATAAGATTGTTATGCCAGGTGCAATTGATTTACACACTCATATAGGCGGTGGGAAAGTAAATATAGCAAGACTGATGTTACAAGAATTTCATAACAATAGTGATAACGATTATGATTTGACTGCCGATTTTGTTCCAAGCACACTCAAAACTGGTCTTCAATATATTAAAATGGGATATACATCTTGTTTTGAACCAGCTGTACTTCCCATAAATGCCAGACAGTCACATGCAGAAATGGCTGATACACCTTTCATAGATAAAGGTGGCTATGCACTTCTAGGTAATGATGATTTTTTATTAGACCTAATTTCAAGAGGAGCTCATCAATCAGAAATTAATGATTATGTAGCTTTCATCTTGAAAGCAACGCAGTGCATAGGAATAAAAGTAGTTAATCCCGGAGGAATAAATGCTTTTAAGTTCAATCAGAGGGCGCTTAATGTTGACGAAAATTCGGTCCGGTATAAGATCACTCCGAGAAAGATTGTGCGTGTACTTGCGCGTGCCGTTTATGAGTTGGGTGTACCACACCCTTTGCATGTACACTGTAGTAACTTGGGTGTCCCTGGAAATTTTAAGTCAACGATAGAAACTATAAAAGCTGCTGAAGGTCTGCCAGTTCATATTACTCACATTCAATTTCATAGCTACGGCAATAATGGAGATCGCAATTTTTCGTCAGCCTCAGCTGAAATAACTGAGTATATAAATAAGATACCGAATCTTACGTGTGATGTTGGTCAGGTTTTATTTGGTCAAACAGCAACAATGTCAGGTGACAGCATGAAACAACATGCAAATCATAGTCATGCACATCCTGATAAATGGCTTTGCATGGACATTGAATGTGAGGCTGGTTGTGGTGTGGTGCCATTTAAGTATACTGACCAAAGCTTTGTAAATGCTTTGCAGTGGGCCATAGGACTTGAAACATTTCTTTTAACAGAAGACCCTGATAAAATATTTCTTACTACAGACCATCCTAATGGGGCACCTTTTACCTCATACCCTCATTTAATAAAACTGCTTATGGACAAGACATTCAGAGATAATTTACTGGACCAAATGTCAGTTGATATCTCTAAACATACTATTTTAAAAGATATTAAAAGAGAGTATACATTGTCTGAAATTGCCACCATGACACGATCTGCACCTGCTAAAATCCTAGGTCTTAAAAATAAAGGATCACTATCAAAGGATGCGGATGCAGATATAACAGTCTATGACAGTAGTATTAAAGACATAGAAGAAATGTTTGCAAACCCTACACATGTTATTAAAGATGGTATTGTTGTAGTCAAAGATGGAGAAATAAAAAAATATACATGGGGTAAGACACAAGTAGTTAAGCCTGAGTACGATACAGCAATAGAGAAAAAATTGAAGAAATACTTTGATAAATATCACACTATAGCATTGCCGAACTATAAAATAAGTAATGATGAGATGTCTGAAGTAATTGGGTCTGACATAAATGAAGTTGAATGTATAAGGAAAAGAATCTCATGAAAATAAATGGGTTAGCTATTGAAAATACTTTTGCTGAGGCTTTTAATATGAAAGCAAGTAGAATAATCGTCACAGCTGATAATATAAAGTGGGCTAGACATGCAGCTGTGTCATTTACTGGTTTTGCAACATCTGTTATAGCCTGCGGGGTAGAAGCAGGTATTGAAAAACAATTGACAACCAAAGATACGCCAGATGGCAGACCTGGGTTTTCCATACTTCTTTTCTCAATGTCACGGAGTCAGCTAGAAAAGCAACTTGAGACAAGAGCTGGGCAGTGTATCTTGACTTGCCCAACTACAGCACTATTTTCAGGCCTTGATGGAGAGGATATGATTCCACTTGGTAAAAATTTAAAATATTTTGGTGATGGATATCAAATATCGAAGCGCATTGACAAAAAAAGGTTCTGGAGGGTACCAGTAATGGATGGGGAATTTATGTGTGAGGAGATGACTGCACGTATTCCAGCAATTGGTGGTGGTAATTTCTTACTTTTATCAAAGAATAGAGCTTCATGTCTTTCAGCATGTGAGATCGCAGTAAACGTTATGAGTAAAATTGATAATATCATTACACCTTTTCCCGGAGGAGTTGTTCGGTCTGGGTCTAAAGTTGGCTCAAAATATAAAGCGCTGATAGCATCAACCAATGATGCCTTCTGTCCGTCTCTAAGTGGAATTACAGGAAGCAAACTTCACAAAAGCGTTAATTGCGTTATGGAAATAGTTATTAATGGATTAACTAAAGGAGATATAGATAAGGGTATTAGAGAGTCACTTATTGCTATATCAACATCTAAATACAAAAATGACATTGTATCCGTCTCAGCAGGTAATTATGGTGGAAAACTAGGTCAGCATCACTTCCATCTAAGAAAGATATTAAAATGAAACCGTTGATTTTTAAATGTAAAATCAAAGATAGACAAAGACTAGACATGAGTTGGCTTTCGACTATTAAAACATCTAAATTATCAGATATCAAAAATATGCTTATAAGCTATGGATCAAAACAATACAAACTATCTACTTTATTTAATGTGTCTGGGGATAACTTCGAAGATATAGTAATCAAGAATTCACATGCGCATTTGGACAACATTGGTAGCAAGCTAAAAGATAAAAAAATTACTGTCAATGGAAATGTTGGATTCGGTCTCGCAAAGGGAATGATAAATGGAGAAATTATAGTAAATGGAAATACTGGTAAAAATGCATGTTCTGGAATGAGAGGAGGTTCTGTACATATTCTGGGTAATGCTGATGATGGCCTCTGTAGCTTACCTACAAGCATGAATGAAGGATTAGTTGACGGCTTTATTTATGTAAGGAAAAATGTTGGAGATAACTCTATTATAAGAATGAGAAGAGGTAATATTGTAATAGGTGGAAATATTGGATCAGGTTCATGTTTAGAGCTAATATCTGGTTCAGTAGTTATTTTAGGGAAAATTGGTAAAAACTTTTGTCATAAAGCACGCAGAGGAACAATTTTCACGAAAGATAAATCCGTGAGTTGTGAGTATATTAAGGCTAACGAGACAGATCTAACTTTTTTTAATTTCTATAAAATGAAGATTAATGCGATACTAAAACAAAATTTGATTAGGTCGTCTAAACCCTTGAGATATTTTGGAACCAAATCTGAAAGAAAACTAGTAGAACTATATGTTATCTAACAAGATCATCGCATCATAGGCGGGATGAACTTACCATCATATTTCTGTGCAAATTGATAACTCTCAATCTGACTTTTCAAGAAATTAACCATATCATCAGATGCAAATTCTCTTTTACCAACAGCTCTATAAATTAATTTACCCTCTGGATTCATGAGGAATGTTGTTGGTAAACCTGGAACGCCCCAATTTACCTCAAGATCCATATCAACATAAATAGGAAATGAGATAGGCATAAGCTTCTTGAATTCCTCAATGTTCTCTGGTCCTGGACCTACATGAAGACCAAGGACAGTAAATTTCTCACTTTTGAGTGTCTGATGAAGTTTCTCAAGTAGAGGCATTTCGACTTTACATGGATTACACCATGTAGCCCAAAAGTTAACCAATACAAATTTGCCTTTTAGATCCTCGAGTGTATGAGTTTCCCCATCCATCCCCATTAAATTGAAATCAGGAGCTAGATTTGCAGCAGGCATAGGGTCCATTAGCATATCATTAGCTTGAATAGGTTGACTGAATAGTGTGAGCAGCATTACACTCACTGTCAGGATATTACTTCTCATATTAATATTTTAGTTTGTTATCGTGAAACCAGTTTGGATCTTTTAATGATACGTCACCTACTGGTGCTGCAAACGCATCAAGCACTAATGTATCCATATTAGAGCCTGTTAGAGTTTTCAAGAATTCAACGAGATCATTAACTTCATTCTCTGTCAAATTAAGTGGGAAAATAAGCGGACTGATTGTCTCATTCTTCATCTTGCCTACTTCTGTTACACCGCCCTGATTATAGAATTCCACTACCTCTTTGAGTGTGGACAATTGACCATTGTGCATATAAGGACCAGAAAGTTCTACGTTTCTCAGTTGTGGCGTCCTAATCTTCCAACGATCATTAGGGTCTTGGGTAATTAAATACAACCCGAGATCATTAGGCATAATTTCATCTCTAAATGCTGAATCATTAGCATACACGGATGTATCAACATCTACTTCAATTCCTGGTGCTAGAACAACTTTCTTTCTTGGTGGCTCAACATACATCGATGATTTGAAGCCTATTCCTGTGTTGTGAAGTTTTTCATCTGTAAAGAGAGCATATTCTTCATTTACAAGATGACATGCCATGCAATTTCCTTTACCACTAAAGATCTCAAAACCTCTTTTTGCTGATTTAGATATTGCGTTTGATTCACCATTATAATACCACTTATCAAAAGGTGAATTTCCACTTACAAGTGCATATTGATATGCAGCAAGTGCACGACTTAGAGAGTCCATGTTAGGTCCTACGCCGTATGCATCCTCAAATAATCCATCGTAGTCAGGAATAGCTCTTATTTTATTCAGAAGATAACCGGGTGAAGGATTAGCCATTTCATTATGAGCAAGAAGCGGTCCCCATACTTGGTCTTCAAGAGAATTCTCTCTGGCATCATGGAAAAATCTTGATAGAAATCCTGCATTCACGACAGTCGGTGCATTTCTTGGAACAGAGCGACCCTCGGTCCCTACAGCAGTAGCAAGCTCATTATGTGCGAATCCCATCTCTGGAACATGACAGATAGCACATGATATCGTATCAGTATGTGACAATCTTCTATCGAAGAATAACTTTCGTCCTAGTTCGATTTTTTTAGGAGTCAGCTCAGTACCCTCTGGAAACTTAGGCTCCGGTAAACCTAATTGCTTTGTAGTTGCCATAGTATAAAGATCGGCAGGCTTGCCTGCTCTATGAAGACTCTTACTGGCGCTCTCATAGTCACTATCATAGTATCCATCTTTATTATCACCTGGTTTGGATAATTTTGATGTTTGAGACTTAACAGCATCAAGTTTAGAACTTGTATCAGCTGCTGCTACTAGTGTTCCATTTTTTGTATTCGGATCTAATAATGTTTTAATGTCATTGATGATCAAATCAGCATGTAGAAAAGACACACTGTATATGTTTCTTACTTGCTTTTCTTCATCAATCAGGAAAACACGCAATATGTGTGAGATGGAGCCAATATAGTTTCCTTCATCATCATATTCTTTGATTATACGCTGTTGATAGCCATCTAGGATAGGATCAAGAACATCAGCATTTTTTGTAGTAATAAATTGCCAGTCAACAAGATGTTTCTCTGTTCCTGCTCCATACAGCTTCATTATATCTGGTGTATCATTCTTTGGATCAAAACTCAGACTTAGTAGTCGAACTTTTTTACCTATCTCTGGATCTTTAGAGAGTTTTTGTTGTATCTTGTGGAAAACGGCTGTTGCAAGCGGACATCCATTGATGTCGGTGCATGTGGTATACATAAAGTTCAAAAGTGTTACTTTGTCATCGTACAAATCATGCAGTGATGTTGCCTCTTCTAATTGATTGATGACGTCCCCATCTTTAGCTGGAGTAAAACTTGCTAGAGTGTATGACGACGGACTAGGAGGTGTAAATGTTAAACTCGTCCAGCCAGGTGCTAGAACTGAATTATCATATGTGACCTCTTGTGCCGTAACGGCTAGTGGTATAACTAATAAAAGTAGGACTCTCCTTAACATCTCCCTAATATCCTTAATATCCTCTAATATTCTAATATTGTAGATTATTTTATGAGTCAAACAACCTTTATTTTAGTAAGCGAAAGGCCGCTTAAAGTTAATTCAAGCGGCCTCAACGTTTTCAGCCATTTCACGTTATTAACCACCAATGAGGTGTCTAATAACTTAGACAAAACTTTACTTAGAAAGTTCTGCTACTTTAGCTCCATCTTTTGGAGATTTTGCATATAGAGAATATGCGCCAAATCTCATTTGATGTGGCAAGCCAAGTTTTTCTTTAAGGAAATCTATAGCAAATTGTTGCTCTAGTTTGCCATCTTTATAATGGTAAGCCTTGAAGAATTGTGGCATTTTTTCTGGTCCATCTGCTTTGTCCCAGTTTGCTAATAATGATGATGTGAAGTAAACACGTTTTCCATCCCAACTTTGAGATAGCATGTTAACTTGGTCACCGATTTTATGTGTATACACTTCTTTAGCATTGTGAGGATTTGAAATGTCAAATACTCTGGTCATACCATCATTCCATGTATTTACCCATAGGTGTTTGTCATCTGCTGTAATTGAGATGTCTACAGGTAGAGGAATCTTAGCAGGATCACCAATAGTTGCTACAGATTCTGTATTCCATTCACCATCTTTCTCATAGATTAACCAAATTTGTGAGGTTAATGCAGTTGTGGTGAAACAGTAATTGTTTTGTGAACCCCATGCACATCTAATTTCTAGCGGTGCACCTGGTACATCAAATACTTTTTTAGGCTTACGTGAATGTAAATCCCAAACTACTACTGTGTTACCAAAACGTTTCATAGCTTCAGAATCACCCATGAGTTTACCTAAGTTCATCATGTAGTTATTCCAACCAGTAAATGAAGATGTGATCATCACATTACGTCTTGGTAATGCACGAACATCATAACCATAACCGTCAGCTATTTGACCAGTTTTAGTAGCACCATATAGATTTTCATCGTGTGGCATATGATATGTAGCTACATATGTGCCATCATTTGTATATTCAACAAGTGCTGTTCTACCACCAAAATCTTGGTTATTAGAAAGACCAGAAATCATCATTCTTCCTGGAAGTGCATATGTTGTGTGTGGTCCAACAATTCCACCAGACGCTTTTACAAAATCAGTGATGACTTTGTGAAGTTTTGGTTTATTTGGATTTGTATGAACATCAAAAATGAAAATTTTACTGGTATCTAATGTCGCTGCCCATAGGTAATGTCTATCATCTGTAAATCCAGAGTGATGAGCTTCATTACGACCACCGACAGAAATATGTCCGATTACTTGACCGTAGTATGGAGAATTTGGATTAACTGATATAGTAACCAATTTATCTTGTTCATCCCCAACGCCCACTTGACCTAGTGTCCATACATAAACGTAGTCCTCTTGGCCTACAATTTTAGCCATGTATGGTGACATGCATGTCTCATCTGAGAATGCTTGTGTTGGTACAAGTGCTACTGCAAGAAAAGCCGACATCAACATACCATATAAAGTTGATATAAGTTTTTTCATTATTTGCGCGCTCCTTTTTATTGTTTAATATTAAACATCAGAGAGGAGAAATGAATCTCCTCTCCAATTCTTTTTTGTATTACATCATTGTAATACACAATCATCATTTAACTTAGAAGCTCCAAGTTAAAGCACCACCTAAGTGGAATGATGAAACTGTTGCTTTTGAGTGATCAAGAGCAGTACAACCTCTGTTTGCTAAACCACCAGCGATAGCTGTTCCTTTAGCAACATTAGTACCTGTGCTTTCATAGGTACTTGTTGTGTAGTTTGCTTGACCACTACCAAAACACTTGTCTTCTTCAAGTTGAAGTGCAACGTGAGAATCTAAGCTTAGGAAAGGCACTCCTAAGAAGTTCTCCACACCGAGTCCAACAGCAACTCTGTGCTTATAAATTACAGGTGTTTCCATTGCTTGGAAATATGACATAAATAAGCCATACATTGGAGATGAGTATGAAACACCGTTGATGTTTACACCACCAATAGAAGCAATTTGTCTACCTTGTTGTACTTCTGATAGTAGAGGATCATCCGCATATCCATAACCAGCACGTAACTTTAGGTTACCCATGGTCTTTTGGACACCGATAGATAGTACGTTTTGATCATCATAAAATTCATTAAAGAATTTAGCTTCTGACCATTTTTTATGTGTAACATCTACCATTACCATTGTATTTGCATCTAGGCTATGTGATACACCCAGACCAATGTTATATGGTTGCTCAACCTCTACGTCTTGACGACATACAGCACCAGAGTCACCGTTACACTTGACTGCTACGTTACCTGCAACAGATGTTGTGTTTGGTGTGAATGGATTTGAACCATGAAAACTGGTTACATGTAGGTTATCGTATTCATGTTTTTGTTCAGAGTTGAAATATACGCCAATAGTTGTTGGGCCCATTGTCTTACGAGCACCTAATGTACCTCTAAAACCTATGTCATGAACTTGGTTACCAGATCCTGTAAGACCTGCTTCAAGCATAGCGTAGGTAATTGTCATAGATACACCAACGTCTAGAGTGTCAGACATTTTCATACCGATACCAGCATTTACACCTAAGTTAATAAGCTCTGCACCAGCACCGATTGTGTTAGAAGTATGTCTATAGTCAACACCGATACCACTTGTCGCTGTCACACCAACACCAAGAACGACAGGTATACCTAAACCTGATAAGTCTTGAGTAACTGCCACTTGAGGCACAGCATAAACATCTGCTTTTGATGTAGAATCAAAACCATAAATTTGTGCTCTGTTAGTTGTGTTAGCAACACCGCCATTGTTGGTATAAGAACCACCAAGTTGTGTTACAGCGTGACCTGCTGATCCATCATGGACCATTGTGGCACGTGGCATATAGAAAGTAGCACCAAACATAAAGTTTGTACCACCATAATATGTTGTTAATGTTGCAGGGTTACCAAACACTGCGGATACTGGATCTTCGACGTGAGCAATTGACGTACCAGCCATAGCAGCTGATGCACCATTAAGCACGTTGTGAAGATCGAACCCGTGTGGTCCTGCGATTGCGCCAGCTGAGCCTAGAGACAGCGCTGTCCCGACGGCAGCTCCTAGCTTCCAATCTTTTTTAAAAGTTTTCATATAACTTTTCCTCATTTATATATATATATAACGTCTTATGGCTGGGGACATACATCCAGTATTGAAATTTAGAAAATTTCCCCCGTTCAAATCCTTTGTTAAGACTCCTTAAAGTATTACAGCTCTCACTGCAATTCTTTTACCCTTCGTCTCCTGGTCCGTAGACTCCATCTTCAAACCATTCCCAAGGTCTGTTGCCTGCAACTTTAATGAAAAGATAAACACTGATCATATTAGCTACAATTAACAAGAAACCTATAAGCAATGCTATAGGCCACCCTGCTAAACCAGGCATAGAGCCTGCTGCAAAGTGCCATGTTGGGAACATGCTGCTGAAGAAGTAGTAACACGCTATCCAGAAAGCTACAACGACATAAGTGCCTTGCGCTGTTTTACCGAATAGAAATCCCATATTTACTCTCCTTTTATATTAGCATTTCACGATATAGTGATATTAATTATCATTAATCGTAGATTTAAATTAATCTAATTATAAGGTTTTGTAAAGAATTTAATGGAAAAATAAGACAAATATTGGTGCTCATGAATTACTCGCATCCGTAAACTTATCATAGAATATTTCATCTTTAGATATACCATTTCTGGTTAAACATTCCCCTGCTGCATCAACCATTGGGGGTGGTCCACATAAATAACCTTGCCATCCATCCAAGTTTAAGTTCTCTTTTTGAACAACCTCATTCTCAAAATAATCAGTTACCATTCCACGAGCACCTTTCCAGTCACTGTCTTCTGGCTCCATATTTAAAACAGGTATAAATTTAAATGACGACTCTTTATTCCAGTTATTTTTTATATCCTCAATCTCTTTGAGGGAATATAAATCTTTTTGAGTTCTTGCTCCAAATAAAAATATCACATCTCTTTTAATCTTATCATTCACCCCACCCTCTAATATTGCTTTAATAGGTGCTAAGCCACTCCCGCCAGCAATACAAACAATAGGAGTTTTCTTCTCTCGCAAATAAAATGATCCAAAAGGTCCATTCATTGTCACACATTCATCAGGATCTCTGTTGTCGCTAAAAAGCCACTCTGTAAATTTACCGCCTGGTACTTTTCTTATGAAGAAAGTAAATTCATTCTGGTTTTCATTTTGTGGTGCAGAAGCAAATGAGTATGACCTTGGTCGATCAAGTCCGGGTATAGATAACTCTGCCCACATACCTGGAAGGCCAGGACGCTCCCTTCCTCCGGGAACATCGCGATCAGTCTCAATAGTCAAAGCCATGATATCTGAAGTTAGCATGTTGGTGGATTTTACTTTAGTGTTATGTGTGCTTGCTGGAACTCTCACTAAGTCCCCAAGCTCTACCTCAACTTCACAATCCATAGTAAGGCGAGATTGGCAGGCAAGAATGTAATCATTAGCTAGCTCCTCTTTAGTAAGTGCTTCGCTGAAATCAACCATAGGTTTGATTTTTCCTTTTACAAGCTTACACTTACATTCACCACAAGACCCGAATTTACAGTTGTGAGGCCAGTCATGACCATCTTCCAGTGCTGCGCTTAATAACGTAGTATTTTTAGCAACATGAACACTCTTACCAGAGGGTAATAATGTAACTGTGCTATCTTTAGGTTTTGTTCCGAAGAACCATAAATATTTGTATATATTCATTTACTGTATAAAAAATAATGTATAAGCATTTGGTTATATTCGCAAATACATTATCATTTTGGTGTAAAAAAAGAAACCCCAATTAGATTAACTGGGGTTTCAGACACGAATTAAATTAAGCTTAATTTAAGCAGTATTAATTCTTACTTCACGCATGCTATTACCATCATGGTCAGCCTTCGTAGCCATACAACTAAATGGGTTGATAGCTTCTTTGCTTGTTGATGGATGTGATTGCACAGCAGCAAACCACGCATTGACTTTAGCACGTGAGCTTACAGCGTTGCCTTTGCCCATATTAGTAGCAACTTGACAAACACCAGCCCAAGCACAGTCTGCTAAAGTGTATTGACCAACAGCATAGTCACCTTTCATGTTTCCAAGTGGTGAGTTAAGTGTTGCCTCTAGCTGATCAAGTGCTGCACCAAGTGCTGCATCATCAGAACAATCTGTTTGAGCAGCGATTGCAATTTCTTGCATCATTCTTGCGCGTGTAACACCGTTTCTGTGAACAAGTGATGGACCAAAGCCTTTATCATCAAGGTATGACATACAAGACATAACTCCAATGTTAGTTGCGGAACGATCTTTCAGTATCGGACCGATACCTAGTGGACTCATGCTTCTAACTGATGAACTTGGACCCCAGTCATCTTCTGTATGGCAATTAAGGTCAACACCTTTTTCGCCTGCAGCAATTAACACTGCATTGGTATGTGGACATTTAGGACTTCCATAGAGGTCCATAACATCCCTTAAGTGATCTCCAATTGGCATAATTACCCCCTAATTATGTTTATTGATTTATATTTATTTACTCTTCGATAACTAAAGCGCCAGAAGGACAATTACCTACAGTTGCTCTAATATTATCTTCACTGTCTGCAGATGTATCAATTACAAATTGTCCATCCACAACCTTAAATACATTTGGTGCACCTTTTACGCATTCCCCAGCGTGTGTGCAAACGTCTGCATTATAAGTTACTTTCATATCAGTTCTCCGAGTTTTTTATTTTATTAAGACGAATTTGTCTTAATCCCTTTCCCTTTAAGTAGATGAAGGTGTCTAGATCGAAATCCAGGCACCTTCAAATTTACTTACTGCTTAGGTGTAAGTTACTTCTTAGCTGATCTTAAGCCAAGGTCAACGTTACCAGCATCTTGTAATACATCGCCTGCGAAAGGTGTGCCTTCGTACCCAACTTCTTTGTTAAGTCTTGCAGCAATAGCTCTCTCTTCGTCTGTAGCAAAATGCTCATCCCATGCAGCTAATCTTTTACGCATGTACCAATGCCATATTGGTGGTACTAGTGCGATGAAGAATACTACAAAGTATCCCCATCCTGTGTTAGGGCAACCTACGTTTTCAAGTTCCCAGAAATGTGTTTCTCCACGATCATGGTGGTCAGCTTGACGACCAATTTCAATGAAGAACCATGCTGTGAAACATGTTGAATTATCCCAGTTATGGCGATAATCGATAGGTTGATCTTTAACACGGATTAAACCGTAGTGCTCTAGGTAGTTCAATGCTTCTAGTTCAAAGTTTGAAATACCCCAGATTGTAGCTAAACAAGCCATTCCAATCCAGCCACCAGCCATGAAGAATAGTGCTACTGTTGGGACAGCCATTAGATAACCACGAATCCAACGGTTTTGCCATGAAATGAAAGGTACTCCCATTCTTGAAAGTCTTTCTTTTTCCATGTTGTATAAGAATTTAGATTGACCTAAATATGATAGTGGATAATGACCATAAATAGTACGACCGCGAGGAGCAGTTGCAGGATCATCTTCACTAGCAAGTTCTAGGTGATGGTTATATACGTGTGCATAACAGAAATGCGCAGAACCTGAAAGTGCCATCATTAGACGTGAAATCACAAAACCAAAACCTTTGGTATGAGATAGCTCATGTCCGTAAATAATACCGATACCAATAAAGATACCAGATGATAATGTAGCACCAATTAGGTTAATGCCTGTTATTCCTTCGTGCATTACAAGAATGCCAGGAATAAGTTCCATAATTACCGCACCTTCAGCTCCACCTAGTGCCATGAATGTATAAAGTCTCCATGCCATTACTAGTTGGAAAAGTACGAATACAGGTAGCATGAAATACATAGTTAAGTTCTGGAATGTTGGCCATCCAAGAGTTTCACCGTTTTCATCGTACCCTACACCTGTTGTTTCAAATTTTGTAGCGATGTCTACAAGTAGACCTACAAAAAGAAGTACAACGCCTAACCAAGCCATAATACCGCCTAGTAAGACACCAGCACCAGCAACTATAATTAGAATTGGTGCAAGTAGGTAACGAACGTTTAATAGTATGTTTCCGATCATCTTTACCTCCAGATTAATCGAATTTGTTTTCTCAACATCCCTTGGCATCATGCCATTATCCGCTGAGTTCCCTAGGGAATATTTTCCCAATGAATAAATATTAGTACCTGTGAGCGTGACTGTCAAAGTAATATTAACAATATATTAAAGATAAGAATATCAGTGAATTCTAATATAGAAAGCCTTAAATCCTTAAGAAAAATAGAGTAATTCAGAAAAAAATATCTGATAATATGTTCCTGTGTTGATTATGCAAAAACCACTCAAAACATTATTAAAATTATCATTAATCTTATGTCTACTAAGTCCTCTTAACTCATTTTCTGATTTATCAAAAGCATTTCCTGATATGACGGATGTTTTTTCCGATATTGACTTTTATAATGAATCAAAAGAGCTTGAAAAGTTCGTAGGTTACAAAGACAAAGTGTTGCTGGTATTTTTTGGTTACACACATTGCCCTGATGTTTGCCCAACCACAGTTTTAGATATGGCGAGAGTACTGAATGCATTGGGTGATGACTCAAATGAAGTCCTACCCATTTTCATAAGCGTTGATCATAAAAGAGATGATTATACAAAAGTAAGAAATTACGTAGATTTTTTTGATACAAGAATTGCAGCTCTAACCTCAGATAAAGAAAATATCGACAAGCTAACGAAGTTCTTCAAAACAAAGTATGAACTTGTAGACCCGGCAAAACCTGGGTTTCTTGTGGAGCATAGTTCCAATATATACATCTTGGACAAGAGTCTTCATGTAAAAAAAATCATACCTAACGGTATCCCAAGCGAGGAAATTACCGTCATGCTGAAAAAATACCTTTAAGCTTAATCGTACTTGATATATTTGAATCTAGGATCATCAGGTGTGCCCTCTAATGTATTATCTTCATTAGATGGTTGCCATTGAACAACGGACTCAATTTTTTCTGCTAAAAGAAAGTCTTTGTCAGTAATACCTTTTGCCGCATGATTTTGTAGTTTTACAACAACGAAACCATAAGATGCAGCTAGATCTGGATGATGCCATGCAGCTTCAGCTAGATGGCCTACAGTATTAATAACCATCAACGTCCCTTTCCAGCCGCTTGTTTTATATTTTCTCCTTATCCACCCATTCTCATAAAACCAGTGTGGTAATTTTTCGGATAAGTAATTTTTAATTTCATCTTCTGAATATACTCTCTCTTCACTCATAATTAACTCCTTGAAAGTAATAATTTTTGTCAGGTTGATTCAATATATAATAAACATATAATTGTGTATAGTTATCAGGGAATGAATATCAAATATGAAGACAAAGCTTAAAGAAAAAATTACTCTGAGGCCTCGTGGCCGCAAAGTAGATTTTGAAGTATTGAAGTCGCTAGAAAAGCTTCTTGATGTCTCCTCATACAGAAGGGATCACCTAATTGAGTATCTGCATAAGATTCAGGACTCAAATGGTGCTATCACGAAAGATTATATGACTGCTCTATCTAGTTTAATGGGTATATCACAAACTGAGGTTTATGAGGTCGCGACTTTTTATCATCATTTTGACGTTGTTGACAGTGAAAAAGATAAACCTCCGGCTTTGACAGTCAGAGTTTGTGACTCAGTATCTTGTGAAATGAATGGCGCAAATGAATTAGCGCAAATGTTGGATGATTACTACAAAGGTACAGTCAGGATACAAAAAGTACCTTGTATCGGCAGATGTCAATCTGCACCAGCTGCGGTAGTAAAAATGAACCCTGTAGACAATGCAACTTTTGAAAAAGTCAAAAAAAATGTTGATGCGAAAGCTTTTTATCCTGAGTTGCCAAAATACATAGATCTAAGTGAATATATAAAGAGCGATGGATACAAAATCTACGAATCTATTTGTAACGGTAAAATATCAGCGGAAGATGCGGTTTCCATTCTTGAGGATTCTGAATTAAAAGGCTTAGGTGGCGCAGGATTTCCTGCTGGGCGTAAGTGGAGGATTCTCAGAGATCAACAAGCGCCTAAACTTCTTGCGATCAATATTGATGAGGGTGAGCCTGGTACATTTAAAGATAGACATTATCTTGAATCTGACCCGCACAGATTTTTTGAGGGAATGTTAATTGCATCGAAAGTAGTTGGTATTGATAAAATATATATCTATCTAAGAGATGAGTATCCTGCTGTCAAAATTATCATGGAACAAGAAATCGAAAAAATTAAGAAACACTTTGATGACATTCCAGATATAGAAATGAGACGTGGCGCAGGCGCATATATTTGTGGTGAAGAGTCTGCAATGATTGAATCTATTGAAGGCAAACGAGGAATGCCAAGATTGCGTCCTCCTTTTGTGGCACAAGTAGGTCTATTTGGGCGTCCTACACTTGAGCATAACATGGAGACGCTTCATTGGATTAGAGACATACTTGATAAAGGTTCTAAGTGGTTTGCTGACAAAGGTGTTAACGGAAGAAAAGGGTTAAGATCTTTTTCTGTCAGTGGACGAGTAAAAAAACCTGGTGTTCATCTAGCTCCAGCAGGAACTACAGTCCAAGAACTCATCGACGACTATGCAGGTGGTATGTTGGATGGTCATGAATTTTATGGCTACTTCCCAGGCGGTGCATCTGGGGGAATTCTACCGGCATCTATGAACGATATACCTCTCGACTTTGGGACACTAGAAGAGTATGGATGCTTTATAGGCTCTGCGGCTGTTGTAATATTGTCAGACAAAGATAAAGCGAGGGATGCTGCTAAAACAACGATAGATTTTTTCAAACACGAGTCATGTGGAAAGTGCACACCATGTAGAGCCGGAACGTCTAAAGCTTCGGAATTGATGAAAGAGGTTCACTGGGATACTGATCTGCTTCTAGACTTGAGTCAAGCCATGGCTGATGCATCAATATGCGGCTTGGGTCAAGCAGCATCTAATCCACTAAAATCTGTGCTAAAATATTTCCCGAATGAGGTAAAAGATGGCGGCAAAACCTGAAGATCTAAATTTAGATTATAACTGCTCTGTTAAGATCAATGGCAGTGAATATCTAGCTAATACAGACGAGACCATATTAGACGTATCTAAGAGAAATGGTATTGAAATTCCCCATTTATGTTTTAAAGAGGGTATGAGACCCGATGGAAACTGTAGAGTATGTGTTGTTGAAATAGAAGGTGAGAGAGCACTACAACCCTCATGTATCAGAAAAGTAACAGACGGTATGATCATTAACACTGAAAATAGCAGAGTGATTCACTCACAAAAAGTTGTAATAGAGCTCCTTCAGTCAGATGTATCTTCAGAGCAATATGACCCAAACTCAGAACTGACACATTGGGCAGATAAACTTCAAGTTGAGACAGTAAGATTTCCATCTAAAATTCAGAATAAACACGACTTCTCTCATCCAGCTATTGCTGTAAATCTTGATGCATGCATACAATGTACAAGATGTGTTCGAGCTTGCAGGGAAGAGCAAGTAAATGATGTCATTGGGTATGCAAGAAGAGGCATTTCATCTGAGATAATATTTGATTTAGATGATCCGATGGGAACAAGTACATGTGTTGGTTGCGGAGAATGTGTTCAAGCATGTCCAACAGGTGCATTGATGCCGTCAAAAGAAGTTGGGCAAGTTGAACCTGATAAAAAAGTTGACAGTGTATGCCCTTATTGCGGTGTTGGATGTTTACTGACCTACAACATCAAAGACGATAAAATACTCTTTGCTGAAGGAAGAGATGGTCCTGCAAATATGAGTAGGTTGTGCGTTAAGGGTCGTTATGGATTCAATTATGTAAACAGTGATCAACGTCTTACAGTTCCACTTGCCAGAAAAAAAGGAGTTTCAAAAGATATTAATCCTGAGGATTTTGATCTTAATAAAATAGAGAATTATTTTGAACCTATATCATGGGATGAGGCAATCAAAAGAACAACAGAAAAATTCAAGTCACTTGTAATGAGTGACTCCAGATCTACTGCAGGATTTGGTTGTGCAAAAGGATCAAATGAAGAAGCTTACTTATTTCAAAAATTGGTTAGAACTGGTTTTAGGAATAATAATGTCGATCATTGTACAAGACTGTGCCATGCATCTTCAGTCGTAGCACTATTAGAGATGATTGGTTCAGGTGCTGTATCCAACCAGGTTGCTGACGTAGCAGAAGCCGATACTATCATTGTCATTGGAGCTAACCCAACGGTTAACCATCCAGTAGCTGCTACTTTCATAAAGAATGCTGCAAAAGCTGGTAAAAATTTAATAGTCCTCGATCCAAGAAAAAATGATTTAGCAAGACATGCAACACATTACCTACAATTCAAACCTGATACAGATGTTGCTTTGCTTAATGCGATTATGAAATCTATCGTGGATCAGAACTTGATAGATAAAAAATTCATAAATGAGAGAACAACAGACTTTGATGACTTAAAAACACATCTTGATGATTTTACGCCTGAAAAAATGTCACCTATATGCGGCATCGATGCAGATGTTATACATGAAGTCGCAAGAATATATGCATCATCTTCAGCATCAATAATATTCTGGGGCATGGGCGTGTCTCAGCACATTCATGGTACAGATAATGCTAGAGCATTAATATCTCTGGCCCTTATGACAGGGCAAGTAGGAAGACCTGGTACAGGTTTGCACCCTCTCAGAGGTCAAAATAATGTACAAGGTGCCTCTGATTCGGGTCTGATCCCTATGGTCTATCCAGATTATCAAAGGGTAGATAACCCAGATGTAAATAAATTTTTTGAAAAGTTTTGGGAAACAAAACTAGATAAAAATCCTGGTCTTACTGTGGTAGAAATCATGGAAGAAATCACCAAAGGTGTAATCAAAGGTCTTTACGTGATGGGTGAGAACCCAGCGATGTCTGATCCTGACTTAAATCATGCTAGAAAAGCATTGTCTAAACTTGAGCACCTCGTTGTACAAGATATATTCCTTACTGAGACAGCAATGTACGCTGATATAATTTTACCAGCCTCAGCTTTCCCAGAAAAGACAGGAACTTTTACCAATACTGATAGAAGAGTGCAGCTTGGTAATCAGGCTGTGAAACCACCGGGTAAAGCTAAGCAAGATTTATGGATAATTCAGGAGATAGCAAGAGGATTAGGTCTATACTGGAACTATACACATCCAAAAGAAGTTTTTGATGAGATGACAAAATGTATGCCGAGCATAAAAGGCATTACATGGGAAAGACTTGAACAAAATCACTCGATCACATACCCTTGTGATGATTCCAATGATCCCGGTCAACCCGTCATTTTCATTGATGACTTTCCTACTGAAAATGGAAAGGCAAAATTTGTGAAGTCTCCACTTATCAACGCTGCTGAATTACCAGATGATGCCTTCCCATTCGTTCTTATAACAGGAAGACAACTTGAGCACTGGCATACAGGGTCGATGACGAGGAGAGCAAGTATGTTGCATGAGATAGAGCCGGATCCTAATGCAAATTTGTGTTTTGAAGACATGCAAAAATTTAATATCCAAGATGGAGATCTTATTACTGTTGAGTCAAGAAGAGGATCTATTGATGTTTATGCTAGAAGAGATGATATGCTTAAACCTGGTCAAGTGTTCATTCCATTTTGCTATGTAGAGTCTGCTGCTAACTTGCTCACAAATGCAGCACTTGATCCGTTTGCGAAAATTCCAGAGTTTAAATTCTGCGCAGTTAATATAAAAAGTCAAATCAAACATTAAGCTTGCGAAATAAAACGCTCAATGAGTATCTAGAACAACTCAAGATTTATGTTCAAGAGTCTAATTATATTGATTCAATTGATTTATTAAATCGTGCTATTAGCCAATACCCTGAAGAGAATAAACTTAAACTAAATTTAGGTAATATTTACAAACTATTAGAACGCAATGATGATGCCGTAAAATTATTTTCTATGCTAGAAGACAGCGAATTAGCTGATCTAGCTAACAATAATTTGTCTTTAATATATCTAGAGCAAGGTGATTTAAATAAGTCTATTGAACATGCAAAAATAGCCCTTAGTTTAAACCAAAATTATTCTGATGCTAAGTTTAACTTAGCTCTAGCTTTTTTTGAGAAAAAGAATTACAGAGACTCATTGCTTCAACTTGATCAATTATCTGAAACAGATGATTACAAAGCTAGAGCTTTTGAGCTAAAGATAAGAATACAACAAATCATATGTGATTGGTCATCTATTGAGACTACAAAAAGTATACTGTATTCAAATCAACTTATCGTTCATCCTTTTTTACATATTTCACATATTGATAATGAGGAAAAAAATTATTTGAATGCGATGGAATGGTCAGGCAATACTTCGGGTGAAAATAGAATTGTGCATGTCAAAACAGATAGAACTCAAATTAAGTTAGGTTTTCTGTGCGGAGAAATAAGGAACCATCCAACCTTTCATCTTATTAAAAATTTGTTCAAAGTACTAAATGATGAACTGTTTTCTATCACTATGTTTTCTTATAACCATGAAGAACAAGAAAAGGACTATATCAAAGATTACATAAAATTTATTGATTTAACTGAAATGAACAGGGAAGATGCAAATAATTGTATCAAAACTTTTAATATTGATATTTTGATTGATCTTACAACAATTATTTCACATAACCGTCAAAATATTTTAGATAAAAATTGCGCGAAGGTCATTATTGCTTACTTAGCTTTTCCAGGAACAACAGGTAACAAATTATATGACTATATAATGACAGACAATATTGTTTCTCCTGAGAGTCAGCAGAAGTTTTATTTAGAAAAGTTCTTAGCCCTCCCCTCTACTTATCAAGTAAATGATGGAAATATAAATATAGATATAGAAGAAGATAGAAAATCGCATAATCTTCCAAAAAATGGAGCTATTTTAGGTAGTCTTAATCAGTCATTCAAACTAGAACCCATAATGTTTGATGCATGGATGGATATACTTCAAAAACATGAAGATACTTATCTTTGGCTACTTGATGAAGGAGAAGATATGAAAAGAAATATACTATCTTACATAGATAAGCGCATTGACCAAAAAAGAATAATTTTTGCAGAGAGAGTTGACAGGGAGAGACATCTAGCCAGAATTCGCAACATTGATATTGCATTGGATACTAGAATATACAATGGCCATACAACTTCTATTGAAATGCTACAAAGTGGTATACCTCTTATTACCTTAGAGGGAAAACATTTTGCTTCGAGAGTAAGTACAAGCTTACTTCATACTTTAGGAATTGAAGATTTAGTAGCAAAAGATATTGATGATTACAAAGAAATAGTCTCAACTTTGATAAATGATGCTAGTGCGTTAAGTTCACTTAAAAATAAGATTCAACAGCAACTCTCAGTATCTAAATTGATGGATACAAGTTTCTTCGCTCGATCATTTGAGGATACTATTCTTGGGATTATTAAATAAGACTTTTAGCCTTATTTATAACTTGAACTGTGTCTTTTGTTAGTTCAACATCATGCACTCTTAAGTAGGCAGCATCAGAGAGTGTACTTGTTGCAAAAGTTGCAAGATTAGCTATTTTTAAATCTTCCTTAGTTTGAATGTTTTCAAACAATCTAGATGAATATTTTTTGTTGCTTGATCCAATACAAATATGATTGTGTACCTTTTTAAGTGAATGGATATTATTCAGCAACTTAATGTTGTCCTCACCAGATTTTCCAAAGCCAATGCCTGGATCAATTATTAATTTCTCTGTTTTTATTCCTGCTTTGTTGCATGATTCAATTCTTTCAATAAAATATTCACTAATTTCATTCACAATATTGTCAAATACTTTTATTTTACCCTCTTTATGTTCCCTTGGCATATGGGTCATAATAAATCGACACCCTAGCCTTGAAACTGCCTCGAGCATATTACTGTCATGAAATCCTGATGAAACATCATTGATAAATTGAATATTATAATTTTCGAATGCCATTGCAACTTTACTTGATCTAGTATCAATACTTATTGGTATCTTATGATTATCATTTATAAAATCTACGACAGGTAGTAATGTATTTATTTGAATGTCTTCTTCTATATCAGTGAAACCAGATCTGGTTGACTCAGCTCCTAAGTCAATAATATCAGCACCTTGACTAATCATGTCTGACACATGCTTTTTCGCAGAATCTAGGTCGTAATACATTCCGCCATCGGAAAAGCTATCGAGTGTTAAATTTAAGATACCGATTATTTTTGTCATAAGTTTTTTTGTTTATAAATATATATGTCGTCTTTTACGTCGATAGTCATCAGATCTTTAGCTATTAAAACATCATGTTTTGTGTTTTGTTTTACTTTATTGAGTATTTCATCATCTGATGATCCATCCAATGATAAAACATGATTAAGTATCGTAAGTCTTGGACGAGTTTTATTTATTATATCAGATACCTCAACTACATTAGTATGATATGAAATAACTCCTTTTGCTTTTGGATATTTTTTCAAAGTATGTTCTGAAGCATGCGCAATCTCATGAATAAGAAGGTCACATCCTTTAGATTTTTCTATGACTTTCTCTGAATATGATGTGTCACCTGAAATCACTACACAATATCTTCCATTATAAATTTTGAATCCATATGCATATGCAAACGGTTCATGTTTAACTGCAAACGCCTCAATCGTTAAACCATTATTTTGATATTCAAAGCCGTCATAGATCGTCTCAATCTTTGTTTGTAATCCTTTGATATCAAGATTCTCAGGTGCTTGAGATCTTACATTGATATCTTCTTTATAAGCTTTAATTGTACTATCCACAAAATTCTTCGTTCCCTTTGGTCCATAAATTTGAAGTGGTGACTGTCTGTGATATACCCATCCAGTCATGAGAATATCTGAAAATCCTAGAATATGATCTGAATGTAGGTGAGTGAGAAATATATTTGTTATTTCATTTGGTAAGATATTTGACTGATATAGCCTTATCAGGGCACCTCTTCCAACATCAAAAAGATATTTATCTTGCTTGTGCTCAACGAGTATCGATTGAGAAAATCTTTCATAGTTCACTCTGGGTGTCCCGCTTCCTAGAATTGTAACCTTAATGATATCTGCATAGATTTCTGAAGAAATAATAAATAAGAGTAAAAAAATGAACTTTCTCATCGTCGTATTGTAATATAATTCATTAAACATGAGTAATAAAACAAAAATAGATATTTCAAATTCAAAAAGGCCGCCTACTTCTGAAATTAATGTTTTTGATGAGTATGAGAAAGAAAGGACTTTTCCTATTACAGGTGAATTACCTTTGACAATTTATGTAGATAAAAAAGAGATTGTAACTCTAATGACACTAGGTCATTATCCGGAAGCACTTGTTATAGGATATCTTAGAAACCAGGGTATTATAAATCATATCAATCAACTTAAGTCAGTGCATGTTGATTGGTCAGTAAATACTGCTGCGGTTACTACAAATGGATTAGATTTCTCAAAAGTTGACAACAAATTAGAGCATAAGATTGTCACGTCAGGTTGTGGACAAGGCACAACATTTGGTGGAGTGATGGATGATTTGAGAGATAAAAAGATTAAAATGAAAACAACCAAACAATCTACAATTTATCGTCTCCTAAAACTGTTACACGATAAGAATGAAATTTATAGGAGATCAGGGGCGGTTCATGGATGTGCATTATGTGATGATGATAAGATTTTAGATTTTGTTGAAGATGTTGGAAGACATAATGCAGTAGATGCAATAGCAGGACATATGTGGTTGAAGAATATAGAGGGTGAAGGGAAAATTTTTTATACAACGGGAAGACTTACTTCAGAGATGGTTATAAAAGTTGCACAAATGAATATCTCTACATTGTTATCTAGATCAGGAATAACTGAAATGGGTCTAAATGTTGCCATAGATACTCAAGTGACACTATTAGGTAGGGCAAAAGGAAAACATTTTTTAATATATAATGGTAAAGATAATATAATATTTGATGCCATGCCTGATCCTCGTCCAGATGGAGCTTCAGACGTCTGGAAAAGAAGGTGATCTTAAATTAACTTATTAGTGACTTTGCCAATAGAGCTTACATCCACCGTAACTGTTTGTCCCGAAGTCATAGGACCCAAGCCAGAATTTGTACCGCAAGCAATAATGTCACCAGGATTTAGTGTCATATCATGAGATAAAAAGCTAATAATCTCAAAAACATCAAAGAACATATCGCTGGTTTTGTAGTTTTGCCTTACTTCACCATCAACTGTAGTTGTAATCTCAAGTGACATTGGATCAATATCGGTGGCGATACACGGTCCAAATATTCCAAAAGTGTCATAACTTTTTGATCTTGTCCATTGATCAAATGTTGGATCCTTTTTCACGAGATCCATTGCGGTGACATCATTAATACAAGTATAACCAAAAATATAATCACGTGATTCGCTTACAGACACCTCTTTGCATGTTTTTCCAATCACAATACCTAGTTCTCCCTCATAGAATATGCTCTCATCATAGTTTTTAGGACGAATAATATTTTCACCTTGCTCGATAATGCAAGATATCGCCTTATTCAGGTAAAGAGGATTTTCGGGTTTACTCAGACCTTTTTCGTTCGCTAGAGATTGATAATTATTCCACAAAGCAATCATTTTTGACGGCTGACAAGGATTTTTAATGATAACTTCGTTTAAATCAAATTTTATATCTGTTTTAGATGGATTATCAAAAATATTTCCATCATAAACCTCAACTTGCGAATCATAAGTAATTCCAAAAGCTTCTTGATCATTGTTTGTAAATTTTATCCAATTAGACATGATGGTATATAATGTTGAAATGTATTCTAAACGAAATTATGGCTAAAAAAAAGAGAAGAATATTAATCATCAGATGTGGACTATTGGGAGATACGATTGACTCGACTGCCGTTGTGAAACCTCTTGTGAATCATTATGGTGAAGAATTAGAAATTGATTGGGTCACCAAACCTAATATACAAAAGCTTTTTGAATATGATGAAAGAATTAATCCACTTCTTATCAGATTCACTAAATTACCCTTGCTCTTGAATATTGATAAACTAAAGATAATATTTAAATCTTTTTTAGATCCATATGACGCAGTTATTAATCTTGAAGTTGGAAATAAATTTATCAGTCTCGCAAAATATACAAAATCAAAAATAAAAGTCGGATTGCCGCACAAATATATAGCTGAGAATATTAAAAACGAACATAGAGTTCATCATCAACTCAGGATTATTCAGTCTGCTTTCAAGGATATAAAGATAGAAAATGCCTACCCTTACTTGGTTGGGTCTAAAATTGATATAAAAAAAATATATAAAATTAAACGAGAATATATTGTAATGTGTCCTACGAATAGCAAATATCATAAAAGTAATCACAGGGGATATAGAGCATGGCCACTCAAAAATTGGCAAGAGTTAATCGATAAAATTCTCTTAAACACACGTCTTGATGTAGTTGTAACGGGACACTCCAGTGAGGAAGAATTTATTAACCAATTGAATCTAACTCATTCAAGAGTTCATAATTTATGCGGCAAGACATCTATTCCCAATTTGGTCGAAATAATGAAGAATAGCGTTTGTGCTATAGCAAATGATAGTGGAGCGGTGCATGTAGCAGGAGTAAGTTGTCAAAAAGTAGTCGCGTTACACGGCCCAACACCATTTAAAGAGACAGGTCCATATGGGAGTGGTTCGAATAAAATAATTGAAGCTAACATTAATATGAAATGCTCTCCATGCTATAACACTGATGCTATAAAAAAGTGTCCGTCAAATCTTTGTATGATAAACCTAACCGCAGATATGGTTTTCGATTACGCAATCAAATAACTAGTTTTTATTAATATATCGAGTAATATGCTGGAGAATAGACTCCTTAAGTTGTTTTTTAAAACCTTTGTCACTTAAATCCTCAGAGAGATTCTTTAAGATCGTATCAATTTTCTCAGAGAGCTTAGAATATTTTCCCAGGTCTCTCACTAGGAGAATAATAATAAAAACCAGTATAGGAAACATTACTAAAGCCGTTACTGTATAGGCCTCCACAAATGAATCGAGGTTCATTTTTGTGCAGACTCGAGTTGTTCAAGTTTTTTTTGCATCAAATCATCTATCTCGTCTTCTATTTTCTGATTTTGAAGTCTAGCGTTTCTCAGAGAAATTTTCTCAGCCTCAAAAGCTTTCCAAACTTTGATTCTTTTTTTCAAAGCATCAAGCGTTACTTGATGGTAGTGTCTTTGAAGTCTTGTCATTTTGTTAGTAAATGGCCCTAATACATCGTTTCTTGCATCAAACCTACATTTTAAATGAACTGAAGATTCTGTTATAAGCATGCCTTTAGCTTTTAGTTCTCTTAGCAATGCCTGCCCTGATTCCGAAAATTCGCACTGAATCATCTGATTGTATGACTTATTTCTAGCCTCTGAAAACGTGTACTCTGGGAATTGATATGTAATCGAATCAGATATTACGTTGCCATTGGTGGAGATGTCATGGTCTGAGTTCGTGCTCAGAATTACTTTAATTTCATTAATACCGACAGGTAATATTTTTACGAAATGATACTCACTATATATTCTGCTAACGTACTCACCATTTATAAAAAGTTTACCGTAGCCCTCAGTCGGTAAATTATTCTCCATATTTTTTTCTGGTGTGAAATTGAAATTATTAACAGTAGTCTTAATCTGATAAAAAGGCTTATTCTTTATCAGTGATATATTAATAGTAGGCACTTCTTTAGAAGTTACCTCAACTTTTGGGTTGTAATATTCCTTCCAGAACTTAATTCTTGATTCATTGTCCTCATGAGAGTGAACTGGACTTACAATGAGAGGGAAAATAAAAATTAGTAATAATCTTTTCATCTAGGATCTATAGTATCAAAATGTATTGAAAAATTCCCTTTTTTCTTATCCTGAAAATATAATTTAAGTGTTTTTTCTATTACAGAGAAAGCAATGTCATTCCACGGTATCTCTGACTCAGAGAAAAGTTTTACTTCTTCACTCTCTGGACCAGCAGCGTATTCGCCTTTTGATAATTTTCCAATATACATCATATAGATTTGGCTGATATGTCTTAAATCACACATGAAGAATAGTTTTATCTCATCAGATACAGCATTTGCCTCTTCCATAGTCTCTCTTAGAGCGCCCTCAGAAACAGTCTCATTATTTTCAAGAAAACCAGCAGGAAGTGTCCAGTATCCACTTCTTGGTTCAGTTGCTCTTTTACATAAAAGAATTTTGTCCTCCCATTCCAAAATACAACCTGATACAACCTTGGGATTCTGATAATGAATATGTCCACATACTGTGCACACAGCTCTTTTTTTGTTATCACCCTCAGGTATTTTTAATTCTGTAGGTGATCCACATACAATACAAAATTTTTGAACAGGTTTATTGATCTTGGACATAACAAACAGCATCGTATCATATCTGTGGTGCTGTTATACTTAAAACCCATAAAAAAAATAGAAATATTACATCTCACAAAAGAATTTAATTAGTTTTATTTATATTATCTTTTTATAAAATATCTCTGTATAATATTTCAAACTGTTAAGTCCCCATCGTCTAGAGGCCTAGGACACTGCCCTTTCACGGCGGCAACAGGGGTTCGAATCCCCTTGGGGACGAGTCAAGCTTTAAATAGCCCTTAATAAACAAAGCTTGTAGCCCTTAACAATATTTTGACCCCCCATTTGACCCCCTACTTAATTTAAAAACAAAAAATATTTGTAAAGAAAAGTGTGCGAATTTGTTAATGTTATTTTTAAATTTATATAGAATTATAGATATGATTAATCATAAATCTAAACTCGTTTGTCCACACTGCAGTCATGAAAAAACTATCACGATGCCCTCGACTTTTTGTCAATATTTTTTAGAGTGTACAAATTGCAAAACAGTTATAAAAGCTAAAGCTGGCGATTGTTGTGTGTTTTGTTCTTATGGAGATATCAATTGTCCTCCAATTCAAAAAAACTCAGCAGAGTGAGTGTGTTGCTACCCACCTCTAAATCTAATTACTAAATGTCTTCAGGATTACTTGCTGTTTGCTAATGTAGATATACGAGTGTTTTCTGTAATTTTTACTGTCAAAAATAAATTAACTTAGTTTTTGTTGTAGTTTTTTCATGATGAATTCGTTTTGTGATGCTAGTTCAATTATCTTATTTGCTAGTTCTTCATCACTTAACTTGTTCATGTGCTCGTGATCGGCAGAGCCGATACTCGCACTAGGTTTATCATACCCACCACATTTAAGAATATATTCTGCTGCCTGAGGGTCTAACAAGGACATACATCCCTGAGACTACTGCATCCCATACCTTGTACTTCTTGTCCTCAGGTATGAGGTTTTTGATTTTTAAGTCAGTTAGTTTGACTGTCATTTCCTATTCACTCCTGACCCCCCACTTGACCCCCCATTTTATGAGCGCTCAATCGAGAGACTAAAATATTTCTACATACAATTTTCTCAATGAATCCAACATTAATCAAAGTAATATTTCGTTGCTTTGTTCAAATCGAGTGTATAATGTAAATTATATCGAGTCCCTTGGGGACGATAGTGTCAAATAATAAACATGAATTTAAAGCAGGGAAATTGGTAGTAAAAACATGAAATTCTTTTGGAACGACAGATCGAATGGAAGCCCATTTGTAGAGATAGTTGTCTACGCTCTAGTTGCATTTGTAGTCATATCACTTATATAAAAGTTTAAACGAAAAAATGCTTCTAGTATCATCATGTCACAGTGACATTAGAGGAGTACTAAATAACCATAATGTAAAATATATGATTACATCTAGTCAAATAGTTACTAAAGCACTTATACTACTCATAATGATTTACATATTACATGAAGCTAGTTGTATTCTCTTTCAAAGTAAGTTTATGTTTTGTAGTTAATTTTATGATTTGCTCATCAATTTATTTGAAGTAAGGGTAGAATATGATAAGTATTTTAGTCATTTGCATACTTTTGATTTTAGCTATAATTACACTAAACAATAAATGGCTTAACCAGAATGTAAGCTATATGTTATCAGGGATATTTTCTTTTTTATTGGTGATAGTTTTTATTTTTCTACTGACGTCAATATTATAGGTTTAGATTCTGGCTTCTATTTCATCTTAACATTAAAAGTTCGCTGTATACTTTGCACGATGATGATTTAGATCTTTCATCATTTGAATCTCTATATCCTCGTTTAGGACTGATAATACAATTTTCTTTTCACTATCAGTTAAATTTTTTTGTTGGATGGCAATGCACAAATCAAGACCGAATCGACACAATTCTCTCTCGCCGAAGTCATGATTCTTTCTCTCAAAGCCTATCTTGACAAAATCAGATGATATCTCAAAAATATCCGCTACTTGTCCATAAGCTGATGTGATAGGTATTTTCTTAAATATTAAATCCCAGCAAAATGCGTTCATAGATATATAAAGTGGTTCTTTGCCTGGTCTCTGTCCATGACCTCTTAGCCCAAAAATAAATTCAGTTTTTATAAAATTCTTTAATGCATCTATGCTTTTTCCTTTTATCCATTCGTATAATTGTGCTGATGGTTGAGTATTTTTTATAAAATGTGATGAAAATTCTTTTATCAATACCTCAGCTAACTCAGGGTTAGGATTTCTCTCATATCCCTTAATTAAGTTTTCTTCAAATATCAGACATTTATCGCTTATCATTAAAAATTTCTCGATAAATATAGAATAATATGTTTCGATATATTAGTGAATAAAAATGCTCAGACTAAAATTAAGTTTCGGACTATGGTAAGGGTATACCTAATATCATTGTTTGTAGTGATGCCTATCATTTTCTTAATATGGTATCTGACGAAATAAAGCTAAATAAATCAAAAAATTAAGTAATTTAGTCTTGTAGATTAGTCAACCACATGGTTTGATAGGGTCTGAATTCTATCTCACTGGTTATATCATCAATTTCAATTTCTGATATGATATCTCGCCAATGATCAAAACCAATAAGGTTAAGATCAAGCAAACTAAGGTTGACTACTTCATCAGTTAAATTCGAAATACAAAATATACTTTGTTTTTTATCTAAGCTCTGTCTCCATATTCCATATAAATTACTGCCTAGGTGCAATGTGAACTGTACTGCATTTGGATGGAATGCCGGTTGTTTTTTTCTTATGAGCATAAGTTTTTTTAACTGGAGAAAAATATATGACTGAGGCTCAGATTCATTCGATAGATCTATCTCTGATATCTTGATCTTGCCTCTATTGAGTGCTCTATTTTGATTAGTTTGTTTATATAACGCATAATCATTTCGAGTTCCAAAAAGACTATGTATGTAAAATGCAGGAACACCCTCAAGGGATAGCATTATTGCATGAATACATATAAACCTCTCCACACACAGATTTACCTCCTTGTTGAAGGACTCTTTCATGGCATCAAATAATGTGATATTTATTTCATAAGGTTCAGGCGTATCTGTATTGTTTGAGCGATAAGATACCCTGCCTCCATTTTGTTCCATTAAATTGATAAATCTAGTAACTTCATCTTTAGTCAGAAAAGTTTCTGCGGGACGCAATCCTATACCATCATGAGATGCAATGAAATTTAGATATGATGTTCCAAGTTGTGACGGAGGCATGCTCATTGTAAGCTTCTCGAGATAAGATGAGTCACCAGCCAGAATAGAATATATTAAAATTGGTGGTAGTGAAAAGTTATAAATCCAATGAGCTTCGTTCGCATTACCAAAATAAGAAACATTTTCCCTAGCAGGTGTGTTAGTCTCCGTCACTAGTATAGCTTTGGGGCTTAGATAAGTAAGTAATGTTCTAAACAGTCTTACAATTTCATGAGTTTTTTCTAAATTAATACAACTGGTCCCTATTTTTTTCCAAATAAATGCTACTGCATCAAATCGAAAAACTGTAATACCTTTAGCTAAATAGAAAATAATGATTTGAACAAATTCGAATAGTACAACAGGATTACTGAAGTTGTAATCAACTTGATCTTTACTAAAAGTACACCATACATACTTTATACCATTAGTTGTCTTGACAGGATTAAGCAGGTCTGATGTTCTTGGTCGAACAACTTTGGATGTATCGAACGGTTCATCAAAATTTAAAAAGTAATCACTACCCTTTCCTTCACCTTTGATAAAGTTTTTAAACCAAAGACTCTCAGAAGAACCATGGTTGATAACAACGTCAGCCATCACCCCGAATTTTTTTGAGATTCTTAAAATATCGTTCCATTGACCAAATTGATGATATACAGAATAATAATCTTTTACTGAAAATCCTTTATCTGAACTTGATGGAAAAAAAGGAAGTATATGAACGATTTCGAAAGTATCAGAACAGTATGTCTCTAGAAACTTATTTATAGAGTTTATGGGAAGGCTATTCGTATCTTCTATAGTATCGGCATAAGTGATCATCACGATAGTATTCTGAGACCATGACTCTCCATCTTCTGTGATGTGCAAAGGCATATCATTCTGAGTTTCTATAACATGTTCCAAAAGGGAACTAGATAACTGCTTTATGTTTTTTTTATCAAGTACATCTGCGTATATACGATTCAAATGTTGTAATACTCTTTTTTCTAAATCTAATTTTTTACTATCAGACATATGGTACTAGTCCCTTAAATTTTAGAATCAGACTCAACTATATCTAAAAACCTTGTTTTTATCTCTGGCATAGCAGTTTCCACTCTATTCCAATTCGTAATGAGCGGATTTTGATTGGGATTATCTAGAAACTCTTGCCCAGCAATAATTATATTGTTTGAAAAGAGCTCTATCGCAATTTCCTCTTCATTAATGTTTAATTTAAGACCATTAATCTTCGCATCATTATGATAAATCTCTAGTAAATCTAGTGCTGTGCGATAATATGTTGCCTTTAATGTTCTAAGAGTGTTATGTGTAAAAGTATCACCTTGTGCTGCAAGTTTCCTAATGAGGGTCTTGGTTATATCAATGGACATTTTTGAGAGTCCTTTGCTTGTATCATTTTCCGACAAGACCTGGTGTTTATGATCATAAGTATCAGCGATATCAACCTGACATATTCTGTTATAAGCTTGATTTCTCTGCATTTCGGACAATAGACCAATTTCCAAGCCCCAATCACACGGAATTCTGATTTCCTTGAGTAATCTACTTTTAAAAGAAAATTCACCTGCCAATGGGTACCTGAATACATCAATAAATTCAATATAATCTCTGTGACCAAGAACTTTTTTAAATGTCTTCAGAAGAGGTGTAACTAGCAATCTAGTGACTCTGCCACTTAGAGCGCCTTCCCTTATTCTTGGATAATATCCTTTGCAAAATTCATAGTTAAAATGAGGGTTTGAGACTGGATATACTAGACGAGCTAAAAGTTCCCTGTTATACGTTGTTATATCACAATCATGAAGTGCAACAGAGCCTGCCTCATTTCTAGAATAGGTATAGCCCATACAATACCATACATTCTTGCCTTTGCCTGGTTGGTTGGGGGCAATTCCCAGCTTTTTAAAATCACTATCAAGCTTTTTCATTTTTGGACTATCATTCCATAAAACTGAATGTGATTGATTCAAATCCGAAAAAAATTTTTTCGCTTTGATAAACTCTGACTTATTAGCTTTATCCAGGCCGATTGTTATATGATTCAAATACTTTATATCTCTCAGACACGATACAATATTTTTCAATGCTGCTCCCTCAAGCTCGGAGTACAATGAGGGTAATATTAGTTCAATTGGAGCATCTTTTGAGTATTCTCTTAGCTCTTGCTCTATCTCATCTAAAGAACGATTAGATAAATTATGAAGTGTACTTATTACACCATTCTGATGGAAGTCAGACATATGTATGCTCCTGTAACTTTATTTGTGTAAATATATTATGTATACACTCTGCCCATCCCTCAGGTGCGTGATTCGTACTCAATAGGACCTTGCTAATATCAATTTTCTTCATCAAGTCATTATTATTTTCTGATTTGACAACACAAGCATAGTCTACGTTACTTAACATTTCTAGGTCATTGGTACTATCTCCAATACCAATAGTTATAATTTTATTGTACATCCCGGATGATTTAATCTGATTTAAAAAAAATTTTACCGCCTGTCCTTTATCGTGAGACGCGCAAATGTGAGAAAATCTTCCGCCCTTTATAAGTTTGAGGCCATGTCTATGTAATACCGACTTAAATTTACTATAACGTCCCTCATCTGACTTCCAATTTATTAGAACAGAAAAATCTCTTTTAGAGGCTAAATGTAAGTCATTGCCTTTCAATCCAGAAAGTCGTGATTTTTCATCAAGACAAAGATCATCAAACATATCTAGATCATTTTTAAAGTTTTTCTGTACCTCTTCCTTGATGATCTTTTTAAACATATCTATTTTTTTTGATTCATACATTATAGAATAACCCTCTCTCAATTCGTCAGAGGCTTGAGTAAAGAGATTTTTATAATATATTCCACCTCCAGTTTCACAAATAAATGGGAAACTTGTATTAAATTTTTTTTGCATATTAACAATTTCATCAAAAGTCTTACTAGAGTTATAGATCAATATATGATTGTGTTGATGTAGTGTCTCGGCAATTTCAATATTCTTTCCCTCAAAGAATGTATCGTTATTAATTAAGGTTCCATCAATATCTGTAAATACCAAAAGAGTGGTTTTTTTTAAATCAAAATTCATAACATTTACATTATCTACCTAAACATATGCAATTTATATGCCGTTATCATCTTTTTGGCATGATTTATGCTGTTTAATAAATGTGAAGAACATCAATTTGCATAAACATAAGATTTTCAGAAAAACTAAGGATGTTCTTTTCTTTGATATCACAATGCCGAAATCTAATGCATCTGATCTTGTAATACATGATTCTGCAGCTGTCTCTCCTCCTGATGATAGTCTAGGTAATAAGCAATTTTATGTACATTATCATCAGGTAGATAACAACAGAGTTGTTCATGGCTCAAGGACTTTTGAATTAATTAATTTTGAGTGGGATAAGCCATATCAAATTGTAAAGCTTGATCGCGATAGTGGTGCGTTGAGGATACCTAAGAAAACTTATCATAGATCCGTATCATGCGATAGCGGATCCATAGTAATAAATCAATCTGAGAGAGATGATCTATTCCAAGCAAAAAATGAGTTCAAACCTGTCTCGATCGTAAAAAATGAAAAACTTGCCAACATTCTTAAAACAGTGAAGCCGCTAATTGTCAAGATTTAGTATATTTTTTGCTATGGAATTATTTATAAATTTCTAATAATCTAGATATTCTCTCAATTACCCTTTTTTTGCCCAAAAGAAAGCAAAGATCATCTATAGAGGGTGCATTCAATTTACCAGTTGTAGCAAATCGAATTAATGGCCCTATATCTTTAAACTTAAGCTTTAGATCTTCACATGATGACTTAACACAGGCACTTATTGACGGCTTGTCATTGAAATCTATAGTAAAAAATTTAGTAACAATATCTTTCAGTATTTTTATAGTCTGAGTTTTTTCATACTTAGCAATTATATTAAAATCGTAATGAATCTCATCCTGATAAAAATATGTAATGCTACTAGCAATATTTTTAAGAGAAAATTCTCTCTCAATTCCGAGAAGTAATATATTTTTTAGATAATCATCATTTGATACTTTATTTGGAAGATTTTGTTCTTGTAAGTATGGAAGTATCTGCTCTGCCACATTATCAATGTCGTCATTTTTTATATAGTATTGATTTAACCAGTTCAATTTATCAATATCAAAACATGCCGCAGATTTGGTAACCCGACCTAAATCAAAAAGCTCCAATAGTTCCTTAATACTGAAAATTTCTTTATCACCATGCGACCAACCGGTTTTGACTAAATAATTTATCAAAGCATCAACTCTGTAACCCTCCCTGAGAAAATGATTTATATCGACTGCCCCATGTCTTTTGGACAATCTCTTACCATCGGTCCCATGAATCATAGGAAGGTGACAAAAGATAGGAACATTTGCCTCAAATGATTTGAAAAGATTTACTTGTACAGGTAAGTTACTTAAGTGATCATCTCCTCTGATGAGATGCGTTATTTCCATATCAATGTCATCTACTACAGACGTAAGATTATAAGTAGGTACACCATTTGATCTAAGAATTACAACATCAAAAAAAACTTTTGGATCAAATTTTATTTCTCCGTGAACAGAATCACTGATGCTAATTATATTTTCTCTCTGATTCCTAAATCTGATAACATATCCTTCTTTGTTAAGCCTATTATCATAGGCAAGAGCTAAATCAGTCTCTCTTGTCTTTTCATTTTTCTCCACTTTGTCATAGTAAGCTAAATCTTTGTTGAGAAGTTCCTCAACCTTATCAATGTAGTGACTGAATCTCTGTGATTGATAAGTAATTTCATCATCATGTTCCAGGCCAAGTTGTTTGAGTGCTGAGATGATTGAGTCTTTGAATTCATCTGTACTTCTGGAAGTGTCCGTATCATCTATTCTAAGGAAGAATTTTCCTTTATTTTTTCTTGCATACAACCAGCTATATAGAGCTGTTCTAACACCTCCTATATGAAGCCATCCAGTGGGACTAGGTGCAAATCTTGTGTTTACTGTCATAAGGTCATCTTAAAATTATCTACTACTGCTCCAGGCAATCTAGCACTTGATGTTGATCTTTCTTCATATGTTCCAGAATCAATCAATAATTCTCTGTTTGATGTGAGACCTATTAGGTTTTCACCAAGCATACTATATACACTGTCATCAAAACGCATAGTATTTATAGGGGCTGTAAGTTGACCATTCTCTACTACAAAACACCCGAACCTAGTTAACCCAGTCATCCTTGCATTATTTCGATCAGAAAAGTTTAGATACCAGAGATTACTTATATAGAGTCCATTATTGATTGTGCTTAAGATTGCATCATCATCGATAGCACCTGCTCTCATATCAATAGAATAGGGATACTCAGAGATACTTGATGCATTATGAGCCACCGAGTATTCAAGAGATGACCGTGGAGAAGTTAGAGATTCAGTAAACTCTCCGTCTTTGATCATATTTATTACGTCTGGCTTTATAAAGCCATCAGAACTGAAGTTAGCAGAAATCCCACCTTTAATGTTTTCATCAATTGATACTGAAGCATGGAGTGTTTTTTCGCCTTTACTCAATAAATGCAATGGGCTTGTCCCAATTTTGTTTGCTTTATAGCTAAATCCTCCCCAAGACATCATGTCAATTATTTCATTTAATGCTGACGGTTCTAAATATACCGTGTATTCACCTTTTGGTATGGTCCTAGGTGATTGGGATAATATTTTGAGTTTTTTGATTCCTTGGTCAAGGTTAGTTTCAAATTCCTCATTATTCCATTTTTTGGAAGAATAATTTAACTTTATTGCATTATTATTTTCATTATATATCGAATAATCAAAACTGAAAGAGTAATCACTATGCCAATTAAACTGACCTAATGAATTGGCTAGCCCTGTGTAAATATAGCCTGACGAATATATTCCTACTAGATCTAAGCTCGCAATCTTTGGGAGTATATAATCTAAATTCTCTTCATCATTAATGTACTTTTTATCATCAGAAACCTCAGTCGATTGAACAGATTTTGAGAATAACAAGTAAGGGTCTTTTGGTAGGTCAGGAAGTTCTCTTCTCAAATAATTAAGTGTTTTTATAAGAGTTGATAGATCTTTATCGAAACTACCGTTTAATCGAACATAGGATTTCAAATTTCTCTTATCACGATTCGAAAGGCTAAGAGACATTGATATTTGCTTAACATTGCCAGGTTGTCTAATTTTTGCTTTATTCAATCTAACAAAATTTGAGACCTCAGCATCAAAATTGAGTATTAAAAATTCGTCTTTTTGAATATGCTTAAATAATTTCTGAGCTATATTTTCAAAATAATCTCTCATCACTCCCCACCAAAAATATCAATTTCTCTGAATAAACATGGTGGTGTAGCATGACCGACGAAAATAGTTTGATTCGGCTCTCCCTTTCCACAATTTGCTGTGCCTAGAATAGAAAAAGATGTTTCATCCCCTACCATAGATAGGTTATGCCAAAATTCTTTTGTAATTCCTCGATAGTTTGGATTTTTTGTTACAGATTTTAGTTCACCATTTTTAATAACTGTTCCTTTCTCGCAACCAAATTGGAATTTATTTCTGTAATCATCAATTGACCAAGAATTATTCGTTTCAAGTAAAATGCCATCTTCCACAGAAGCTATCATTTCAGAAAATGATGACTCTCCTGGCTCAAGATTTATATTTCCCATCCTATCAATTGGAGGTCTATTCCAACTTGTTGCACGAGAGCATGCCACATAATCTTGATTAACTCTTTGAGAAGAATAAAAGCCTCCGATTGGTCTCTCCAGTATTCCGTCTTTGATAAGATATTTTTTAGTCGCAGCAGTTCCATCATCGTCATAATTATATGTCGCTAGCTCAGATTCTTGGTTTGGATTGAATGAAATATTTAATTTATCAGATCCATATTTATACTCTCCAAACATATCTAAGTTCACAAAACTAGATCCGGCATAGTTTCTCTCATCGCCCAGTATTCTATCTAGCTCAAGTGGGTGTCCAATTGATTCATGTATTTGAAGAATCATTTGATCGGGGGCGATTAATGCATCCATTTTAGAGTCAGGGCAATTAGGTGCCATTGATAACTCTATGGCATCATTCGCGATTTGCTCTGCTTTTGTAATTAGATCTGAGTCTCTCAGAAAATTGTAACCAATCTGTCTAGCATGGGCATGACCACCGAATGTTCGCGTTTGTATTTGTTTCTTATACTCAGCACATGCAACCAGCTGCGGCAGAATATATGATATGTTTTGTCTGATATCGCTGCCGTTCGTATCAGTAAAAAGTGTTTCAATCTTATTATATCTGAAGCTAGCCCCCCAATTAGAAATTGTAGGTTTTGATTTGAGGGATTTATTAATCTGCATGAGGTAATCAACTTTATCTTTGTTAGACTCCTTCGCCCAGCTATCCTTTTCGTGTGTAAAGTATTTACCATCGTCTGTTCTCATAGAGGGAGGGTGTGGCACATGTACTAATTTTCCTGATGAATACTCTGCCCACTTTTTTGCTTCCTCGATAGCTTTTAGAATTCCCTCGCGTGTGAGATCACTACTTGCACCATATCCGTAACCTCCATTATGAATTATGGTTACCATTACCCCCTCATCTTCTAAAATTTCTATAGGCTCAAGAACATTTCTTGTGACAGAGACAATATTTGTGTATTTGTTCACAAATCTAAACGAACAATAGTCAACACTGGGAAAATAAGCACTTATCTGTTTGAGAAATTCGTTTTTCATGATTTAACAAGAAATACATTGTATCATTTAAGTGTAATTATGCATAAAATTTATCCACTCATAGAAAGCACTGACTTTCCACATATAGAGAGAGATGACCTTAATATATTACAGGTTAATCTTGGTTATAAATGTAATCAGAGATGTCTCCACTGTCACGTTAATGCTGGTCCTAATAGGAAAGAAATGATGGATCTGAAAACTATCAATGAAGTGATAAAATTTTCAGTAGATAATAATATCAAAATAATCGATTTAACAGGTGGTGCACCAGAAATAAATAAGCACTTCAAATATATTGTCCAGACTTGTAAAGAAAATAATATCCATATCATCGATAGGTGCAATCTAACAATCCTTGAAAGTGAGGGCATGAGAGATCTACCAAAATTTTTAGCAAAACATAAAATTGAGATAATTGCTTCACTACCTTGTTATATTGAAGAAAATGTAAATTCCCAACGTGGAGAAGGTGTTTTCAAGCAAAGCATCGAAGCGTTGAAAAAACTTAATTCACTTGGATATGGAAAGGATGAGGAATTAATATTGAATTTAGTCTATAACCCACAAGGCCCTGAATTACCACCAGAGCAAAGTAAACTGCAAGTCGACTATAAAAATTTTCTTGGTGAAAAATATAAGATATTTTTTAATAAACTTTATACAATTACAAATATGCCAATTAGTAGATTTGGAAGTACATTAGTCAGTAAAAAAATATTCCATGACTACATGAGTCTACTCAAGAATTCTTTTTCTAGCTTAGCATTGAAACAAGTAATGTGCAGAGGGCTCATCAGCATAGATTATAATGGCTATGTTTATGATTGTGACTTCAATCAGATGCTTGATATGCCTCTGTCTGGTAAAAGAACCCATATATCAGAAGTTAATATGAAAAGCCTCAAAGGAAAAAAGATTGCGACAGCTGACCACTGTTATGGTTGTACTGCTGGAACAGGAAGTAGTTGCTCTGGATCTTTAGTTCAATAGATGAAATTTTCTATTATTATACCCACTTTAAATGAAGAACAAGCACTCAACACTAGCCAGAAGAGTTTAATCGCTTTAAAAAACAAATTAAATGCTGAAATCATTATTGTTGATGGAAAAAGCGATGATAACACAACGCCTTTAGCGAAATTAGTTGCTGATAAGTTTTATGATCAATCACCCTCCAGATCAGGCCAGCTGAATAAAGGTGCAAGTCATGCTAGTGGCGATTACCTAATATTTCTACATGTTGATACATACATAAATCTGAGAGGATTAGAGGAAATACTGAGTATTGATGATGACTTCAATTGGGGATTTTTTAAAATAAGGCTGGATGATTCTCAATTAAAGTATAAATTTCTTTCTTATTGTATAAACCTCAGAAGCAAGATATTTTCTTACTCTACTGGAGATCAAGTACTAATTATTAAAAAAGATTTATTTGATGACATCAAGGGTTATCTTGATATTAATTTGATGGAAGACGTAGAAATCACATACAGATTAAAAAAAATATGCAAACCAATTTTATTCGAGGGAAATGCTATTAGCTCTCCAAGAAGATGGAAGAAGAATGGTTTTTTTAAAACTATTCTTCAGATGAGGATTTTGAGAATGCTCTACCATTTAGGTGTTTGTACAAATAAATTAAATAAATTGTATAAATGAAATCAATTGTCCATATCTTATCAAAGAATCCTGATTTATGTGAATGCAAAACACGGTTGAGAGATTTTTTGTCTAACAAAGAACGAGTTTATTTGTCAAAAACTATGTTGACGATGTTATGTTCCGAAATGAATGAAATTGATGTATTTAAGCTATTGCATTTTTATCCGAGTAATCAAGGAAAGTTCTCAAAAAAGTTATCACAAAGATTTAATATTAACACTACAAGACAAATATCAGGCTACTTAAGTGATAAAATATTTTCGGCATTAGATAATACCGACGAATCATACCAAAAAAGAATATTAATAGGGTCTGATGTACCCTCGCTCTCAAAGCATGATATTAAAGATAGTATTTATTACCTAGATACGTGTGACGTCGTTATAGGACCCTCTAATGATGGTGGATTCTATCTTGTAGGTACGAAAAATAATTCACACTATATTTTTAAAAATTTAAAGCTTAACAAAATTTCAAAACAGGATATTTTTAGTCTTTGCTCTAGAGAAAAGTTAAGTTTCAAAACATTAAGAGTATTGAAAGATATTGATGTTCCTAAGGATCTGCTACTTTTGTAACTTACTTTTTGTGAAGATCATTTAGTTTTGTATATTTAAGATAGGTATTGAACATTGTAGTCACTGCGACTTTAAATCCGTTTTTTCCCTGCAAAATACCTCCTTTGATAAAGAGTTTTTTAAAAAATGCAAATAATGCTCTTGTGATGGGGCGAACATCTGATGGCATCACACCATCTTTATAAAGCTGTCTAGCGCTCATTGAACTTCTGAAGTTCATTTTATCCACCCATTCTGCCATCGACTCATATGTTGTATGGACAATATGGCAATTAGTTTTTAGGGTATTATTACTAATTACGGCAGCGTGGTCTGCTCTTGAATCATAGTTAACTCTGCTTTTGTCATAGAGTCGTGTCACATAATCTGGATAGAAGCCCGCTGCTTTTATCCATTCATCACCGCAATAATTCTTCCTTCTAAATGCAAAGCTATCATAGCTGGTATTAGACAAGTCTGTCTTTTTGATAAAATCAATCAAATCCTGGTCAAGGTACTCGTCCGCGTCTAAACTAAAAATCCAGCTATTGGATGCAAAATTAGAAGCCTCTTTTTTTTGAAGTCCATCGCCAAGAAATTCCTGAGTATAGACTTTTACTCCAGCAGATTTTGCTATATCTCTAGTTGAATCAGTGCTTTTTGAGTCAAGAACGATTATTTCATCAGAAATATTTTTTAAACTTTCAATAGCACGAAGGATATATTTCTCAGCATTCAACGTGATAATTGTGCCTGTTATTTTATTCATTTTTCGCTACCCATTATCAATTCCTCGAATTTAACAAAGTGTTTATCATAATCATATCGCTCATTCGCAAACTGAGAAGCTTTATTTACTAACTGTTTAGTTGATTCTTTTTTTTCTATTATAAAATCAATTCTTTTTTGAAGATCTGTATAGTTTTTTGATTCAAAGAGTAATCCATTTTCTTGATGATTTATAATCTCAGGTACTCCGCCAGCATTGCTACCTATTACAGGAACTTCCATCATCATAGCCTCTGCAACAATTAAACCAAATGTCTCTTCGTAGGTAGGAAGTATTATCAAATCGAAACAAGGCATGTATGACATGGGGGAATCTACAAAATCAATAAAATGAACATGATGATGTATATTAAGACGTAATGCATCGTCTTGAAGTCTCTGTTTATATGAATTATCCATGGAGTATCCAATAATACATAACTGTATTTCATGCTCACTCTGAGAAATCGCATTCAACACAAGATGTTGCCCCTTTTGCTCTTCAATTCTTGAGAATACACCAATCAAAAATATAGAATTATCTAGATCGTTATCGGAATAGAATTTTTCCTTATCTACTAATGAATCTTTTGATGGTATATTTATTCCATACTCCAACACATGAATTTTAGATTTGTCAATTGGTAAATAATCACATGCTTCATAATATAGTTTTTTGGTTATAACTAGAAAAACATCAATATTACTATATACAAATTTATGGTAAAGATCTCTTTTTGGGCGAGATATCTTCATCTGCCGATAAAATACAATTTTAAGATATTTTTTTGAAAATACTTTTAAAAGAATTGCCAGAAATAGATCTTTAGACCAGCTTACATGAATTATATCTATATCTTTATCGACTATGTATTTTCTTAGCTTAAGGAAATTTAAAATATTATTGATAAAGCCTCTAGGGTTACACTCTAACTTATTCTCAATAATATTTTTAGTAATATATGAGTTTCTTGTGCAAGCGACAAATAAATTATCATTGTTATAATATCTAGCAAATTTCAGAAAATATAGCTCTAGTCCACCCTGATCTGGAGACATACATAGAGCTAGCATCTTATTCATAATCATATTTTTCTAAATCATTATAATCTTAATAAACTATTAAGGACAAAGAATAATTTGTAAGTAGTAGAATTTATTGGTGTAATAAAGAAATGAGAAAACTCTTAGTTGTAAGAAATGATAAGCTAGGTGATTTGATTTTGATCTTACCTGCCCTAAAGTTGATAAAATCCTCGTGTTCTAATATTCAAATTGATTGTTTAGTCGATAAGAAATACTCCGAAATAAGCTCAATAACGAAATATATTGATGCTACTATTTATGATGATACGAATTTAGTAGAAGTCATAAATAATAATAATTATGACTTTTCGATCTCTTTTTACTCTTCATTTGTTACTAGTTACAAATTATGGCTTTCAAATATCCCAAAAAGATATGCGCCTGCAACAAAACTTGCTCAGATTTTTCACAACAAAAAAATTAAACAAAATAGATCGCTGTCACTCAAATCTGAGTATGAGTATAATAATGCTCTTGCTAAATTTTTTCTCAAAGACAACTTCTATAAGATCCTACCAGCAGACAATTCTTATATATCATTAAATGAAAAAAGTATATCGAGTAAAAATAAGATACTGATTTTTATTCATCCATTTACTGGTGGATCCTCAAAAACTCTGTCTGGAGATGATTTTATTCAGCTTTGTTTTGAACTAGATAGGAATGTAAATTGTAAATTTATTTTGCATTGTGCTACTGACGATTACGTTAAATGCCAAAAACTAGCAGAAAAAGCAGAGGGACTAGATATAAGTACTATTGATCCTACAAATAACCTGATTGAAATGTACAAAAATATAAATAGTTGTGACTTGTTTATTGCAGGGTCTACAGGACCGTTACATGTTGCAGCATCATTGAATAAGAAGACTGTGGGTTTTTATCCATCGAAGCAGTCATCGACTTTAGTCAGATGGGATACGATAAATGATAGGAAAAATAAATTAACCTATAGTGATACTGGAAATGATAAGAATTTTATAAAAGTTGATCTTAAAAAGATAGCAAATGAAATCAGCAGGGATTTACTTAACCAATTGTAAAATTGAATTCTTTACGTTATCTACGGTTATATTGTTTAAACAATTCATGTGTCCTAGAGGACAAGTTTTTTTGAAACATGGACTACAGTTTAAACTCTCATAGTGGGTAATTTTTTTTTCGTCACTTAATAGTGGAGGTGTATAAATAGGTGATGATGATCCATAAATCCCAACAACTGGTTTATCTAAAGCTGCTGCCACATGCATAAGACCAGAATCATTTGAAACAACACAACTCGATAACCTTATAATGTCTAAAGCATCAGTTATGGAAGTTTCGCCAATAAGATCTGATACATTGCTGCTTCCAAGTTCTTGGATATATTTGCTAATAGATTTATCTAATCCCACAAAAATCACTTGATGCTTATCGCTTATAGTTTTAGCTAAATCAATCCATTTATGGACAGGCCATTTCTTTGCTGGTCCAAATTCCGCATCAGGGCAAAAAACAACATAGTCTTTCTTGAGACTAAACTTATGATTCAGAGAGTTTTCGCTAACTGTCGACATGATTCTCGGCTTTAGTCTTGGTTGATATCTCTTATTAATGAGATTGAGATATCTATTTACCATGCCCTCTTTACGATCTATTGTTTTTACTACTTTATTGATAAGTCCGTACCTAAACTCGCCAAGGTAGCCTATTCTCTTTTTTATTTTAGCAACAAAGGGAGTGATAGATGATTTAAAACTGTTGGAGAGAATGTAGCATTCTGAATATTTTTTTTCTCTAAGTTTTAATCCTAGCTTAATTCTATAAAAGAGTGATAATTTACCATGCCGTGTCTTAGAGACAATAAGTTTAGAAACATTAGGTAGACATTGAGCAAGGTCATAAAGATTCTCATTAACTAATAAGTCTATTGTCACATCTTTATTAATCTCTTTTAACGCATTCAATAATGTAAGGCTCATAACTAAGTCTCCAATCCATGCAGGCGCAACAATTAGAATCTTCGAGTTACTCATTTATGTTTTATCTAGAAAAGATAGGTATTCATTTACCCCATCCTCTAATTCAGTAGGCTTACCTGGGTATCCAGCATTATTAAGATTAGTCATATCTGCTTGTGTATAAGCTTGGTATTGTCTCTCAAGCCCCTCGGGAAAATCGATATAATCAATATATCCTGAATTAAAGTAATTTATAACAGCATTGCCTACGTCATTAAATGATCTGCTCTTACCCGTTGCGACGTTAAAAATGCCTGACAGGTTATTATTCATAAACCAAATCTTAATCTTCACAGTATCTTTTACATAAACAAAGTCTCTTCTTTGTTCCCCATCATCATAACCATGGCTCCCACGAAATAATTTTAACATCCCATGTTTTTTGAATTGATTGTAAAAATGATAGATTACACTACTCATAACTTCCTTGTGTCGCTCATATGGACCATAAACATTAAAATACCTTATTCCAACCACTTGAGATTTAATTTTTGAAAAATTCTCACGCACGAAGTTATCAAATAATAACTTAGATTCAGAGTAGTGATTCAGTGAGGATTCATTTTCTGGCTCTTCTTTAAAGACATTGCCGCTTCCATAAACAGATGCAGATGATGCATACACCATATTTATATTATTATTGGCAGAATGTTCCAATAGGTCTTTCGAATACTCAAGGTTGGTAAACATAACATAGTCTCTATCCTGCTCAGTAGTTTTTGAGCAAGCGCCCAAATGAAAAATATATTCAATTTTATTCTTATATTTTCCATTCTTTAAGTCTTTTAAAAAATGATTATTATCCACGCAGTCTTCAATATCGAGATCTTTTATATTTTCAAACTTTTTGGTGTACTTATCTAACTCTTCAACTACTAAAACTTTTTTATCAGATTCAAGTAATGATCTAACGAGATTTGTCCCAATGAAGCCTGCTCCGCCAGTAACTACAATCATAGTTTGAATGATACATGATTTTTTATTCAATTATAATAATACTCAATAAAAGTATTGTTATGCTGTCAATTTAGCTGGTACAATTACTTTTTTTGAAATGAAAAGATCACAAATACTTGTCGGTATAATCATGGGATCACAATCTGATTGGCCAGTCATGAAGCATGCCTCAGATACTCTAAAAGATCTATCTATAAAACATGAAAAGAAAGTGGTCTCAGCACATAGGACGCCTGATCTGTTATTTCAATATGCTGAAAATGCATCTGAGCGAGGTATTGAAGTTATAATAGCAGGAGCAGGAGGTGCAGCTCACTTACCAGGTATGACTGCTGCAAAGACTCATCTTCCTGTGATTGGCGTACCGGTTAAAACTAAAAGTCTAGAAGGAAAAGACTCCTTATTGTCAATAGTACAGATGCCAGCTGGCATCCCTGTCGCCACTGTTGCAATTGGTAAGGCAGGATCAATAAATGCTGCATTACTTGCAGCATCCATATTAAGTATTAAATATCCTAATATTAATAAAAAAATATTAGCTTATAGAAAAAAACAAACTCAACGAGTCCTTAAATCTGCTAAATTAATCTGATGAAGATTGCGATTTTTGGTGCAGGTCAACTTGCCATGATGATGATTGAAGCATCATCAGATCTTAGTCATGAATTTATTGTAATAGATCCAGCATCACGACCACCTGCGAGTAAGCTAGCCAAACATTATATGGTTGAATACAATGATGAGGAAATATTGAAATTTGTAGCCTCTGAGTGCGATATAGCAACTATAGATTTTGAAAACGTTAATATAAGTGCACTCAAGTACTTAGAGAATCATATCAAAGTTTCACCACCTTCAAATGCACTTGAAATATGTCAAGACAGATTGTATGAGAAGAAGTTATTCACTGAGTTAGACATTAATGTTACTGAGTATCATTCTGTTAATAATATAAACGATTTAGAAGACATCGTATTCGATGATAAGTCAAATTATTTACTCAAATCTAGGAGGTTCGGATACGATGGTAAAAACCAGCTCAAGTGTGATGAAGAAAAAGAATCATTAAATAATCTACTATCAAAAAATGACTGCATAATCGAGAAGATAGTTGATTTTAAAACAGAAGTGTCTTTGATATGTGTCAGACAAGATAAAGATACTATTTTTTTCTATCCCCTTGTGGAGAATTTTCATAGAAATGGAATCTTAAGATATAGTATTTTCCCCTATTCAAATGCATCTCTACAAGGTGTAGCAGAAGAATATGCCACTAATCTATTAAATTATTTTAATTATGTAGGAGTTTTAGTAATTGAATTTTTTGTCAGCAATGATGGGTCACTTATTGCAAACGAAATGGCACCACGTGTCCATAACTCAGGACATTGGTCTATTGAGGGATGTTCGATGAGTCAGTTTGAGTCTCACATCAGAGCGATAACCGGACAATTATCGATGTTTGCTGATGATTTCAAACCATCCATTATGATGAATATTTTATCGAAATATCCTAAACCTGAAAAGATTAGTGAATTAGGAGAACATTACATGCACTCATATAATAAAGAAGAAAGAGATTTAAGAAAGCTAGGGCATATTACGAAAGTTGCTGTTCAAAAAGAGGAAATTCTAAAAGACTTAAAAAGATATTTAGATATTTTAGATAATTAGATTTTTGCGAGATTTCTTTTCGCTTGAATTTTAGCCTCTTCCACACCCCATTGATCATAACTGTTAATACTCCATAAAATACCCTCAACAAAAACTTTATGCTCATACATACTTATCAACTTCCCAACTCTATCAGGAGATAATCTATCAATTCCTATCAAATTCGATGGTGAACTGCCTATTAAACTTTTATGAATTTCTCTCGTTTTTTTACCTTTAAAAAGTAAGTCTGCCTGAGCAAAGACATTAGCAGCAAGGAATTTTTTAGAATCAGTATTAAGCGTTTTCAAATAAATAAAATCTAGATATACATCGAGTGTACCTTGATGAATTGCTTGGAAGAAAGAGTGTTGGCATTCAGTCCCAAGTGAACCAAACAATATAGGTGATGTTGAATTTAGTGTAATTTCATTGTTTGTTGTTACGGATTTACCATTACTCTCCATCTCAATTTGTTGTAGATAGTCCGGCAAGCTTCTGAGTCTGTATGAGTAAGGAACTATCACATTCGCATATTTTGATAAAAAATTTATATTCCAAATGTTTACTAGAGCCAAGTTCACAGGAAGATTATTAAGGATATTACTTTTGTAAAAATGACTGTCCATACTCTTTACGCCTTGGATAATTTTTTTATAGTTATCAATTCCAAGCTCAAACATATTGATCAGATTTACAGGAGATATGACTGAAAATCTACCTGGTAGTGTTTTCATGAAAGTAAAAATATTTTTTTCAGAGAAATTATGTTTTTTACATAATTGCTTATTAGCTGTTATAGCTACATAATGATTTTTGAATATATTGCCAGCAACTTCAGAATGATTTTTATTAATATATTCATCTAGATATGATTTAACTCTCATAGTTTCATCAGTTTTAAAACTTTTCGAGACAAATATGAATATTGTTTTTTTTACATCTATTTTTTTTAAAATGTCACTAATTTCATGCAGATCGCCACTAGAGACAAAGTGAGTGAGAAAATGATTAGTTTTGTAATCCTCTAGTGCCTCAGATAAAAGTTTTGGTCCTAAGATTGAGCCACCTATGCCTATATGAACGATGTGAGATATATTAATATTTCTATGATTTCCTGTTTTGTTATTTATAGTCTTAAGATAAAACTTCGACATTTTATCTACATCACGCTGATAGGAAATACTGTTTCTGTAATAGACAAATGACACTTTCTGAGATTCAGTATCACTAATATACTGATTATCAAATAATTGTTTACGTCTTTTAGAAAACTTTGATAGTGTCAACAAACCCCTCATCTTTACAAGAATATCTCTACTTATGAGGTTTCTCGATAAATCTAAGCTTATACCACCAAAATTGATGTTCTTAGGAGGTTGTGCATTCTTTTTATTTGATTTCTCATAAAAAGAATTTAATCGCTCTCTAATGTCCACAGCTATACAGCATTAATTTTCTTATTTACTGGTTTATCAATAATGTTATTCAATTCATCTACATAAATGATTGTAGGTTTATGATTAACATATTCGTTGTCTTTTAACATGCAGTATGTACAAATAATAATTTGATCATTTACATTTATTTTATGGCAAGCTGCTCCATTCACTGCAACTATACCTGTATCTGGTTTCCCAGGAATCGCATATGTGGAGAGTCTTTCCCCGTTTGAGATATCATATATATCTATTTGCTCATAAGGACAAATGTTTGCTGCTTTCAACAAAGCGACATCAATTTCACATGAACCCTCATAGTCAATGTTTGAGTCAGTAACAATTGCTTTATGTATTTTTGAATTTAGGTACCTTCTTTCCATACGGTTATACTACTATTATTTAGAAACTATTTTAACTATATTTCAATATTATCTATCAATCTAACATCATCTAAATAACATGCTATAAATATACCACAGCTTTTGAGCCTATCAGTCGCCTCCTCCAATGTTATCAGTGATCTGACATCAAGATACTCAACATGAATACCATTGCTCTCAAGATACTCTACACTTTCTTCTTTTAAGTTATCAATCGTAGCACCTTTTAGTAACTCTGATTTCATATTATGTAAGGTCTCATAAATAATGCATGTTGAGCTAAGTGACTCTTTTGAGAGTCTAGTCAGCCTAGAACTCAATGCTATTTTATTTGCGTCTCTGACAGTATCTACATCGATTATACGTGTTTTTGGGAAGTAAGTGTTTGCAAGATACTTAATTAACAAAAGCTGTTGAAAATCTTTTTTACCAAAACATGCAAAATCTGGATAAACAATGTTAAAGAAATATTTTACTATTTTATAAACACCTAAAAAGTGACCTTCTCTTTTTTGTCCGCAGAGGTAACGTGTGAACTTTGGTAAATCAATGTTTTTTTCGGTTCCAACCTCGTGAGATATGTCCCCATCAGGAGCATATACAAGACTTATGTCATTTTTTCGACACACTTCTAGATCAGTTTGAAAACTCTTTGGATAATTTTGATAGTCATCATCATCGGTAAACTGAAGTGGATTTACATATATGGTTGCTACTTTGACTGTATTTTTGGGGGCTTTAGAGAATAATACTTGATGTCCTTGATGAAGATTTCCCATCGTGGGTATCAATGTGATCTTATCTCCTCTAGATTTATACTCTTTGATTTTATCTGAGAAAGATTCTCTATTGTTAGTAACCTGCATTATTTAAATTTTTTTGTAAACTTAGAAATTTGTCTATCAAGTGAAATTTTATCATTAGTTATAAATCCATCTATTTTATTAAAACTAATACCGAGTAAATCATATATGACAGCTACTTGACCATCAATGCCGTTCCCAGAGCCAATGCCAATCACAGGTGCACTACAATTTTGACTAATTTTCTTAGCTAGACTGTTTTCTAAACATTCAATTAATATCACTTTTGCTCCTAGTTTATCTAGACTTACCGCTAGGTCATATAATTTTTTCGCCTCATCTTTACTTTTACCATATTTACGATACCCAGATTTAGATTTGATAGTCTGAGGAAGTAGACCTATGTGTGCACATAAAGGTATATTTTTTTCTATGAGATATTTTGCTATTTCTATATTATTAGTATCTATCTCAATTTTTATAAGATCAGCAAGTTTCGTTGAAATAAACTTGTGGGAATTTTTATAAGCTTTTGATTTTGTATTATATGAATTTTTTGGAAGATCGATCATTAGGATAGAGGTTTTTATTCCAGATTTTACACATCGTGCATGGTATGTTACTTCATTTAAAGTAACGCCATGTGTGGTCTTTTCACCTTTAATAACTTGTCCAAGCGAATCTCCAACTAAGATGATATCTATCCCTGAACACTCAAGATATTTACTCATACTGGCATCATATGCAGTTATACATGAGATTTTCTTTCCTCTTTTATAGAGATTTAATAATTTACTGAGTTTACTCATAGTTATATCGATGATGGATTAAAGTATTTTTTTCCGTTTATATCTGATGATATTTCTTCTATGAGTATTTGATAGTCAGTATCATTATTTATGTTTACGTTTGATGTATTAATTATGAGAACAGGTGAAGCGTTATACTCATGGAAGTGTTTCATGTATATCCCATTTACAGAATCGATGTATTTTTTTTTGATATTTTTCTCTATGTCTAGACCTCTTCTCTTTATTCTCTCCAATAAAATGTCTGTTGAAGCTTGAAGATATATTATCAAATCAGGTATAGGAGGTTTAAAATCTAGCTTTTTTCTCAATTCCTGATACATTTCATACTCAACTTCAGTTAGATTTAGTTTGGCAAATAACTCATCTTTACCAAAGTAAAAATCCGAGATAAGTAAATTTTTTGTATCCTTTACTTCGATTGATTGTTCAATTCTTCTCAATAAGAAATAAACCTGTGTTGAAAAAGAGTTTAACTGGTTATGATCATAAAAATCTTTCAAAAATGGATTGGAGGCATAATCCTCAAACAAAGTTTGGCATTTAACAGTATCTGATATCTTTTTTGCTAGTGTTGTTTTACCAACACCTATAGCACCCTCAATAGCAATATATTTCTTTCCTATCATCATAGGTTTTTTATTAATTTATTAATATTTCCATATTTTGGAACCCTATAACCATAACTTGTGATCTCATAGAGTGGTATTAAAACAAACTCTCTGTATTCTAACCCAGGATGTGGGATGGTTAGTTTTTCAGTGTCCATTATGACTTGCTCATATATGAGTATGTCTAAATCTAGACTTCTTGGTCCCCATCTCTTTGTTTTCTTCCTATTATGATTCTTCTCAAGAAATTGTAATTCCTCGAGTAGTTTATTTGGTGATAGCATAGTCTCTATTTCAACTACAGCATTTATAAAGTTAGGTTGACATTTCGGTCCAAGTGGCACAGTTTCATAAAGGCTAGATTTTTTTATTAATCTAGTTTTATGTATTCTATTAATTTGTCTAAAAGCCCTTTGGACTCTAAAGTGAGGATGATTCTGGTTACTTCCGATACCTATGAAAACTTGATTCAATTTAAAGGTTTAAGTTAACTTTTCTTTAATTCTAGCAGATTTTCCTGATCTTTCTCTGAGATAGTACAATTTAGCTCTTCTAACATCACCTCGACGTTTCACTTTTATGCTATCGATTAGAGGGCTATGTGTTTGAAACACTCTTTCGACGCCCTCGCCATAAGATATTTTTCTAACTGTAAATGACGAACTTATTCCTCTATTTTTCACAGCAACAACTACACCCTCAAAAGCTTGAATACGCTCTCTTTTACCTTCTTTTACCTTTACCGAAACAACAACTGTGTCTCCGCTTGAGAATTTTGGGGTATCTTTAATCTGCTTCGCTGTAATTTCCTCTACGATTTTAGTCACTTTTCTTTTCCTGATGTTCAGCTATAAATTCTTGAAGTAGTCTATCATCTTCTTTTGAAAGATTCACGTTTTTTAGCAAATCGGGTCTCTTGAGATAAGTAGCTCCAAGTGACTGTTTTCTTCTCCAAAATTTTATTTCACTGTGATTTCCTGAGAGTAATATTTCTGGAACACTGAAACCATCTATTTCATTAGGCTTAGTGTAATGTGGATGATCAAGTAGATGATCACAAAACGAGTCATTATTTATAGATTCCATATTTTCTGGAATTCCAGGTATCAGTCGTGTTAGACCTTCGATAATTACAGCAGCAGGGATTTCACCACCAGATAAAACGTAATCTCCAATTGAGATCTCCTCATCCACAAGATTATCTACTATTCTCTCATCAAATCCCTCATACCTGCCGCATATAAAAGTTATGTTGCTCTCGGTTGAGAGTTCATTAAATTTTGATTGTGTTAAAAGCTTACCTTGTGGAGATAGTAGGATCGTTTTTGATGACTTTATCTTTTTAAGAGCCTCTTTTACAGGAGTATACTGTATTATCATACCGGGACCTCCGCCAAAAGGTTTAAAATCAACTCTCTTGTGTTTATCACTGGTGTAATCTCTTAGGTTAATTACGTTTATGCTAATAAGTTCTCTATCTAGTCCTTTCTTCACGAGTCCATGACCTTTGAAGGATTCAAAGAAATCTGGATAAACAGTAAGTAAATTAAATAGTTTCATGATCTATAATAATTTTTTCATTAGGTATTACTTTGATGTGATCAATAACATACGGGATGTATACAAGTTCTTTATTATGTTTCACAGCCAGAATATCATTAGCTCCATTATTGAAAATAAAGTCCACAGATCCTATGTAAGAATTTCTAGAAGTATAAACTTCTAATCCTTCGAGATCTTTCCAATAATATTCTCCCTTTTTTAAAGCAGGAATGTCCGATGCTTCAATGAAAAGATCTTGTCCAACAAGTGGTTCTGAGGAGTTGATGTCATCATAGTCTTTCATTCGAATAATTATTTTTTTAGGCATGATCTTTAGGTTAACAATCTCAATAAACTCTTTTCTGTTTTTAATATAAAGAAAAGTATCATAGTTTTTGATGTTGTGTGTTGGGTAAGAGTAGGATTTAATTACAACCCAGCCTTTAATTCCATGTGTAGCAACTATCTTGCCTATATTGATGGCAGTACTCTTATTCATGATCTAATCCGTGAGCTACTGGATCAGGATTTTTCTTTTTGTGTATCTGCTTCATCAGCATTAGCAGCATCTACAGGAACCTCTTCAGCTTTTGCTTCATTTGCAGGTGCGTCTTCTGCAGGCGCTTCTTCAGCTTTTACTTCTTCTGTAGGTGCTTCTTCAGCTTTTGCTTCATTTGCAGGTGCTTCTTCAGCTTTTACTTCTTCTGCAGGTGCTTCTTCAGCTTTTGCTTCTTCTGCAGGTGCTGCTTCTGATTCTTTAGTTTTAAGTTTTTTTACTCTATTTTTTTCTAGTAACTCATTCTTAATTTTATGGCGCTTCTCGAGATTATTTGGATCAAGTGAATATTTATGCAGCAATTTTACTCTGTCTGACATTTGAGCGCCTTGATTTAGCCAATACTCAAGTCTATCTTGTTTTAGTGTGATTCTTTTTTCGTTTTCTAAATTAGGATCGTAGCTACCAATTCTCTCGATGCATTTTCCATCTCTTTTAGACTTCTGATCTACCACCACAATGTGATAATAAGGCCTTTTCTTGCCGCCGCCTCTTGATAATCTTACTCTGACCATTTGAACCTCATTTTTGAATCATGTGATTATATCACCAGACAGTAAAAATCTCATACTTTTTAAACAAAAATTACAAAAATTTAGCCTATTAATACATAATTTTATATATAATCATCAAAGATGGACCTTTATAAAACTTGTTTAATTGAATCAGCATCAGTAAACCAATAAAGTAACAATGCTGTACCTACCGCATATAATTGGAATTATTTATCTCGCAATGTCTGTATGCCTGTTTAACTTATATATGGGCAGAGACTGTAAGATCCCTTTGAGCATTTCTTATTTAAGAATTATTGGTTTATTTCTATTAGGATTGTTTGTTTTCAAGGTTGCATATCCATTTAACGTTTTTAGCTTTGTAAGCTCATTATTTATAATATTATTCATAATAAATTTATTCTTTATGGTGCTTAATTTTTATCGACCTGTTGATTATATCGGTCTCATACTTAATCCTGTAATATTTCTTGCGTTACTTACCTATATAATAGTTGACTTACCTCAGGCAGGGTCAATTGTTGAGAAAAATTTATACATACATATTATATTCTCATTGTCTTCATATGGTTTTCTCTTTCTTGCAGGTATCCAGGCTTTGATTTTGAAATATCAAATAACAAGTATTAAAAACATCCATCACTCAACACTTCTGAATTCATTCCCTTCTATTGAGGAAATGGGTAAAATTATGCATAGATTAATTCTATCCGGGTTCATTTTACTTACACTCTCGCTTCTCTCTGGAATACCATACATGACCAATGCTATTGGAACCGATAACAGTCAGAAGATAGTATTTTCAATAATTGCTTGGATTGCTTACCTATACCTATTGTTCAAAAAATCGAACTATGGAATTAATGATACAACTGCGGCAAACATGACTATTGGTGGCTTGGTGTTTCTAATATTTGCATACTTAGGAACAAAACTCTTTATTGGATAATTCATTATTATGAGCTCTATAACTTTAGAAAGTCTTTTTTTGATCCTGATAATTTTATTATTCATGTCAGCATTTTTTTCTGGATCAGAAACAGCGCTGATGAGTGTAAACAAGTATAAACTCAAACATCGTGTAAAAAATAATGAGTCTTCAGCGATAAGAGTAGAATACTTACTAAATAACACAGATAAAACACTAGGCTTAATATTGCTTCTAAATAACTTTGTTAATATTTTAGCCTCAGCTATCACAACTCTCATTGCCATTGAAGTTTATGGTGATAAAGGCGTCGCCATTGGAGCAGGAGTTTTAACTTTTCTGATATTAGTCTTCTCTGAGGTTACTCCAAAAACATTTGCATCGCATCATGCCGATGCTATTGCCTATAGAATATCTTTTATATTCTACTATGCACTAAAAGTTTTCTCCCCAATTGTGATATTTATCAATTTTTTCTCAAAATCTATATTAAAAATATTTAGAGTAAATAAAAAATTAGTAGGGTCAGATAACCTTTCCAATGAAGAGATAAAAACTATTATCCAAGAATCATCGAGTAAAATCACAGAGAACTATGAGGAGATGGTGCTTAACTTACTAGATTTACAGCAGGTTACCGTAGAACATGCAATGATCCCAAAAAATGATGTGGAAGGAATTGATATAAATGACCTTGAGTCAAATATTAACAAAAAATTAATAGATATAAATCATACGAGAATGCCGATTTATACAAAATCATTAAACAATATAAAAGGTTTCTTAAATAAGAAACATATCCCATCTATGGTAAAGGATAATAATATAATTAAAGTTGAAAAATTGCTCGAATACACCACACAGCCTTATTTTATTCCTGAGGATACATCTTTACTCAGTCAACTTATAATCTTTAAGAAGGAAAAAAAGAGGATTGGTTGCGTTGTGGATGAGTATGGTGACATTAAAGGTATACTTACGCTTGACGATATATTAGAGGAAATTGTAGGAGAATACAGTGTGTCTGACCAAAAAGATGCTCTGATAAAGGACATATCTCAGAATAAAATTGAAGTTCATGGGTCTATTCAACTCAGAGACATAAATAAAAGGTTAGGTATAAACTTGTCAGATTCTACAGTTACAACTATCAACGGATATATTCTTGAATCTTTGCAAGAGATCCCTCAAGCAGGTATGACTTTTAAGGAAGATAATATTATTATAGAAGTAGAGAGGGTAAATAATAATTACGTAGAGAAAGCGATAATAACTAATAATGGCTAAGAAAAATACAAATTTAAGTAACTTTGAAAGTGACTTGAAAAAACTTCAAGGTATATTAGATGATATTGAATCAGATAAGTTATCTTTAGAGGAATCAATTGAAAAATATAAAGAGGGTGTGGAGCTGTCTAAAAAATGTCAGAGAGCACTCGAAGATGCAAAACAAATAATTAAAGTCTTAGACGATGAAAAATAACAATTATCCTCTTTTGGATGAGATCAATACTCCGTCAGATCTTAAAAAACTAAATGATGGTGAATTAAGATTACTTGCTGATGATATAAGAGCATACATACTAGAAGTTATCTCTCAAACCGGAGGACATCTTGCTGCAGGGCTAGGAACTGTAGAGTTATCTATATCTCTTCATTACGTATTTAATACCCCAATTGATAAGATCATCTGGGATGTTGGTCATCAATGCTACCCCCATAAAATACTAACGGGTAGAAAAGACAAGATGCTGACAATAAGAAAATATAAAGGCATTAGCGGTTTCTTGAAGATAGATGAGAGTGAGTACGATGTTTTTGGAGCTGGTCATTCTAGTACATCCATAAGTGCAGCTCTAGGCATGGCGATAGCTAGAGATGCTAAGAATGAGAATTATAAGATTATTTCAGTTATAGGTGATGGCGGTATTACTGCTGGTATGTCATATGAGGCACTATGTCATGCGGGATATCTGAAGAGAGATATGCTAGTGATTCTCAATGATAATGAGATGTCTATATCGAGAAATGTAGGGGCGATGAATAAATATTTAACGAAGATTCTGTCTGGTAAGACTCTCTCAACTATTAAACAAAAAGGTGGTGAACTTCTTAGTGATAAATCTCCTATAAAAAGAATAATTAAAAAAATAAAAGATAATGCACAAAATATTTTATCTCCGGGACATTTATTTGAGGAAATTGGATTTAGCTATTATGGACCTATAGATGGACATGATATTTCATCATTGAACAAGGTTTTGAGTAATCTCAGAGATAAAAGTGGTCCTATATTGCTACATGTGATTACAAAGAAGGGCAAGGGTTACAAGATAGCTGAACAAGATCCAATTAAGTACCATGGTGTAACTCCTTTTAATGTAAAGACGGGTGTCAGTGAGAAGATAAAATCACCAAAGATGCTTACCTATACAAACATATTTAGTAAATGGATAAATTATGCAGCCTCAAATAATTCTAATTTCGTAGCAATTACTCCAGCAATGCGAGAGGGCTCTGGTCTCGTAGAGTTTGAGGAGAAATATCCTTCTAGATTCTTTGATGTTGGTATCGCAGAGCAACACTCCGTTACTCTAGCAGCAGGAATAGCATTAGGAGGGTTAAAACCAATTGTTGCAATATATTCTACATTTCTACAAAGAGCATTTGACCAGTTGGTTCATGATGTAAATCTTCAAAATTTAGATGTAATGTTTGCCATAGATAGAGCTGGTCTAGTTGGTGCTGATGGAGAAACACACCATGGAATTTATGATATTTCTTTCATGCGTATACTGCCTAAAATTGTTCTAATGACGCCCTCAAATGAGAGAGAAATGTTATTAATGCTAAATACAGGACTCAATCATAATGGTCCATCAGCCATAAGATATCCCAGGGGTAACACCGAATCTAGTGATATAGATATGACAGAAGAAAAAATATTGATAGGTAAATCGAGACTGATCCAGAGAGGTGAGAAGGTTGCTATTCTTGTATTTGGACAATTATTGAATCAAGTAATTGATATTTCTAAGAGGTTATCTCTCACGCTCATAGATATGAGATTTGCCAAGCCTATCGACAAAGAGAGAGTAGATGAATTATCAAATACTCATCAACACTTGATAACTATTGAAGATAACGTTGTCACAGGAGGGGCAGGATCATCTGTAAATGAATATCTTGTCGAGAAAGGATATGAAATTTCAATTACAAACTTTGGGATACCTGATCAAATCATATCACATGGTAGTCAGGATGAGTTATATGCTGAGATCGGCTTAGATAAAAAATCGTTAGAATACAAAATTAATGAGATATACAATTACATCTCAAGAAACAAAAAAATAGTAAAGTAATGTTTAAACTTGTTGTTAAGAAAGAATTCTCATCGGCCCATATCTTGCATGGTCATCCAGGAGACTGCAAGCGGATGCATGGTCATAATTGGACAGTGGAAGCAAAAGTTGAGGGAGATAATATCAATAATATAGGTATGGTAATTGATTTTAAGGATGTAAAAAAAAGTCTAGCAGACATAATCTCCAAATTAGACCATAGGTTTCTTAATGAAATTGAACCATTCACTGAGGATAATCCTACAGCAGAAAATATTTCAAAATATATTTATAAAGAACTATCAAAAAATATTAATACTGATAACATTAAAGTCAGTGAAATTAAACTTTGGGAAACAAACAATTCTGCAGTGATTTACACGGAATGAACAACAGGGGGTAGAATGTCCACATCAAAGTCAAAATTAGAAATTAATAACCTTCCAGACACGCAAGGCCAGGCTGATACAAGAAACATGCCAATTAACAAAGTAGGGATAAAAGACATAGTTCATCCTATGATTATTAAGCAAAGATCAGGTAAAGAGCAATCTACAATTGCAAACTTCAACATGTATGTAAATCTTCCTCATGATTTCAAGGGCACCCATATGTCAAGATTCGTTCATATTCTTAATAATCATGAAGAACAAATTACAGTTGACTCCTTCAAAAAAATGATTGATGAAATGCTTATTCTTCTTGAAGCAGAATCGGGTCATATTGAAATGAAGTTTCCATATTTTATTAATAAAACTGCACCTGTTTCAAAAGTACAAAGCTTGCTTGACTACTCTGTGTCTTTAATAGGTGAGATTGAAGACGGTAAATCAAAATTGAAAGTCAAAGTTTTAGTGCCTGTAACTAGCCTTTGCCCATGCTCAAAGAAAATTTCAGATTATGGAGCTCACAATCAAAGATCTCATGTAACGATTACAGTCACGATAAATGACTTTATATGGATTGAGGAAATAATTGATATAGTGGAAAAAGAAGCCTCGTCTGAATTGTATGGTTTGCTAAAAAGACCAGATGAAAAATTTGTTACAGAGCGAGCTTATGATAATCCCAAATTTGTTGAAGACATGGTCAGAGATATTGCGGTACACTTCAACAATGATGATAGAGTGACTGAGTATGTCGTTGAATCTGAGAATTTTGAGTCAATACATAATCACTCAGCGTATGCTCAGATTCATAAAGTCAAAGATTAATATCTAACGAAGATTGGCGTACAGTCCTCTGATAAGCTCTTCTGTTGGCGAAGTCTGAACTTGGGTATAAGATTCATTCTCAATTGTAACAAGTGTATGTTCTCCTTTTTCTCCACCTTGAGAAACTCTTACGATGATTGTGTCGGCTTGATCATCACCACCAAAAAGTTTATCAAACAACCCGGGGCTTTCTTTTACGGTTTTATTACTTAAAATTATCTGTCTTTTTTCAAGGTACTCACTTTCGGTAACAATCGATCTATCTCGTAAAGAGGAAAGCTTACTCAGTGCTTCAGTAACTTGTGGACTGTAACTTATTGATTCACTCAATGAGACTAGTATCAATCCATCAGAAGGATTTTCGGAAAGTATATTAATACCGAGTTTATCTAGGCTAGATATGATTCTAGGATAGACTCTTTCATATATGTCTGGAATGAATAATGTTTGAAATCCTCGATCGTCACTTGATAATAATACCTTATCAGTTGTCCTATTAATATTTGCTACGACATATCCTGCTTCTCTTGCTTCATCGCCTCCGAGGTACATAAACATTCTGCTTATCATCTCATTTTCAAATTCAATATCTCTTGGTCTATTTTGCCATCTGAATTCGGTGTCTCCATCAGACATAAATTCTTTACCATAATGGGTTACAACTACATCGTAGCCATTCTCTTTTTTTACTAGTCTAGTGCTGTAACTATCTCTTGTTTCAGGCGATACTAATAACGGTACATATCTTCCAACTACTCGCTGAACAGTACCAAGCTGTGCTTCACTAAGATTCTCTAAATAGTTTGTCCTAATAGAAGCAATAGTAATATCCTCATTAAGAATTTGAAATCCTTCAGTTAGCCAGAATGATTTTATATTATTCCAAAGTAAAATTTTATCAGTTGTAGATACAGACAAGAACATACTTTGACCTTGCCTGAAAATTTTAATATTATCTAACTGGGTGTCCACAGTGAACAATTTTTCACTATCATTTTTCACAATCTCAGGTAAGGATAAGGATCTTTCAGTATTTGGTTGAGTCAGATCAGGGGGTATTATTAGCTCAATTTGAGAAGATGAATAATCTCTGTCTGTTTTATAAACTAGTTGTTCATTTCTGGGATCAGATAATATGTTTTTTGCATAGTTATTAAGACCAGAGCATCCTGCGGAAAATATTGATAATAGTATGACTATTGCAATTTTATTCATCGATGACTCCTGATTTTATCAAGCCCTCAGTCAACGGTCTATCGAATTTTTCATCCATCCATGTCAGAGGGAGTCTTATGCCTTTTTTGATGAGTCCCATCTTATGTAAGCACCATTTAACCGGTATGGGGTTAGATTCACAGAATAATAAATCATGGAGAATATCTAATTTTAAATTTAATTTTGATGCATTTTCAATATCACCCTCAAGAGCACTCTGGCACATTTGATGCATCTCCAAAGGCGCCACATTAGCAGTCACCGAAATATTCCCTGAAAACCCGTCTGCTATATCAGACATAGATGTTTTATCATCGCCAGTGAAAATCTTCATATTCTTCGAGCATAATTTCATAAGAGATGTTGATCTATCTTTACTGCCTGATGCTTCTTTTATACCGACAATATTTTTGTGAGTTGACAGTCTCAGTACAGTTTCAGGTTGCATATCCACGGATGTTCTCCCTGGCACATTATATAGGATTTGGGGAATATCAACCTGGTCAGCAATTTTTTTATAATGCTGATAAAGTCCTTCTTGTGTAGGTTTATTGTAATATGGCGTGACAAGTAGGCAGCCATCAGCCCCATTATTTTTTGCGCTTTTTGTTAACTCAACTGCCTCTGATGTCGAGTTAGCACCTGTTCCAGCTATGACAGGAATTCTGCCATTTACAAACTCAATAGTTTTCTTTATTACTTGCGAGTGCTCATCGAAATCTAGTGTGGCAGATTCTCCAGTAGTTCCTACTGATATAATTACATCTGTCTGATTTTCAATATGAAATTCAATTAAATTTTTAAGAGAAATGAAGTCAATAGAACCATCTTCATTCATAGGAGTCACTATGGCAACCATGCTTCCTCTAAACATATTCATAAATATTCCTTATGTTGTTGCACGTGGCCATACATTTAAGATTGTATTAATCAATACTGCAAGAGGTATAGCGAAAAAGACACCCCAAATACCCCATACAGACCCAAAGAATAATATAGACAATAGTATAGCAAACGGATGGATATTTACAGCGTCTGAGAATAGAATTGGAACTACAACATTCCCGTCGATAGCCTGTATCAACAAATGACCAATCACAACGTACCAAAATTCTGATGCAATCCCCCATTGAAAATAAGCAACTAATACTATAGGAATAGTGACAGCAATCATACCTACGTAGGGAATAATAACAGAGATGCCACATAGAAAGCTTAACAATAGGGAATAATTGAACCCCAGTGAAATGAATAAAATAAATGATGCTACCCATACAATAATAATTTCGATGAATTTGCATCTTATGTAATTTCCAATTTTTAAGTTTAGTTCTGAGTAAGCTTTTTGAGTCAACTCTAATTTTTTAGGAAAAAATTTTGATATCCAACCATTGATAGCATCCTTATCAAACAGCATGAAAAAAATCATAATCGGTACCAGAATTGTGTAGACAATTATTGCAAAAAGTCCGCCTGCTGATGCTAGAGAAAATGCAAATATAGAATTTCCTAATTTCGATGTTTCTCCCTGAAGACCAAGAAAGAGGCTATCAATGTAGTCTTTGGGAATATACTCATTTTGATCATACATACCCAAAATGAGATTTTTGCTTTTATCAAATATTTCGGGTAGAGATTTTACAAATAATGTAAGTTGGTCAAGTAATAAAGGTATTAGCATGAACAATGTTATTACACTTAAAATCAAGAATATTAAAAAGACTACAATTACAGAAATATTTCTAACAATATGAGCAGTCTTCATGAGATTTTGAACAAGACCCTCCAACATATATGCTAAAACAATAGCAACTAAAATAGGCGATATGGTTTGAATAAGAATATAAGTTATTAAAACAGAAAAAATCACTATCAAAGCAAGTGATACCTGATTAGGGTCAGTAAAGTTTTCTTCGTACCATTGTTTTAAATAATTAAGCATTGATCAGTTTATCAAGATTATTGATATATATGATACATACAATCATGGTAAACTTAAACAATTATAGGTTTCTAAAGAGTGTAATGAAGGCATCGAAATACCCACTATTTACCCAGAAAAATGAACCATCTGACGCTGAGATCATCAGTCACAAGCTTATGATTAAAGCAGGCTTAGTAAGACAACAATCTTCAGGACAATATAGTTTTCTCCCAATTGGCTTACGAATACTAAAAAAGATAGAAAATATCATTCGCCAAGAGATGAATGCAATTGGATCTGCTGAAATTCTTATGCCCTCAATTCAGCCGCGTGAGCTTTGGCAAGAATCAGGAAGATGGGATGATTACGGACCCGAGCTTCTAAGATTAAATGATAGACATGACAGAGAGTATTGTGTTGGTCCGACATTTGAGGAGGTTATAACAGATTTGATAAGAAAAGAACTTAATAGCTATAAACAACTTCCTATAAATCTTTATCAAATATCCTCAAAGTTTAGAGATGAAATAAGGCCAAGATTTGGGATAATGCGAGCGAGAGAGTTCACCATGAAAGATGCTTACTCATTTCATATGGATAATACTTGTCTGGATGAGTGGTATGAAGTCTACAAAGAAGCATACAATAAGATATTCACGCGCCTACAATTAGAATACACTATGGTTGATGCAGATAGTGGCAATATTGGTGGGAGTAAATCAAATGAATTTCATGTTATTGCAGACACTGGTGAGGATGATCTTCTAATTGATAAACATGGTGTTGGAATTAATTTTGAAATCGCAAAAGAAAAATATAAAACAGATGATATAGAAAAAATTAGTAGTGAAAATGATCTTATACATAAAAAAGGCATAGAAGTTGGTCACATCTTTAAGTTAGGTGACAAATATAGTAAATCAATGAATCTCTCTATCGCAGATTCGGAAAATAATAGTCATTTTCTTCAAATGGGCTGCTATGGCATTGGAGTGTCTAGAATAATCGCAGCAGCTATTGAACAAAACTATGATGCAAACGGCATCATTTGGCCAAAAAGTATTTCGCCTTTTGATGTAGTCCTTATTGAAATCGACGGTGATAAAAATAAAGACGTTAGAGAATATTCAGAAAATATTTATGAAATGCTAATTGATAAAGAACTAGACATAATTTTAGATGATAGAAATGCGAAACTAGGCAATAAACTCAATGACTGGGAGCTGATAGGTGTTCCTCAGTTTATTATCATTGGGAGATCTGAAGCACAAAACAATGAGGTCACATATAAAAAAAGAGGTAGTGCAGAAAAAGATACTTTAAAACACGATGATATTTATAACGTTCTAACAAGTTAATCTAAAAAACGATATTTATCCTTTTGCTTCTCATACTGCTCATATGCCATATTAGCTTCATTCAACGCTTTTTTGGCTAATGTGACTGATTTCTCATAATTCTGCTCTTTGTGTGCCTTCTTAGCATTTTTAATTATTTTCTTGGTATCTCGCCATGCATTTTTAACCTTTAAAACTTTTTTATATTTTTTCTCAGCTTCTTGGATTATTTCAGAAGACGTTTGCTCATCGAATTGATCAGCGCTGATATTTGGTGCTAGGAATGATGAAAATATAAAAACTAGGAATAAAGCAATTCTCATTTATCATTCTCCAAAAATATTATATCTGATTCTTCCCTATAACCGACAACCCAGAGACCCCTTATTTTTGCATATTCTCTAGCTTTGACTCTAGATTTATCTGAAATATTTCTGTGTATTATGAGGCTTTGGCCAGGTAAAATCAAATCTGCATCGTATATCTTATTTTGGTTGTTTTTGAAAATATTTGGCCAGACAAAAGGATCATCATAATATTTGTAAGATATATCCCATAATGTGTCTCCATAAACAACTGTGTGGTATTGAGTTGGCTCATTATCATCTACGATGCTAGAGAACTTTGTTGTGCCTTCGATATCTATGGTTTGAGATGTACATGATGATAGGGTAATTACTATAAAAAACAAAATTGATGCAAATGTGTTCTTTTTAAAGTTCATAAAAGGTATCCTATGCATATGAATGATATCTTAATACTATATTACTCAAAAAATGATTCAACAAAAAAAATGGCTCGTGCTATAGCGCGTGGAATCGAATCATCAAATCTGGCAAGTTCATCTATAAGAACAGTTCACTCTGACAGTTACAAAGAAAGTGATGACATACTTGTAACTAAAGAAGATCTTAAAAAATGCTCAGGAATGATAATTGGCAGTCCCACTCATTTCGGAAATATGGCTGCTCCTCTGAAAGCTTTTTTTGATAGTACAACAGATGAATGGTTTAATAATACCCTAGAGAGTAAATTAGGTGGTGTATTCACTTCTACCTCAAGTATGCACGGCGGCCAGGAGACTACACTAATAAGCATGATGATGCCTTTAATTCATCATGGCATGATCATAGCTGGGGTGCCATATAGTGAGAAAAATCTATCATCGACAATCTCAGGTGGAACACCTTATGGTCCTAGTCACGTTTCTCACAATCAAAAAGTAGATTTGACTGAAGAAGAAAAACTAATTTGTTTATCATACGGCAAAAGATTTGCTGAGTTAGTGGGTAAGTTAAATTCTTAATCGTTATGCAACGTAATGACCTTCTTTATAAATGGTATAGTTATTTTTCTTCGCATCGAAAGCGAAACTTTATCAAGATTCTTAATTAGTGCGCATAAAAAATACAAGTCCCTACTGCAGTTATTCATTATGTATTGTAGAACTTTTTCATGTATCTCAAGACCTCTCTGAGAGCAATAAAATGTCATCATGTTTATTTTATCTGAATCGCTGAGATCACTTATAGTAAATATCTTATCTGAGAGTAGTCGAGAAGATAAATCTTTTAGTTGGATTCCACAATCATTTACATCCGTTGATGATGATATTACTACGGGTTTTTTATAAAGAATTTGATTATTTATCAAGTTAAAAAGACTCTCCTCATCTTGTTTCGATGAGATTAACTTATCCAAATCGTCTATAACTAGTAACTCATAAAAATCAAGTGATACAAGGTCCGATAATTTAGATTTACTATCTATCAACGTAACGCTATCAAGGTATGTATTGCATAAGGCCTCACAGATATGAGTTTTACCTGATGATTTATTGCCGTATATGAGAATTAGTTGATCAGTATCTATGATATTTTGTAAGGAGCTATATAGTTTTTTATTATCACCGATAATAAAATTATCGAAAGTCTTCACAGTAAAAAATCCAAAATCTATTGGTATCTGATTATAATGAAGCTCTTGAGTCATATAAGTATCTATAATAATTCCTTTGGGATATAATTATACCCTATCTACAGTAATGAATAATAAGCAAAAAACGAAAATTAATTACCAAAAATCAGGCGTTAGTATTGATAGAGCAGATAAGCTAATTTCTTCACTCAAATCTAAAAATATAAATAAAGATAAGAATGTCCTGTCAAATATTGGAGGGTTCTCTAGCCTCTATAAAATAGACACAAAGATTAAAGATCCAGTTATTGTCTCGGGTACAGATGGTGTAGGGACGAAATTAAAAATCGCTAATAAGCTTAAATGCCACAAACATATCGGCCAAGATCTGGTTGCTATGTGTGTGAATGATATAATAACTAGTGGAGCAAAGCCTTTGTTCTTCTTGGATTATCTAGCGACGAGTAAAATAAAGCAGAACATACATTCTGATGTGCTCAAAAGTATAAAAAATGCATGCCATAAATGTGGAATGAGTTTGATAGGAGGTGAAACTGCGGAAATGCCAGGCATGTATCATAGAGATGATTATGACATAGCAGGATTTTGTGTCGGAATAGTATCTCAAAAAAAAATTATATCTCCAAAAAAAGTCAAATCTGGAAATATCATCATTGGTCTTCCATCGAGTGGTTTTCATTCAAATGGATTCTCTTTAATCAATAAATTAATTGAATCAAAAAGATTAAATCTAAACAAAGTTTTTCACAAATCAAGCCTAGGCAATATTCTTATAAAGCCAACAAGACTTTACTGGAAAATAATTAATTCTCTCCAGAAAGAAATCCAAATAAATGGATTAGCTCACATAACTGGTGGAGGTATTACAGATAATGTTCCGCGCATACTTCCTGATAACTTATCGGCAAGTATTGACCTACGTACTCTAAAAATACCTAATATATTTAGATATATTCAAGATTTGTCAAAAATAAATGATCTTGAAATGCTCCAAACTTTCAATTGTGGCATTGGTATGGCAGTTATCGTAGATGAAAGGAATATTTCAAAAGTAGATAAGATTTTCAAAAAAAATAGACAACCATACAAAATTATTGGTCAAATAATCTCCAAACCTTTCAAAGAAAAAATAATATATGTCGATTAAAAAAAGCGTAGTTTTGTTTTCAGGTAATGGCTCTAATTTAAAAAATCTTTTGGAAAATAGTTCAAATATAAAAGATAAATTAATCTATGAAGGCGCCTTCACGAATAATCCAAAAGCAGGAGGCATAGAGATTTGTCAAAATTTCAATCTAGATGTATGTGTATGTAGTGATGAAGATATTAACTCAGAATTATCTAAGTTTTTAAATCAACATGATCCGGATCTAATTGTGCTTGCAGGTTATATGAAAATAATACCTCCTGAAATTGTAAATCGATATTCTGGTAAAATAGTTAATATACATCCATCCCTTTTACCTAAGTATCCTGGGCTCAATACCTATGCAAAAGTTTTAGCTCATCATGATGTATATAATGGTGCGACGGTTCATTTTGTTACATGTGATCTTGATCAAGGTCCAATAATAATCCAAGGTAAATATACTGTTCCAAATGGGTCAGACGAATCATCGCTACAGACTTTAACTCACAACGCTGAGCACATGATATATCCTATTGCAGTAAAGTGGTTTGCAGACAACGTGATCAAAATGAAAGGGGGGAAACTATACTTCAACAATAGAATGATTGAATCTCCTATAGTTTTATTAATTGAGTAGTCAGATGTATATCATTGTTAAATATATAATCATTTTTTTATGTATGTCACCAATACTTTCATATTCTGAGCCCGATCAATATAAAGCAGTCTATAGTTTTTCGCTAAAGGGAATTGAATTTGCTAACTCAGAGCACAACCTCACTTATGATAAGAATAGAGATGAATGGTGTATAAACACTATAAGCTATACAGTAAACATTTTTAGTCTCAAAGAAGATACGAGAACAGAAAATAGTTGTTTTACTTTTCATAAAACTAACAACACAGATTTAAACATACCATTGTTGAATGGTTACTTAGGATTTAAAAGCTATCACTTTGAGAGGATAAGATCAGGAGAAATAACTAGTGTTGTCAGTAAAGTGATTGACAGTGAAGTAGTATCTACCCTTAATGAAAAGGAGGTTAGATATGATGATAATTCGAAACTTGATAGACTTACTGCTCAACTATTTGGTTATGCTCTTGGTGAGATAAATATAAATGATAAAGGTCGTGAAAGAAAATATACTTTTAGACACATTCGTGATGATAAGATTAAAACAATTTTTGGAGACACTAACGTTAAAATTATTAAAAAAGATATTGTTAATAATAAAAGAAGCTCATTGATATGGTACTCCATAGACAATAACTACCTGCCAGTAATGATTGAACAATATAGACTAGATAAACTAATGTTTAGAGCAAAACTAAAAAGCTTCGAAGATTAATTATTTCTGCCTTGTTTTTAATCTTAAAGAGTTAATCTTTATAAAGCCCTCAGCATCTCTTTGGTCATATGCTCCAGAGTCGTTTTCGAAAGTAGATAAGTCCTCGGAATACAACGAATTTGGCGATTTTCTACCTTCAACAATAACATTGCCTTTGAACAGTTTCAGTCTTACATTCCCTGATACCTTTGCTTGTGATTGGTCTATTAAATTTTGTATTGACTCTCTCTCGGGACTAAACCAGTAGCCATTATAAATCAGTCTAGAATATCTATTTGTTAAATCCTCTTTTAAATGAAGCAGCTCTCTATCAAGAGTGATTGATTCCATTGCTTTGTGTGCTTTATAGTAGATTGTTCCACCAGGTGTTTCATAACAACCTCTTGATTTAATTCCGACATATCTGTTCTCTACTATATCATCCCTACCAATGCCATGATTGCCTGCCATGATATTCAAATGATGAAGTACATTCGAAGGACTCATTTTCTTGCCATTGATGGCAGAAATATCACCCTTGGTGAAGGTAAGATCTAAACGCTGTGGTTTTGATTTGCTATTTTCAAGCGATTTAGTTCTTAGCCACATAGATTCTTCTGGTTTCCTCCATGGATCTTCAAGTATCCCTCCCTCATATGATGTATGTAAAATGTTTGCATCCATTGAGTAAGGGCTTTTTTTTCCATGATCAAAGTCAACTGCGATTTGATGTTTTCTAGCATATCTCATCAAATCAGACCGAGAAACGAAGTCCCATTCTCTCCATGGCGCTATTACTTTTATTTTTGGATTTAATGCATAGGCGGCTAGTTCAAACCTAACTTGATCATTGCCCTTACCTGTTGCACCATGACATATGTAATCAGCTTTTTCTTTTTTTGCTATTTCTATAAGCCGTTTGCTGATTAATGGTCTTGCAATTGACGTTCCTAAAAAATATTCTCCTTCATAAATCGCATTTGCTCTAAACATTGGGTACACGTAATTTTTAACAAAATCTTCACGCAAATCCTCAATATAAATTTTTTTGATACCTAATTTTTTTGCTTTAACCCTAGCATCTCTTGTTTCCTCTCCCTGCCCAATGTCTGCGGTAAAGGTGACTACTTCAAGGTCATACTCTTCCATAAGCCATTTCGCAATGACGGAAGTATCTAAGCCACCAGAGTAAGCTAGAACAACCTTCTTAGGCCTCATTCATATCCTCTGATATTTCTGCTTGAGGTTCAACCCACCTAAAACCTTTATCAGTAGATTCCTTTTTCCAAAAAGGAGCTTCACTTTTTAGTGCTTCCATGATTTCTCTAGTAGCATCGAATGCATCTTCTCTGTGTTCAGACCATGTTGCAACTAAAACAATTGGATCTGATGGACTAACAAGACCGACTCTATGTAAAATTATAGTATCAATAATTTTATATTTTTTAATGGCGTTCTCCGAAATCTTCTCAAGGTAGGACTCAGTCATCTCAGGGTAGTGCTGTAATTCCATAGACTTTATCTCATCACCAGAATTAATATCTCTCATAGTCCCTAAAAAAACACTGCACGCGCCTATATTTTTTCTATCTTTCAGCTGAGACTTTTTATAGTCAACAAGCTTCTGCCACGGATCAAACTCTTCATTTATAATTTCAATATACATATTTAGCCACCTGTCACTGGGGGAAAGAAAGCAACTTCATCCTCATCTCTAAGTAAATAGTTTTCATCTACATACTCATGATTCACTGCCGTCATAACCTTACCAGCATATTTTATATTTTTTGAAACATCTGTCCAAACTTCCCCAACAGTCATTTCATGCTGGAGTACTATTTTTTCAGAAGTCTTTCCTACTGCATCACTGATACTTGCAAAGTATTTTACTACAATTATCATTATTATGAATGAATGATACATATATGTTTGAGTAAGTTCAAATATAATGTATGAGGGTTACGCTCGAGTCCTTACTTTATTACTGAAAACGACTCCTAATAAGATCGATAGATAACATACAATCAAATAGATCCAGTTGCCATCATTCAATGCTGGATAGATCGGGATTAGCGGAAAAAACATTGCCGTTCCTATAAAGCCTACAAGGATGTGGAACACACCATAATCTGGAAACATTTGAGCTAATATCTCAAAACCAGCGGCCAAAGCTGAGAGTATCGCAATTGAATAGAAAATATATGACAAAACTCTCACATTATCCTCCGATGTAAGACATTTCGACCTTAGGTAGATCTCTTTTTGATGAAAATCTTATCTGAGAGTACTGATCTGAGCGTTCCATCCAGATTTTTTTGAAGAACTCTAAAAGTTTTTCCTCATAATCACCAGATCTTATTACGCTTTTGATATCAAATCCATTGCTTGCGAATAAGCAGGTGAATAGTTTACCATCAACAGAAAGTCTTGCTCTGTTACAGCTTGAGCAAAAGGGTTGGGTAATGGAAGATATTAATCCAATTGAAGAATTACTACCTTTAATATGCCATTTTTTTGCGGTTGAGGAAGTCTCCGTTTTCATTTGCTTAAGACTATAATGCTGATTTATACTCTCAAGTAGACTCTCAGATGAGACAACTTTGCTTGGGTCCCATTTATTTGACTCACCAACATCCATATACTCTATGAATCTGATCTCAGATTTAAAATTTTTCATATGATTGATAATATCTATTACCTCATCATCATTGACACCCTTTATAACAACAGTATTTGTTTTTATAATATTAAAGTGCTTTTCGATACTCTCTAAAATAGGCATTAAGCTGAAATTTTTTTTTGTACCATTAATAACAGAAATTTTATCTTTATCCAATGTATCTAAGCTTAAGGTAATTGAGTCCAGACCTGATTTTTTGAGTTCACTTACTTTATCATCTGATAACAAAGAGCCATTTGTTGTCATGCTAACATGATCAAGCATGACGTCTGTTTTGAGCTTAAAGATAAGTTTATCAATATTTTTTCTCAAAAGAGGTTCACCTCCTGTGATACGAACTTTCATCAAACCTATTTTTTTTAGGAGTTTGCAGATATCAATTATCTCCTCATATGACAAAATATTGTCCTGAGATATATAACTATAGTCTTTATTAAATATATCGGAGGGCATACAATAGCTGCACCTAAAATTACATCGATCAGTTACAGATATTCTTAAATATTCGAAATTTCTTGATAGTTTGTCTGTTACAGTGTTAGTCACAAAATTTGCACTCATGATCTTTGTTTATGGTTATAGTCTTAAACTCATAATTTTTCATATCGATCAACATTAGTTTACTGCCGAAGTTATCACCTATGTCACAAATTAACTTGATGCATTCTGTTGCTAGCATAGTACCTACAAGCCCAGTGACACTTCCAAGTATTCCTGAATCGAGACATGATGGAGAAGTGTCTGGCAAATCGTTATATAGGCATCTGTAACATGGCATGTCATCAAGGTCATTTCTAAAAGTAGCAATCTGACCCTGCATTTTTATTGCCGCTCCACTTATTAGCGGTATCTTATTCGCTATTGAGATATTATTAATTTCACTCCTGGTTTGAAAGTTATCTGTACAGTCTATAATGTAGTCATAATCTTTGAGCAGATCTTTATCAAATTTATTATCAATTTTTCTTGGAATTGACTTAATATCTATCTCTGAATTCAATGATTGAAGATTTTTTTTTGCTGCCTCAGCTTTTTTTTCAGATATATCATCTTCAGAGAATAAGACTTGACGATTTAAATTAGATAAAGACACATGATCAAAATCAATTAAACACAAATGGCCTACTCCTGATGATGCTAGATATGTAGCTGCGGGGCATCCAATTCCTCCCAAACCAATTACTGCTACTTTTGATTTAAGAAGAGATAATTGACCGTCTATGTCTATCTCTGGTAAAACAATATTTCTGTTATATCTCAGAAGATCTTTGTCTTGAAGTTCAGCCTTTGTTTTTTTGGCTTGCATTGAATTTTTCCAGCTGTTCTTTAGTAGCTTCTTTTTGATGTTTATTTTTGTACTCATCATATGGCATACCATAAACTAACTCTCTAGCTTGATCGTATGATATTTCCTCTCCATGAGTTGTTGATTCTGAGACATACCATTTAGAGATACAGTTTCTACAAAAATTAGCTAAGTTCATCAGATCAATATTCTGCACTTCGGGGTTATCTTGTAAGTGCCTTACTATCCGTCTAAATGTAGCTGCTTCAATTTCTGTTTTTTTATCCATGGTTTAATGATACTACAGATCAATCTCTGGTGAAATAAATTAAGGAATAGAATTAGCTAGCTTAATACCAAATAGAATTACTAGAAGGCCAAGAATATAATTCCAGCTGAATTGATCATTAAGAATAATGATACCAAACAGGATAGCCCATAGTGGTATTAAAAAATTCATCATTGAAATAAATGATGCTCCCTCACTCTGCAATATTTGAAAATAAATTACTGTCGCGATAGCTGTACACAAAACCCCAAGAAGTAAAATATTCATATCTAGTAGAAGGTTAGAATAACTTGGTTTCGATTGGTCTATGAATATTAAATAGATTGTCATGAAGAAAGTCGCAAATAAAATCGTACCTGTTGATGCACTAAGCGGATCAGTAATTTTATATTTCTTGCCATAGATTGCTGCAAATGCATAAAGTGTTGCTCCCAATATTACTAATAATTGGGATTCAAATGTTTCGCTTATAGAGTTATCAATAAATAAATCATCCCGATATATAAGAATAAATACGCCTAGGAAAGATATTATAAAGCCTATAAATTTCTGTTTGTTCATTTTTTCATCGTCTAAAAACAGATGAGAAAGTAAGATAGTGGAGATTGGCATTGTAGCCATCAATATGCCGGCCATCGCACTATCAATATTCTTCTGACCAGTGATAATTGCAATAAATGGAATAACAATACCCACCAAGCTCATGAATAAGTAATAATTTACTTGAGCAAGATTTATTGAAAATCTTTTATATAAAAAATATATCAATGCGACTAAAAACACCGATCCTGAAATAAGCCTTCCTGCAACGATCACCTCTGGCGTGAATGAGTCTAGAGCCATCTTATTAAGGGTGAATGCCCCGCCCCATATAGCAGATAGTAAAATTAGTAGGAACCAGTTAGATTTGACTAAATTCATGTTAATATCATTGAAAGCATATGAAAATTTTATCTATAAATACTTCTGAACCGCAAAAGGTTATTTTTAATGGTAAAGAGCTTATCACAAGTATCTATAAAAAGCCTGTTTCAAAAAAGGTGCAAGTGACACCCCAAGGCATAGAAGGTGACAGGCAAGCTGATTTAAGTGTTCATGGTGGTTTTGATAAAGCAGTATATGGGTATTCTTACACTCATTACAAACTATGGGGTGAACGTTTAGAAAAAGATTTCAAAGAATTTGGACTGGTTGGAGAAAACCTAACAATTGATGAGTTTGATGAAAACACTATAAACATCGGCGACAGATTCCAGATAAATGATTGTATTCTTCAAGTCAGTCAACCAAGGATTCCTTGTTATAAAATTGGGATTAAAATGAATAGCAGAGATTTTCCTAAAATGTTTTCTCAATCAGGTCTACTTGGAAGCTATTTCAGAGTTATCCAACAGGGTAGCATTGAAACCGGTGATCAAATAGAGAAGGTCCATTCAGAAGAAAATTCAATGAGCCTAAAAGAAATAGCCTCTGTCCTATTTGTAGATATAAAGAACATAGACCTAATGAAAAAAGCGCTCGATATTAAACCTTTAACTGAAGAGATCAAAGAAAAATTCAGAGAAAGGCTCATGAAACTTGGTGATTTTTCTTCGCTCTAAAATATGATTAAACGTCAAAATCTTAAGGTTGTTGAAAATACAGTAAATAAAGTCTCATGCGCAGGTGATGAAAAGTCTGGCAAACATCCATTAGTTTATTTAACTATAAAAGATGGAAGTGCAGAATGTTATTACTGTGGTAAAATGTTCGTTACTAAAGATACACATGAGAAATACCTCAATAAAGTGAGAAAAAAATTTAAGAAAGCCACTAAAAATGTTTAAAGAGAGAAAGACAATAAAACAAGTTGAAGAGGGAAATGAGCTTGCTCCTAAATTTGACCAAAATGGTTTTATACCTGTCGTAACGACTGATGCTAAGTCAGGAATAGTTTTAATGCATGCCTATATGAATGATGAGGCATTAAAGAAAACTATCGCGACTAAGGAAGCTCATTACTATAGTAGAAGCAGAAAATGTTTATGGCACAAAGGCGCGACTAGTGGATTAATACAAGATGTGAAAAATATATATATCGATGATGATCAAGACTGTGTTTGGTTGAATGTAATCGTTCGTGGCGAAGCCAGTTGTCATGTGGGTTACAAATCATGTTTTTATAGAGAGATTGATATTGACTCAAAACAACTTGAACTCAAGTTTATTGAAGATGAAAAAATATTTGATCCTGATGAGGTTTATGGTGATGCACCAAACCCTACCATCCTATAGATTCAAGTTTTTAACAAAAAAATTGGCAAATAAACCCAGCAAGTAAAGTGTTACTATTAAATAGACAATTCCTAGTGACATTGACGAGAAAAAATATAATATTGACGGAATTGGACTGTATTGCGAAAAATATCCATGGGTAAAATGTATAAATATTAACAATGGTATGGATATTAGAGAACCATGTAATACGTTTTTAATAATGCTTTTAATAAAATCCATAGCTTTACCTAATGTCTAAAATCAGTATATCAAAAAAAACTGCTTGGTCACTTATTTTAAAAATTAATACTAAAATTTCATGCAATAATAATTTAGTTAATATTAATGAAGATATAAGTGGTCATAAAATTAATATTATCTTCAACAAGAGCAATAATCATATAGAAAATTCCAATCTAAGAGATGATCATGAAGTAAATGACTTACTTAAAATTTTCCTCCCTATCGTTTGCTCCTCAAAAAAAACACAATTTATTGCACACATCGCACAGTCATTGGACGGTTTCATTGCGACTAATTCAGGAGAATCAAAATATATAAGTAGTAAAGAAAACTTAGACCATATACATCGTTTACGTGCTATCTCAGATATCATAATTGTAGGCGCCAATACTTTTCGTGAAGATAAACCAAAACTGACAACACGGTTGGTTGAGGGCAATAATCCTAAAATATATGTGTTTGATCCAAAAAAAATTCTTAAATCAAATCAAACATCAAACATAAAAGTAATAAGTGATAAAGATATAATGAGAAATAAATTTAAGAAATACAAGACAATATATATTGAAGGTGGTGGAAGAACAATTTCATATTTTATGGAAAAAAATATACTTGATCGTATTCATGTCTGTCTATGTCCTATCATGCTCGGTGGAGGAAGGCCTTCTTTTATTGAAAACAAAAACATAAGTATAAACAATTTAAAATCTTATGATCCAAAGCATTATCAAATGGGAAATGATGTTCTGTTCGATCTTAAGGTTAGATAGTATTTCTTTTTAAGAAGAAATAAGCGCCTGGCAAAGAGCACAACAAATTACATAGACCATAAACTATAGCTACGGTGACACTGGCTGATACTGATAAACCAAGGAGAAATGATATGACTAGCGCAGTCGTTTCTCTTATTCCCCAGCCTCCTATACTTACTGGGAGTGCCATAGAAAATAAGATAATTGGTGCAAAAACGAAGAAACTTATTAAATCAATGTTCAAATTTAATGAGTACGCACAGATTATATATGTTGTTATGTAAGTCAAAACAATAATTAAAGATAATAAAAAATGCTTGTAAAGGCGTTTACCGCTAAATATATATTTGAAGTTTATAAAATACTGATTTTTCTTTTGATAAAAAAATAAGAGCTTTGTCAGAATAACAAATATAATGATTACAGCTAGTACATAAGTGGAGGCCATATATTTTTCATTTACTATAAAAAATATCTGAAGTGAAAATATGAATGTTACTACAAGAGCAAGTTGTCCAGATAATCTTTCAAAAATTACCGACTGCAAAGATTTTATGAAATTGCTACTGTTTTTATTATTAACTTTGATATTTAGTGTTCTATATAGATCTCCTAGGATTCCTGTTGGTAAGATGTTATTCATAAATCCTGCAATATAATAATACCTTATTGCGTCACTATAATTTATCGAAGACTGTGTTTTGGATGCAATAAAACACCATCTCCATGCGGATAGTAAATATTGAAATATACTCACTGCTAATACCAGCGGCAAAAAGATCAGATCAACACTTCCTAAAATGTATACTATTTCACTTCCATATGTCTGTAATATATAAAACATAAGAGTTAGTGAAAGTATGTATTTAATATATTTCTTCACTTTTTATACAGCAATAAATCTTTATGTCCGACTTGAACCTTAATTGATTTGTTTGTAATACTGTCAATTTTGTCATTATGCCAGCGCCTTAGCATAGACCTATCTATACCATCCATGTGGAAAAGAGATTTTTTAATATCTGATACATATCTTTTCAAGAATGTAATATCATCCAAAGATTCATTCTGAATGATCCAAGGGGAATCAGCAATTTTGATCTCATACCCTAATTCTCTTGCTTTTTTGGAAACATAATCAATGGATTTGTATCCTAAAGCCTTGCCGAATCCTTTGTCATATGACTGGTGTTTATTGAAATAGGACATAATATATTTATCATATGGATGACTCAGCTTCCACTTGACTTTACCGTCAAAGCATAATGATAAAAATAATATATTGTAATGATTTATTTTGTTCAGACAAATATCAATAGATGATTTGGACATTAGGTCTATGGCCGCAGAATAACTTATGATATGTGGTTGTGTGTCTTTTATTTCATACGTATCACAATTTTCTTTAACTATAGACACATCAAATTTTTTCTGAGATTTATCACTTATAGTAAGATCTAGATTATTTGTGTTTGATTTAATTACATAAATATTTTTAAAATTTTGTCTAAGATTGCTTTTTATAGATTTAAGTAAATTGATGTCATTATCGACAAGTATAGCTCTATTAGGAAATAGTCCCTGTTTAAGTGCCCATATTAAAAAACTCCCGGAGCCTGTACACATATCGATCATGTGATAGTTTTGTTTTAGATTATTTTTCTCAATGAATTCATTTAGAATTCCACTTCTTGCTATGGTGTCATAGTGAATTCTCATGTTTATCCAAGATTTACTAAACTTACTATCCATCTAACACCCGCTTGAATTTCGAGCCTACATCATCCCAGCTCATAAGAGAGGAATTTTTGATTGGGGATATATCATGTGACAAATCATTAACTGCTTTTGCAATCTCCAGGTAGTTATTTTTATTAACATATTTTCTTTTAAAGCCTTTTAAATTTTCATGAAATACAGGCAAGTCCGAGACTACGAGAGGTAGTCCAAGTGCTCCAGCTTCGACGTTTGCTATACCATATCCCTCATAATGACTCATACACATATAAATCCTAGAATTAATCAAAGTCTGAAATAGATCCGAATGTTTATTGATTACTCCAAGAAACTTAACTCTATTTGTAAGACCTAGCTGCGTAATAATTTCGTTTATAGTTAAGAAGTAATTATCATCATTTTCATATTTTCCAACGATTAATAATTTCCATTTATCATCCAGATGAATTAGTGCTTGTATACATGATTCTATATTTTTTCTTGGGATGATGGATCCAACACAGATAAGATTATAATTTTTTGGCTCGTGCTGGTTATTTCTTAAATATATGTCATCGATACCAGGTTGTATTACATCGATTGTTTTTCTGTTATTTAACATTTTCTGAATTACTTTCCTCATAGTTTTACTTACAGTAATCAGGCCATGTGCTTTCGAAAAAATCATTCGTTCTTTTAGTTTTAAAGAAATAACTCCAAATTTATTATTTTCATATGAGACCGGATGATGGATCAATAGAATTACACGGTATTTTCTTACAATTGTGTTCATTAAACAATACATCTTCGATGCTAAAAGGCCATCAATAATTAGTGTAGATCTTTTGGGCAAACCGTTTATGGTGTTAAAGAAATTGAAAGTAAGTGCTGATGAATTTGTTGGATAAATATTGGTAATTTTAAATCCTATTTTCTTAAGATAATTTAAAATTTTTTTATCGTATTTATTTCCGCCAGTGATGCTTGAAAGATCTGGAGTGATAAAATAATTCACTTTATATTGTTTTTGTATATGAAGCTGAGGCTAAATGATTTTCTTTAAGTGATATTTTGATTGCAGAAAGTTTATTTACTTGGAAATTTCGTGTTTGTAGTTCATCATAGATCTCATCAGTAAATCGTTTAGCCATAAACTCTGTTGTGGTAATCTCGTCTTTAAGCTCATCTAAATTATCTAGATTTTTATAATTATATTTCTCTATTACAGTTTTCAGAATATCTGTTGCTAGGCCAATATCAATTATAATATTATTGTTTATAAGTTTGTCGGAGAGTAACATCATATCAATAATATATGTTGTTCCATGAAGGTGTTTAGCTGGTCCAAAGAAATCATCTTTCAAACTATGAGCAATAAAACAGTAGTCCCTTATTTTTAATTCATACATTAGTACCTCACTACCTTACATAAACCTTTAAGGTATTCCTTTTTGAAAAACATAGGTAAGTCTTTTAACTTGATCTCATTTTTATCAATCAATATATCGAGAACATCATCATCCAACATTTTTAATGCGAGATTCCTTCTTTTTAGGTTATCAAATTTTCTAAGTTTATAAGATGGCATATTACCTACTTGCGAGAATATTATATTTAAACGTCTTGAAAAACAATTCTCTCCCATTCTAATTTTGGACTGTTGCTTCCCGTACCAGCTTAACACACAAATTTTTGTATCAAGATCGGTGAAACGCTGAAGTTGGTCAAGCGCAGCAATATTTCCTGAGCATTCGTATATTATGTCGGGATTTTTGATGTTTTTGATATTATTGTCAAAATTTATATTCAATCTATTACATAACATTCTTTTTTTGTTGTCTTTATCAATCATGATAACTTCAATACCAAAAGTTTTTGATAGAACATAAGCCATTAATAGACCAACAATCCCAGCGCCGATTATGTAGACCTTATCACCAATAGATGGCATGCTATCCCACATAGCATTTATAGCTGTCTCCATATTTGCCGTAAGTAGTGCTCTCTTAAGGGGAATTGTTTCTGGGATAACACTGACCAAAGAGGAATTGATAATATATTTTGTTTGATGCGGATACATCGTGTAAACCATTTTATTTATGAAATCCTTTGGACCATCAATTACCTTTCCGACATTCAAATAACCATATTTTACACGTGTATTGAATGAACCTTCCTGATGTGGTGCTTTCATGTACTGGAACTGATTAGATGGAACCTGTGAGTTAAAAACAATTTTCTCTGTCCCGTAGCTAATTCCAGTATAAAAAGTTTTTACAAGTAATTCATCATGATCTAAATTCTTTTTTAAATATTCCGTTTCAATTGTTCCTTTTTTCTTCGAAACCCAAAATGATTGTGCGTTATACTGATCCATGAATGAATTATATCAAAAATATGTTATCTAGATATGCAGGTTTTCAGTTATTTTTTCTCAACGTATCATACTTAATGTTACTGGTTCTACTCTTGACGCCAGGAGAAATAACACAAAGCATACTGACCTCCTCTTTGTATGTGCTAATGTTTATTTCTGCAATCTCAATTTACACTCTAAGGGAAAGTCGGATAGATTTTAATATTCCAAATTTGATCACAAACTTTAGACTAGTTTTAAACATTTTCATTTTCGTCTGTATCTATAATACTGAAAGTTATAATATCGAAACAATTCTACTTCTCGTTATAATAAGCTTGATATTAGATGGAGCCGATGGCTACTTATCTAGATACCTAAATCAAATGACCTTATTTGGGAAGACATTTGATCAAGAGGTTGATAATTTCTTAATATTTATTCTCTCATTCTCATTGATATACAACTATGATTTCAACATAGCATTAGTTTGTATCCCTCTATATAGATATATTTTTCTGATTTTGATTAATCAGGAATTCATTAGTAATCATGAGCTTCCTGAATCCTTATTCAGAAAAACAGTCTGCGTTATAACAATATTGTCTCTAGCTGCATGTAACTATTACAATATGGTTGAATCAATGAGAAGTTTAATATATATAATTATAGTATTAGTTTCATATTCATTTTTGAAAGACACTATTTACTTATATAGGAGAAAGAATGCTTAAAAAATTTATAATACTTTTATTGTTCCCTGTAATAACTTTTGCGTCTACAGACAAATACATAATCGATAAGTCTCACTTTGCAATTGGTTTCTTAGTTGAACATGTCGGCTATGCAAAAACATTGGGAATGTTCCGTGAAATTGATGGAAATTACTCTCACGATACTGAAAATAACACAATTAACGACATTAACATTATTATTAAAACAGATAGTGTCTTCACAAACCATGATAAGAGAGATGAACATTTAATGAGTCCCGATTTTCTTAATGTCAGTAAGTACCCAGAAATGACCTTCAGAGCAAGTAACATAAAAATTGACAATGAGGAAACTATCATAGATGGTCAACTGACACTCCTGGGCATCACGAAGCCATTAACACTCTATGGAAGGATAAATAAAATAGCGAAATATCCATTTGGCGGAATAATTAAACCTTATGTAATGGGCATATCAGCAAAAGGTGTTATCAAGAGATCTGATCATGGGATGATGTACGCCGTTAAAGACAATCTAGTTGGTGACGAAATAGAACTTATTATTGAATTCGAAGCCATAAGACAATAATGTCAGCCGATTCTCCAATAATAAAAAAAGAGCTGCGTGAATATGTTGATATCCTTGGTTATAGTGAATCTGAATTATTAAAAAAAAATAGAGAAGAGACAAAGAAGCTGGGTCCAATATCCATAATGCAAGTCGGCGCTGCACAAGGCGCTTTTTTGTCAATATTGTGCAAATGCGGTAAATTTAAGAATTGCCTTGAAGTGGGTGTATTTACGGGTTACAGCTCATTGTGTATAAGTTCAGCAATAGAGAATGATTCAAGGCTAACAGTTATTGATAATAATAATGAATATTTAGATATTGCAAAAAAGTATTGGAAATTAGCAAACGTTGTAGAAAAAATAAATGTGATCAAGAAAGATGCTTTAGAGGCCTTGTCAGAATTAAAAAGTAATTCTGATAAACAATTTGATTTTGCTTTCATAGATGCAGATAAAGCAAACTATGTTGAATATTATGATTTGATATTGCCATTAATGAGTCGAGGAGGGATATTGTGTATAGACAATACACTTTGGAAAGGAAGAGTATATGATCTTGACAATCAAACTGATAGTACAAAAGCAATCAGATCACTTAACCAAAAAATAAAAAACGATAAAAGGGTTGAACACTCTATTCTTACAATTTATGATGGCATGACAATTTGTTACATTAAATAATGTTCGTATACAATTTCTATAAATTCATAAATATTCCTGATTTATCTATAAAAAAAGATATTTTGTTAAAAAGGCTAAATCATTTAAATATAAAAGGGACGATTCTCTTGGCAGCTGAGGGTATCAATGTAAACATAAGTCAAAAAAAACAACTTCTTGATAAGGCATTAAAGGTTATTAATGAGCAAATATCTTTGGAAGATATACATATAAATAAAACAAAGAGTGATGATATCGCTTTTCAAAAACTCAAAGTGAAAGTGAAGAATGAAATTATTAGATTTAATTCTCTATTAAAGTATAGTGATAAAAAATATTTAAAATGCATCACTCCTCAACATTGGGATGAAATAATTAAAAATGATGCTCAAATCATCGATATGAGAAATAATTTCGAATACAACTTAGGGACATTCAAAGGTGCCATAAATCTTTGTCTGATAAACTTTACAGACCTTAAGGATAAGACTAATGAGCTAGACAAGTTAGATAGAAAAAAGAAAACTGCAATCTTTTGTACTGGTGGGATTAGATGTGAAAAGGCTGGAAAATACCTCAGTGATATTGGTTTTGAGGATATATATCAACTTCAAGGCGGAATAATTAACTATTTAAATAGCACAAAGAATAAATATTGGAAAGGTGAATGCTTTGTATTTGATGACAGAATACTACTAAAAGGTAACTCGTAATATTTCTTTTTTGACACTATTGTAATTACTGATATTCATTCTAAATACTTCTATAAGATTTACATCACTTGAAAATCGGTCACTTTTTGAATGTTTGATTATGAATTCAAAGTCATTGGGGACATTTGTGTTCTCTTTCACCATGAAATCATTGGATGTGAACTTTACATTAAAGTTGGCACTGTTTATTTTAACTCTTTTAATGGCGAAAGGCTGATTAATATTTTTCTCTTTCAATATCATAAAGAAGTAGCCCTCGTATTTATCCCTCGAAGTAACTGATAAGTCTAGTATGGTTTGAGATAGACCTGAACTATCTTTTAGGTTTGTTAGTAATTTCTTATATTCATTTTTATTAGCTATATTTGGATGTTGGATTATTTCATTCAATGTATTTTGTGCAAGAAGATTATCATTCACATTGAAAGAAAAACTTAGAAGATCTAGTAAAGCTTGAGGTTCATTGGTTTTGTCAATGTAAATAACAAAATATTTTTCTATCAAATCTTTATTGATAATCTCGCCATCGCTCCTTAGTACTAATATGTACTCACGAAGTGCGTCCATATTATCAGGTCTTAAATTAATAGCTATCTGATATGCTTTTGATGCTTTTTGATAATTTTTCAGAATCGAATACGATTTTCCAAGCATCAACCACCCATTGAAGTCGTCTGAAGAATTAAGAAGCCGTGATTCTAGTTTGGGTATATTTTCTCTGATAGTTTTAATATTATTACGCACTGACATATTCTTAGAGTGAATTTTTTTGTAATCAGCTGTATTAGATAGGTCATAACTTAATGAAAAAATATAGACGGTGATTACCGATAAAAATAGGACAATAAATAAATACAACTTCATGCTCGTAAATTGTCCATCAACATTTCTACTCTTGAAGAGAATAAATAAATATATGAGGATGATCACAGAGAGGAAAATATAAATCATTTTATATATCGCCTAAGCAAGAAATATCCTAGGAACATTATGAATATAAATGGGCCAAGCCAAAGGAGGATATTTTGCATATTAACAGGTGGGTCGTAAAGGATGTATGAGCTATATCTTTCAGACAAAAAACTTTTTATTTCTTTTTCAGTCTTACCAGCTTCAAGCATATCTCGAATTTTTTCTTTCATATCTACTGCTAAGGGCGCTTCCGACTCTGCAAGATTTTGATTTTGACAAACCATGCATCTAAGCTCCTCAATGAGCTTTGTGTATTGTCTTTCAATATCAACTGACGCAAATGATGTGTTGCTTATCAATAAGAAAATCATTAAGTGGTAAATTCTCATCTTATTCACTCAGAATAGGTAGCATTTCCTCTTGGATAATTTGATTATTGATGGGTCCAATATGTTTGTATTGAATTACTTGATTTTTATCCAAAATATATGTCTCAGGCACTCCATATACACCAAGATCAAGTGATAAATCACCTATGCTGTCTTTGATAATTATCCTATAGGGATTTCCCCTCATGCTCAACCATCCCATAGCTTCACTTGTCTCATCCTTATAATTAATCCCAATCATATCAATATCTTTATTTTTTGAAAGCTGAATCAAATATGAGTGCTCTCTCTCACATTCAAGACACCAACTAGCCCATACATTTACAATAGTTTTTTTTTCTAGGAAGTTACTATTTGTAAGTGTGTCCTTGGTATATAGATCTGTTAGTTTAAATTCCGGAAAAGTTTTGCCAATCAAAGGGGATTCAATCTTTTTAGGATCATAGTGCAGCCCTTTATACAGGAATATAGTTACGGATATAAAAATTAGGGCATAGAAGATAGTGATTTTATTCATATATTTTCGATTGCTTAAATCTAATACTAAATATAGCACCTAATATCATGAATATCGTCCCAATCCATATAAGTCTAATCAATGGTTTATCGTAAATTCTCATAGACCATTTATTATCAGATACCATATTTCCAAGTGAAACATAAAGATCCCTATCGAGCCTTCCATTTATACCTGCTTCGGTCATCGGAGAATCACTTGAGTGATATAGCCTTTTTTCTGGATTAATTTCTGTAATGAATCTGTCATCTTTACTGACAATAATAGAAGCAATTACCGCATCATAATTAGCAGACTTAAACTCTTTGAGATTTTCAAATCTATAATCAAAGACACCTACTTTTTTTGACTCTCCAATTTCAAGAGTAAACTCTTTCTCTATTTTATTACTCTCTGAGACGCTTGCTCCAATTATAAATATCGCCAGACCAAAATGTGCAAAGTACATGCCTACTCTTCTTCTAATTTTCACAGAATTATCTGACGATCTATAGAAATCAAAAAGTATATTCGCAATGATCCAAACAGTAGAAAATATACCAACGAAAAAAAGTACAGATTGTACGGAAAAGATAAATGACAAAAATATACTAATAACAAATATTATAAATAACTGAACTAGTTGTGAATCAATTGAGGTCCTTGACAGAAGAATAGGAACATAGCCAACCAATAATATCAATGGAATCATTAAAGGCACAAACACAGCATTATAGTAAGGAACCCCCACAGAAATTTTTTCAAGTCCCAATATATCTAAAAATAACGGATACATTGTTCCAAGAAGGATAGTAAATGTAGCTGTTACAAGAAGAATATTGTTAAGTAAAAAGAAACCTTCCCTAGAAATAAGTCTTACGTCACTGTCGTCTATGAATTTTTTTGAGTTTAGTGCATAAGATAAAAGTCCTCCACCTATCAATGCAACCAGCATAAATAATATAAATACTCCCCTGGAAGGGTCATTTGCAAAAGAATGAACAGAGATCAAAATACCAGATCTAACTAAAAAAGTGCCAAGCAAACTTAAAGAAAAAGTAAAAATCGATAATAATATTGTCCAACTTTTAAAAATTCCTCTTTCACTTGTAGCAATCACCGAATGAAGAAGCGCTGTAGCCATAAGCCATGGCATAAAGGATGCGTTTTCGACGGGATCCCAGAACCACCATCCTCCCCAGCCTAATTCATAGTATGCCCACCAACTTCCAAGCGCTATCCCTAAAGTTAGAAATGCCCACGAGGCTAATACCCAAGGTCTGATCCATTGAGCCCATTCTTTTTTGAAATCATCCTCGAAACAACACGCAACGGCAAAAGAGAAAACAACTGATAGACCAACATATCCCATATACAACATTGGAGGGTGAACTATTAAGCCAAAATCTTGTAAAAGTGGATTGAGGTCATTTCCATCAAGAGGGATAGTCATATTTCTATCAAAAGGATTGGAGGTTGCGACCACAAAAAGAAGAAAGCCAAGATTAAGGATGCCCATTATCGCTAAAAAATTGACTCTCAGGCGCTTGTGTAGATTAGTACTGTACATACTTGCAAGAAACATCCAAAAACTTGAGACCACGCACCATAAAAGCATTGATCCCTCATGTCCTGCCCATGCTGCTGATATTTTATATATGAGCGGAAGGCTTGAATTTGAATTTTTAGATACATAATCTAGAGAGTAGTCTTCACCTACAAAAGTTGTTATCAAGCATAAAAAGGAGATAAGTATAATTGGAAAGTGTAATTTAGATGCAGAGAATAATATTTCCTGTGAAATATTTGAATTTGTTAATACTTTGGGCGAAAGCAGTATAATACAATTCATAAGGCCTAATAGTAGAAGGAAGTGCCCGACATATCCAATCTCGATAATCATTGAGTAATACTTTCCATAGTTTTATATTTACCATCTTCAGTTAAGCCTAGTGAGTCTTTTACCTCTGGTGGCATGTAGGTCTCATCATGTTTTGCTAGCACCTCCTCGGCGACAAAAAGGTTATTCTGAAGGTAACCTCTAATCACGACACCCTGACCCTCTCTAAAAAGATCTGGTAATATTCCATCATACTTAACTAAGACTTTGTTGTTAAAGTCTGTAACGTTAAAAGAAACTTTCTTTGTCCCTGATACTCTAATAAGTGAGCCCTCCTCGACCATTCCTCCGATTCTAAATATATAATTATCCGGGAAGTTACCATTAACTAATTGAGTTGGGCTACGGTAATATAACAAGTTTTCATTAAATGTTTTAACGAATGCATACAAAACGAATCCTAAAATAACGAGTAAAAAGGAAACATAGTAAATTCTTGCGGATCTTTTCTTCATAAGCAGTCTATCTTTCAGAGATTTTTTTTCTAATTTCTCTACCTTTGTATATCAAAATAAGCACAACCAAAACCATTGGTACAATTACCAAGAAATATGCCCAAAATATGTAAGGTGCGTAATCAAACATTTGTAAAATATATCTTAAATTTAAGCCAATAAAAACAATAAGATTTTAACAGGAACTTGACTTATTTACTCAAGAATTACGTCTTCAGAGTGAAGATTTATACATAATTTTAGATCTCTGCAAAACAGGATTTTATTGGGTTTTTAATGAATAACTATGAGATTAAGCTGAAGGAAGTCGAGTAATTAGCTTCGCCGCAGCTTGTCTAGTGTAAATTCTCTTGATTGGTTCTTGTGATTCTTATGATGTAGTATTTCATCCACAGAGTGTTCAGTAGCGTGGTGAGCGTTTAAATACAAACAAGTTATAAATAACCTCATATATCCAAAGTACTCTCAAAAAAAAGAAATTTCTACAGCTAAATTTAATTATTTTTATTGACTTTTTATTGCGTATTTATCACATCAAAATAGCCAGAACTCTGAATCATATTTTTAAAAAATAAACAAGATTATAAAGAAATATTTAATGTATTATAATATTTCATCTCGTGGATCTTAGTGGTATTAGTAACATTATCGAGAAACAGATGGATCAAATATCATTAATCACAATCTTTTCAATAACAATAGTCTACTTCCTGCTAAGACCATATTATCTTAAAGATATTGTCAATTATGAGTACAAAACTATAGCAGATATTCTTGCTTTTCTATTTCTATCATGGGTTGTAAGTACAGTGCTGGGATTAATTCTTGCTATGAACTTAGTTCCTATCTAATGAAAATTAAAAAGCAAAAAAAGTGCTCACAATGTTCAAAGGAATTTTATAAACTTTTCCGATGCAGATACGGGAATACAGACTGGGTTTTTTTATGTCAGGATTGCCTATCCAAAGTTAAGCAAAAGTATGACAAATCATATCAATATGGGGGAACCTGGAAATCAACTAATTGATCTCAATTATTGAATTACATAAGTCTTTGTATTCTCTCTCTACTTTTAGATCTGAATACCTTTGACCTTTTTCTTGAGCTTCATATGACCAAGACTCCATGATACTTGTAATAGACAATATATAACTGGATGTTGATACTTCTGGATATCGAGTCATGAAAATTTCTTTTAGATTATTAAAGTATTTATTATGATAATTGTATTTTTCTTCTCCGAAATACTGGCTGTTGAGTTTTTCTTTGAAATGGTAAGCCGAACAAGTCAATAGATTACTTTTATCATAAGTCTTATCTGCAAGAGATGTATGTGAAATCGCAATAAGCGAGAATATTGAGATTAGAGATAATAGGTTCTTAGTCATGAATTGAGTATATGTTGATGAACTATAATTACAAATATATTTTTATTTAATGAGACTAATTTTCAAATGATATTATGCCGAGTAACCCGACATAATATCTTTGTGCCCTCTAGAATTTGTAATCAAGCGATACGTCAAATCCGAAGCTTGATGCTGGTAGTGGGACATGTGCTTTTACAAATGAAGCATGGTTTCTTCTAGTCGTATCTAATAAATTGTTACCAAATAGATTCACGTTGAGATCATAGTTGTTACTAATGGCAATCTTATTTGAGTATTTCATTGCAAGATCAACATAGGAATTTGTTTCTGTCTCAATAGATGAAAAATCTTTTTGACTCTCTGAGAAAATTAAACTTATTACATATGTCTCATTTTTATGACCCAGTATAGCTAGATCTAAAACATTTTTAGCGCTAGGTATTCTTGGTACATATGTATCGTTTTCAAATGTTGCAGATATATCATCCCTACTTAGGGTAAGAAATAAATCAGTATCACCTAGAGTAAATGGTTTCATGTATGAAATTTCATAGCCTTGAAATACAGCATCTTTTTGAGACCAATTAGCATCTTGATGTGTGCCATCATAAGTCTTGGTACCTAAATCTCTCAAGTAAATAAAGTCTTTAACATCATTGTGATAGAGAGAAAAATCTAAAATGGAATCTCCGCTTGTAAACTGAAGTCCTAGATCAATATTTTTTGAGACTTCTCTATCAAGTGAACTATCCCCCTTCTCATATCTGTTTGTCGGTCCATGTTTCCCATCTGCAAATAATTCAGCCATATTGGGGCTTCTTGATACATGTGATAGACCCAGATTATATGACAGATTATCTGTAATTTGCTGACTGGTGTTTGTAGATATGCTAATTGCTGAGTCTTCATAATTTTTCGTCGAAGTTAGTCTCTCATTAAAATCATATCTAAGCGCATAATTAAAATCTAAACCATACATCTTTGACTGAGAGTAATATGCAATTGATCGATCAAAGCTCTCTGACTTTGGAACATATGCATTGCTTGAAAATGGGGATTTGGCATGCTCATAACTTAGCAGTAATCTTTTTTCAATATCATTGGAATCAAGATTAAACTTAAAATTATATGCTGTAGAGTTATTATTCATAACTTTGAAGGTCCCGTTTTCTTCATGCTCTTTAATGTGTGCATTCGTATTGCTGATAGAAAAGTCAAGAGAATGTGCAAATGCAAGGTTGTCCAATCTTCCGATAAAATTATATGTATCTGACTTATGTGCTGAATAAATCCTATGCTCGCCCTCTTCCTCTTCTTCCTCTTCTTCCTCAGCGTGATAGGCTATACCATAAGTACCTTTATTATTCACAAAAGAGAAACTTAAGTAACCCCAATCCTTGATCAATGATAATCCAATAGTTGAACTTTTATCAGCGTAGTCAGAATTATTTAAGGTATGGACTTCACTACCCTCTTCATAGAGCGATCCCTCTGATAGATCATACTTAAAATAATCTCTCTTATCTTGTGAGAAGTAAAATGCAATGTCACTGATATTTTTCTTAAGAAGGAAATTATTTGAATAACCTTCGCTGACAGTATCGTAAGATCTACCTAAACTTATTATTTCATCAGTGTACAACTTATCTGTAGATGAGCCTGTGATTACGTTAACTATACCACCGGTGGTTCCACTGTGATTGAATAATGACGATGGACCTTTGATGATCTCTATGTGCGATGCATGATTTAGATTTAACATAACCGGATGATCCGCACTGAAAAAACTCAAATCGCTGACATAGTTATTGTTTGAAAGCACTCTCACTCTACTGCCTCCTAAACCTCTAATGACCGGTTGACCGACAGAAGTACCGTAATCAGAATTAGACACTCCTGGGATACGCCTTAAGTTGGTACCGATAGATTTAGACGGATCTAAGTCTTTACCTTCTATTAAAGATGCGGGATATTTATTTTCTGTAATTGAATTAGATAAAATTGATGACTCAACTTTAATAGACGTGAGATCCTCAGAATGTACATATGGTGTTACAAATAATGCCGCTACTAATGGCATTAACCTAAAAGTTTTCATTTATTACTCCTTAATTAATTAAAAAAAATTTTAATTAATCAGAAGTGGTGGAGCTCGAGTAAAGAAGTATTCTTGAGAGCATTGCTCATGTAAACTCTCTATTTTTTTAGAGAGGGTTTCCTCAAGACAGTGATGTTCTTTAATGAAATAAACTGAATGGACTTTACCGCATTGGCGACAAACTGAACTGTGTATATGATCATTATCATGGCACTGCTCAGTATGGGTATGTTCGTTTACATGATCATGATTATCGCACATGAGATTATGATACAATAAACCATGTCAAAAAGAACTAAATCATTGATCTTAATTATATTTAGTTTGACCGCGTTCTATGTTTATCAATATGTCATTGGTATTCTTATTTTATTGCTTGCTATACATACCATAATGAATGATTGAATATGCTTGATCATTTGATGTTGATGAGAATTAGGACTGCTAAACCCACAAAAGAGACTCCAATAAGAAGAAGCTTAAAAATCTCCATTAAAATTACTTTCTTTGTTTTGTCTTTTTCAGCCATAAATATAAGGTGATTCTCGCTAGCCGTAAATAAAAAACCAAATTATTATCAAGACTAATGGAAAAACAACGCTGCCAAATGGATTTGCTTTTAGCATCTCTAGTGACATTCTTGGATTTGTAAACCAGGCATTTAGAAACTTATATAAATCGGTGGACACAAGCAAGACAATTGCAGCAATTAAAAGATAAAAAAGGATATCATACAACATACATTGGGGATTATAAGATGCTATCCATAATCATACAAATCAAATGATCCTATTTTAGAACTTATACTTTGTGTTTATCTTTAGCTGATTGTTATCTTTAGCTGATGAGTTTAGCTTACTTTCAAACTGAACCTCAAGATCAAGAGAATCAAAATACTTAGTCTCAAATCCAACTTTATAATAATCATAGTCTGATCCAGATCCAATGGATTGCCCTTCGGTTATGTCCTCTCCAAAACCTATTTCACCAAAAACTTGATAGCCATCGAGCGTAATATTTCTACCAATAACTACTCTTTGCTCTGTCTGTTCATAAGCTCCATTTTTAAATTTCAGCTCATGCTCTGAGGCAATATAATTATAATCTGAAGCATAAATATCATATGCAAAAGTAGCTAAACCAATTAACAACAATTTTTTCATGTCTTCCCCCTAGTTTGGGAAAAGATTAACACATATCGCTAATTTATTAACAGTTATTGACAATAATTCAATAAAAGCTAATATACCCCATATGGGTATATATAAATTCATTGGATTATTTGTTGCGCTTATGTCAGCGTCAATAGTTGAGGCCCGTCCAATATCATGGACTGGAGGTTCAACGATAATGTATAAATCCAACTCAATGATGTCATCGTACTACTATCATTATTCGCCGAGTTTTAAATATTCAGTGGGCGCTGAATATATAAATGATAGATATTATAATGATCAATACATTAGTATACGATCTACCTATCTGTTAGACAGGAAAAATACTAAAGCATCTCAGAGAAATTTATATCTAACTGCATCAATATCTACAAAAAATAACGATGATTTGTACTATGGCGTCCATGGTGATTGGGAGACACGGAGGTACTTTACTTCTTTTTCAATACTTGATAAACGTGCTAGTCAAGAGGATTATACTGAAAATGAATTCCAAATAGGTATAGCGCCATACCTTGGAGAATATAATCAGCTTCATACATGGATCATGCTCAAATCAAAAAAAGATACTAGAGAAGATAAATGGAAAACTTATCCTTTTATCAAGCTATTTAAAGGGGATTTTTTATTAGAAGTTGGAAGTAAAGAGTCGCATTGGGATTTACATTTCATGAAAAGGTTTTAAATTTATAGGGAGAAAATATGTATAAAATAATAATATTAACAACATTATTCATTTCTAATAACTTATATGCAATGGATAATATGCATGATCATGATTCAAAACAACATGATCATAATTCACATGTTGCAGTAGATGGTTCAAAAACAAAATTAGACGACGCAATGTATAATAAATTCGTCTCTGACCTTGGTAGTTCTCAAGTAGTTATCGTTGATGTTAATGGAATGGTATGTGACTTTTGTGCCAGAGGAATTGAAAAAACATTTTACGACGATGCTTTAGTAAAAAGAGTACTAGTAAGTCTTGAGACTGGAAAAGTGCTTATTGCCTATGATAATGCTAAAAAAGTAGACTTTGGAGAAATTAAGAATATATTTTTATCTAATGGACAGTCAGCTACTGGTATGACATTGAAGAAAATTACATGACCAATAAACAAGAATCGTCAAAGCTAGGTTTGTTGACGCTTTTAGCTTCAACGTCAACATTAATATGTTGTGCTTTACCTGCACTGTTTGTAGCCCTCGGTGCAGGCGCTACTTTTGCATCAATGGTTAATGCTTTTCCGCAGCTTGTTGTAATTTCACACTATAAAATATATATATCGGTTATAACGTTAATAATTCTTGTTATTGCTGGTCTTTTAATTGAAAAATCTAAAAATGATCCATGTCCAGTAGATCCAGATTTAAGAGACATTTGCTTGAGAACCAGAAAAAGGACTTCTAGTATCTATTACGTATCTGTTGGTATATTCATATTCGCTAGCTTCTTCACTTACGTTCTACCGGAGTATCTATAACTATGAAAGATCATCCATCGCATCAATCTCAGTTGTCTGCTCTTAAAAGAGTCGAAGGTCAAATTAGAGGTGTAATCAAAATGATTGATGAGGGTAAATATTGTATAGATGTCATAAACCAGATCAAAGCTGCAAAAGCTGCTTTAGTAAGAATTGAGTCAAATGTTCTAAAAAAACACGTTGAATCTTGTGTAGTAGAGTCATTTAAAAATAAGAAAGCTCTTGATAATAAAGTCGAAGAGCTATTAAAGTTGATCAATAAATGAATGACTGTAAAGATAAAAATGTCGAAGCTATCGATATAAAGAAAAAAGAGAGAGAAAAAGCTGAAAAAATAGTCAGGGACTATCTCAAGCCATCTTGTGATGAGGAAATTTCTGAGGAAGAGTATCCTATTGTAAAAGATTAGTATAATGTCTGATTTAGGAAAATTATTTAAAGGCTTAGTAATAGCAGTTATTGTTTTGACAATATTTGCTTATCTTGGAGTGTATATTATTTCGCTTGTTATTTAATGAGTTAACTTTGATGGAAATAAAATATGAGTAAATGGGAATATAAAACTTTCACATCAACAGGAGGGCTTAGGATCGCAGTTGAAGAAAGTTCGAGTCTTGGTGAAGACGGTTGGGAGTTAGTAACAATAAATTACTGTAATGATTATCGTGAGTGGGTATTTACTTACAAAAGACCTCAAGAATAATATTGAGACAAGTAGATGGAAGTCATTGCTTTCCTGATTGGAGTTATCATCCTAGTCGTATACATGGGGATATGGTATGCGATTGGTTGTGAGCTTAATGCCAGATATGGTGAGAAGATTGCGGTCTTTTTTTCCGCGTTGGGAATTATTGTTTTCTTTCCATTACCTATGAGTATTTTTACCCAAGTCGCCAGCATTCTGGGTGTCTGAGTACAATAGCAGATAGTTCATTTGAAAAACCTGTTCTTCATTCATAACCTTGGGTGAATCTATCTTAACTTTTATGAATATTTAGGGTTAAGATAAGGACTATGAAATATACTTAATGAGAGAGTAATAATATGAATTTAATAAAAGTTATAGAAAAAGGATTGCTTGGTGTGATTGCCTTACTAACGATTGTTGCAACCATCCAAGAGATAATGTCAATATACACAATTGGTAGAGTAAACTTGCCAGATTTGTTGTTACTGTTTATATACACAGAGGTTTTAGGCATGATTGGTGTATTCTATGTAAGTAACAAAATACCTATAACATTACCCTTGTTCATTGCCATGACGGCACTATCAAGATTGATAATATTACAGGGTAAAGACATGGAACCAAGTACATTAATTTACGAAGCGGGTGCAATATTACTGATTGCAATTGCTTGTCTGATCATTAGATATAGACCACCCAATCAGAGTAAAGAATTATGAGTGTAACAATATGTAAATTTCATGAGCATTGATTATTTTAAAAAGATTGCATTTGTTATATGCCTTGCTCAATTAATAATATCTACTTGTTATTGGTTCATACAGTGGTATCTCTAATTGACTCGCAAATCGCGCACAAACATTGACTAATTTGTACACATGTCTCATTTATTTACGCGTTTCTCGACTTATTTTTAAGATCTTCTTCTCTCTCGATTTGCATTTCTTTGTGCAGTTTTTCTTCTTACACTTCTTAGAACAATAAATCTTTAATTTTGACATTGCATTATTATGCACCAGATAACTAAATAATAAAAAAATAAAAAATAAAAGGTTTTTAAAGATAGCAATCTTTTACTCTTAATACCCTCATAAAAAATGTTTAATTTATTGGCAATATTTTTTTCATAATTATCATCTAGAATAAGATAACTTTTCCTCCAGAAAGGTGCTTTAGGGGCTAATCGACAGACACCTCTCCCTGCGATTAGCCTCTTTACTAGTCAGCACTTACAGTTGCGTATATAGTTTGATCATACAGGAGAATAACTATGAGTTTAACACTACTAAAATGGGGGAGCACATTTCTGGTCTTAACAGGGATACTCGTTGCTCAATTTAATGTATATCCTCTATATATCTTTATACATTCAATTGGCGCATTAGGTTGGATGATATCTGGATATTTGATGAATGATAAAGCTGTAATGACTAACTTTGGACTACAGCTACCTATATTTGGAATTGGTTATATGAATTATTTTTTGATCTAATAACACGTAATTTTATCTGAGGATATATGATCCAATACTACTAATGAGATGCAGTCACTAGTCTAAAGACGATGGGGATATAATAGGCTGGAGTTATTTAATAAAATCACAATATAATTCAGTTATATTGAATAGTGTGTTTAGGATAATATTTTTATTTTTATTTCTTGGGTTAATAACTGTGGTGGCCTCATTGAACCCATACCATGCTTGTTATCATAAGGATAGTACAACAATTACACATAAATCTGATGTTTTTACCGCATGTGTAACATCATCAAACACATTTGATTATAATTATGATAATTCACAGCATCATTTGAGTGTACCCGTGCATTTTTATTTTCCAAAATCATCGAATAAGGTACCCATAATTATTATTTCGCATGGAGCAGGTGGTATTTTTCAGTTCCATCATAATTATAAAGATATTTTTTTATCAAACGGTTTTGCTGTTGCGATAATAGATCATTTTAGCCCAAGGAATATTGCAATTGATTTTAATTTTGTTGATGTCTCAGAGGCAATGATGTTGTCTGATGTATCTGGAACTTTAAAACATCTTATCAACTACTATAGCCATAGAATTAATGGGCAAATTGGTTATATTGGTTGGTCAAAGGGTGGAATCTCTTCACTTTCACTAAGAAGCAAAAAAATATACGATAAATATATCCCAACGAACATCAAATTATCATTTCTGGGAGGCATATATACATACTGTGGTGTCTCATTCGAAGATTATCAATCTTCAAACACTCCTTTATTATTAATTAGTGGAGAAATGGATGGGATAACCCCTTCAAAGTATTGCGAAAATTTATATGAAGACTACAGAGATGATGAGGAGATTGAGTATCATCAGTTAGAGAATGCTCACCACGGATTTGATAATCATGCTTTTTTACTGGGTGCATACCTACCATGGCAACCCACGCTAATTAAATCTGAGACATGCACAATCAAAATTAATGATTCACTGATGACAGTGAATGAAGCCGGAACCTATTCCTTGAATGACCAGCAATCTAGAGGGGAATTTGTAGAAGTTTGTACAAAAAAAGGAGCTTTTGTAAAGTATGATACTTCTTCTAAGAATAAATCACAGAAGATTGTTTCAGAGTTCGTCAAGTCTAAATTCAAGTTTAATTAATAAAATTTTCAAAAACCTTTAACTTTATTACCATCATTGGTAAATATTATTATTTAGTGCAAGAGCATGACTATAGATCGATTTTTATTTCCGATATACATCTCGGGACGAAAGGATGTCAAGCTGACGTCCTACTTAGTTTCCTGAAAAGATACTCTTCATTGAATCTATATTTGATAGGCGACATCGTTGATGGATGGCAGGTAAATAATGGATTTTATTGGCCACAAGAGCATACAAATGTCATTAGGAGATTTTTAACATCTGCAAAAAGAGGAACTAAAGTAAGATATATTCTTGGCAATCACGACGAGGCTCTCAGAAAGTATTTAACATATGATATCACTTTTGGAGACATATCTATTCTTGATGAATGCACTCACTATGGTACTGATATGAAAAAATATCTCATAACACACGGGGATCATTATGATAAAACTATGGAGTACCCATGGCTCAGTTACTTCGGAGACCGAGCATACAACTATGCCGTGTGGTTAAGTAGGCAACTCAATAAAGTGAGACGATTACTGAGATTACCTTACTGGAGTTTCTCAGGAATGTTAAAACAAAAAGCAAAAGGTTATCTTGATTATCTCTACCAATTTGAATCACAGATTGCAAAACATGCTCAAATAAGAAACTTTGATGGTGTTATTTGTGGTCATACGCATACAGCAAAAATTGTTGAGATTAATGACATAATTTACATGAACGATGGTGATTGGGTCGACAGCTGTACAGCTTTAGTGGAACACCATAATGGACAATTTGAGATCATCAATTGGAGGGATAAAAGTAAACAGCTTGACCTTGGTTTAGAGGAATTTTACCAGTAATAAATACTTAATAAAATTGTAGATAAAATAAAACTAAACGTTTTTATTATTTTAATAATTTTTAATTACATTGCGAATGTGATTAATTTAATTACTCAAAAGAGCAGAGATCTCACAAATCATCTATTTGATCATAGTAAATCATACCCTAAATTTTCGTTCAAAGAAGCTGAGACTATAAAAGAAACAAATCAAGCTCAGAATTTGAGATACAAGATTTTTAAAAATGAGCTGCATGTTACGACAAAATTAAAGGGGAAACTGATTAAGAGAGAGTTTGATCAGTATGATGAAAAAGCTTCTCATATAATCGTTAAATCTAAATCTACACCACTGAGTCGTGAGAAGGTGGTTGGTGTGTATCGAGTAATAAAATATTCATCCTCCTCTCAGTTAGATAACTGCTATACGGTAAAGAGCATGTGCTTTAACCTAGATCTTTTTAAAAAAAATATTGGATATAGTAACTTTCTAGAACTGGGTCGCACTTGCATACTCCCAGAGTATAGAAAATCTGGAGTTCTCAAGCTTCTTTGGAAAGGATTATATAATTATATTATGCAAGAGAAAATAGATGTCCTACTGGGATGTGCAAGTTTCTGGACAATTGAGCCCGATGAAATAGTCCCGCAACTCAGTTACCTCAAACAAAACCATCTTATGGATGAAAAAATTTTAGTAACACCAAGGGAGAGTATATCTCCATCTGTTGACAAGTTATCAAAATGTAAAATGTATGATAGCTTTGATCTTCATGGCACCGAAAAATCAGTATTCAAATCACTTCCAAGTTTAATTAAAGCATATATAAATGTTGGGTCTAAGTTTGGAGATGGTGCTGTGATTGATTATGAGTTTAGATCTATTGATGTTTTTACCTATGTCGATATCCATAGTATCGATGATAGAGTTAAAAGATTTTATGCAAAATAACACTCGTAATAGAATATCAATAGCAGCCTTTGAGAAAAATATTATAAAAAGAAACATACTAGTTTTTTTAGAAAAATTGTTAGGTATCACGGTGATTGATAAGTTATATGGAGAATCAATAGCCAAAAATACAAACGATAACTTTTGGTCGTCAGCAATAAAAGTACTGAATATAGATCTGGAAATTAATTATCAAAATGATGCTGAAGTACCTCGTCAAGGTCCATTGATAGTGGTTTGCAATCATCCTTTTGGAATTATAGACGGAATTTTGATAGGAAAAATCATTTCCTTTTATAGAGATGACTATATGTTTCTTGCTAATTCAGCTCTTCAGAAAATTCCAGAGATAAAAGATAGAATTATTCCTGTCGATCTTAGTACTCTCGAGAAAAAAAATTCTAAGGCCAGTTCGTTATCATCAATGAGAAAAGTACATTCTCATTTAAATGAAGGTGGTGTACTCATAATTTTTCCAGGAGGAGAAGTCTCAAGCGCCCAAAGAATATGGGATACACCAGTCGATCCAGTATGGAGCCCTCTGCCTGTGAAGTTGTCAAGAACTTTTAATTGCGGAATACTTCCCATTTTTATACACGGTAGCTCTAGCCTATTATTCCAATTTGTAACAAAGATATCATTTTCTCTAAGAAAATATTTTTTGTTTAGAGAGGTTCTTAAAAAGCGTAACAAATCTATAAGCCTTACTGTAAGTTATCTTCAGAACATTGAGGAATTCAATCAAAACTTTGATGACGCAGTTTTATCTAATGAAATATATGCAACTATGAGAAGAGACTCTAAACATCTCCCATGAATCAAATCTCTTAAACATTAGAGAATTTGGATTTATGATCAAGATTGCATTTGAACATTCCTCTATTTTTTAATAAAAATGTCACCAAGATATAATAATCTAAGATTATAATCATTAGATGGATTCCACAAAGAGATTTTTCTTGAGAACATCTTTATATGCAGGTTTGTACACCTCAGCATTGACTAGTTTTGCTTTTACAAAATATTCAGACTATTCGGTCAAATTGAATGCAGCTGATGAAAACGACATTATGCTCCCTAACGGATTCACATCAAAGATTATTGCGATATCAGGTCAACCAGTTCTAAACTTGTCAGGAAAAAACTGGCATTTTGCTCCAGATGGCGGTCATGTCTTTAAAACATTGAACGGCGGATGGATTTATGTTTCAAATTCAGAAGTCAAAAATAATGGTGGTGTTGCATCGATAGTTTTCGATAATAATGGAGAGATAGTTGATCACAGAGTAATTTGCCACAACACAAATAATAATTGTGCTGGAGGGCCTACCCCATGGAATACTTGGCTAACATGCGAGGAAGTACCAAATGGGTACATTTACGAATGTGATCCTGCTGGAGTCAAAGTTCACAAGAAGCTACCAGCCCTTGGAAAATTCATGCATGAGGCAGCCTGTATCGATTCAGAAAGTAACATCATTTATATGACAGAAGATGACAAGAGTGGAGGTTTTTATAGATTTACACCGTCAAATAAATTTTCAACAATGCCTTACATAAAAGGCCGTCTAGAGGTTGCTCATATAAAAGATTATAAAGTTGTTTGGAATAAAATACCTCAGCCATCAGCCCCACATATAGAAATTAAAAATGGTAAAGAAATTACTATAAAACCTTTAATGTTACGGTCTCCCAATAGAAGAACAATGTATACCCCTTTTAATAGAGGCGAAGGGATCAGCATAGTTGATAGAAAGGTTTATTTTTCCACTACTGGTGACAATAGAATAAATCAATATGATATAGAACAAAATAGTCTATCAGTTATTTATAACGGCACTGGACCATTAACTGACCCAGATAATATTTCTGCAGGACCCTCTGGTTCATTGGTTGTAGCTGAAGATTCAGGAAATATGGAGCTTGTTGCAGTCTCTAAAAAAATGAGGAAAATGTTTCCAATACTCAGAGTAATTGGACATAATAACTCTGAAATTACTGGCCCTTCTTTTACAGAGGATTTCACTAGACTATACTTCTCATCACAAAGAGGTAGAGACGGGGAGCATGGAATAACATATGAAGTGAGAGGACCTTTCTCATCTATTCTGTAGATTAGGATATTTAGTAGATTCATGGTCATGGGTGAATATGAAACTTTACTCTAAATAGGTATAACCAACTATGCTTTCAAGGGTTAGTTATTTATTCTTGACTTTTTTTATATAAGGCCGATACTGCTTCGGCCTTATACAACTAGCTAGGGAATCTTTTTTTACCTCCTGATTCTCTCATAGCTATCCAAAATTTCTTTAAGCATTGACAAGGTAACTCTCTAGTTCTCTAACGAGAATAGATTTTCCTTTCTCACTACTGTAAGATCCGATAGGTCCACCTACTTTCCAAAAATCAATTCCATCAGCAGAGTTACCATTTTTATCCTCGCCTTCACAACTCTCAACAATCAGTTTAATCGCTTTCTGGTAAGTTTTTGGATCTCTAAGGTTGGTTAGATTTTCATTATCGGCAGACCATTGAACAATCATTGGCCATAGTCTCATCCAAACGTCGGCACCAATAGCTTTTTGTATTGCATAATCTTTAGGATTATCAAAAACTTCTTTATACTCATTTCGAAAAGCGTCCCAATACGCATTGAAAACACTCTTGATAAATTCAGCTTTTGCATCATCACGTAGGAGCTTACACTCACGACTGTCAGTGATCACTCTTAGATACTTAGTCATTGAGGTAATTCCAACATTGGGAGTTTCGTGCTCACCTCCAGGAATTTTGATCCTTTTGTACCAGACTGAATCAAAATCTTTGACAATATTAGATAACATATTGGCATTCGAAATCTGCCAATCTTCATCGTTACTTTTTGCTACTTCAAAAACATCGATTTCTCCATGAGCCATTCTTCTTAGGTTATTGGCAAGAACAACATCAACTGGTACACCCTTAGAGTTTGAATTTATCTCAACAAATATCTGAATCTCTTTCTCAATTCTAGGTGTATTTGTAAGAGTTACATTCAAGACAAGGGCCTCAAGATGTTCTTTTGCGCCAGAGAGATTGACATCCGTTCCTTCAGCCTCTTTAACAATTCTAAAAGCTTCTTTGATACCAAGAATTCTATGTTGCCCATCCATGACGCGGAGTGAGTGATGAAAGCTTGGATTATATTTAAATTGATTTTTATCAAATGAATTAAATGCATTCGGCTGAATGATATTCAAACTAAGTGATAGTGGTAAGCTGATCCTTTCATGAATCAATCTATTAGCTAGTTTAAGTATTCTCGTCTTACTAAAGTTCCGTTGGTAACCCTTTTTGTCAGAAACAGGGCCCTTTGCGTATGGCACTTCAAAGTGATTAACAATCACTGATGCAGGGATTTTGCATACTATATTGGGAACTCCATCGTACATGTCAGGCATACTAAAGGCCTCCAACGTATATGTAGATTTTTGATATTCAGATAAAAAAGTCTCAATTTTACTCATATTTTCATTACTCCTAGTTATTATTACTGGTTTTTCTTTACCTCCAGAAAGATGGTTATTTGTTATCATAGCCATACTATCTCATGAATAGGTATGATTTGTCAACATATTTTTATGATATAAATTTAGATCATGATTTTATGATCTAATTTATAGGTTTTTGACAAGCTAGATACCTAAAGTGTTGGGGTTTATAGATAGAAAATTAACTGATTTCTATGAAATAATGTTTAATATGCCTGAGACTAATGAAAAATGTCATCAAATATTTGCGAATTTTGATCAAGCATTAGAGATAGAAATAGAATCTGTCAAAAAGAGTTCTTACGATAATTCAATTCTCTTAACAAATGGTAAGCTTGAAGAGCATACAGGTGATACTTTTGTATATACTTTCACACTAGACGATCCATCAGTAATTAATGAAGAGATGCCAGTAGAGGTTTCTCTGGAGAATGAAAATCATAGTGGAAGTATAGTTTCCATTGTAGACAAAGTTCTTAGAATATCGACGAATGACAATCTTGGTGATGTAATACGTGTAGCTCAGCTCAAGACAGATAGATCCTTTCTTATACAGAGATTAAAAGAGAGGTTGGGTGAAATCTCTGAGATCAATGACGAAAAAGCTTTTAATTTAAGTATGTCCCTCAAAACACTTGGACTCGAAGAGTCCTCAAAAGGTATCAACGAGAGTATAAAATCTGATTCAGTGAGTCTTAATGAAAATCAGTTCAAGTCTATTCAAGTACTATCGAAATCTGACTTATTATATCTTTGGGGTCCGCCTGGAACAGGAAAAACATTTACACTAGCAGAGTTAGTATATTTTTTTTATAAACAAGGAAAAAGAATCCTCCTTGTTTCAAATACAAATATGGCTGTGGATATATTACTTAAAAGCTTGTG
>CABYTF010000004.1 GCA_902521725.1 uncultured Gammaproteobacteria bacterium
ATTTTAACATTATATATACGCGATATTTTATACAGACTATCTCCTTTAATCACTTTATGAACTTTAGTTTCATATATGGATCTAGATATTTTATTGTATCTTTTATTAAACACCTTTGCAGCTTTTACTGGAAGTAGGAGTTTATTTTGCTGAGATGGATCCAGTATCCAAGTGCTATAACCGGGATTTAATTTAGCCAATTCATTTTGCGATATCCCTGTAATGATTGATAAAGTCTTGAAGTCGATTGGATCTCTAAAATTGACAGTGGATGTAAATTTTTCGTTAGAGATTGATGGTAGTTTAAAACCATATCTATTTGGATCAGCAATTATTTTAGATAAAGCCAATAGTCTAGGTACGTATAATTCTGTTTCTCTTGGAAGATTTAAATCCCAATAAGATGGCTTGGTGAATAAGTTATTTGCCCTGTCTATCGCTTTTCCAACATTTCCCGCCCCGGTATTGTATGATGCGATTGCCAGTAACCAATTACCCTTAAAGTGTCTATACATATCGCTCAGAAAGTATGTTGCAGCTTTAGTTGACTCCAGGACATCTCGACGTCCATCATATAACCAGTTCATCTTCAGACCATACTCACGAGCAGTTGGCGGTATAAATTGCCATATTCCAGCTGCTCTTGATGCCGAGTAGGCAAAAGGCTGAAACCCACTCTCTACCATTGGCAATAGAGCTAATTCATGAGGTAAGTTCTTCTCTTCCAGGAAAGATAGTATATGGAATAGATACGGCTTAGACCTATCAATTGATCTATAGACAAAGTCCTTATTTTTTTTCATCCATTTGAGCTCTTGAGATATCCTTGAAGAATTAATATTACTGAAGCAGAATCCTGATCTCATGCGGTTCCAAACTGAATCAAAATTTTTATTCTTTAATTTTATGGTTTCACAGGTGCTATCTATGCTTAATATTGAGTTATCAAGAGTGAATTCAGAGAGTGATCGGGTCTGTACACTTTTACAGCCAGAAATTAATAATACAGCAATGATTAAAATGTATTTTTTGTACACTAATCTAAACTTATCATATGGTATTATTTAATTCTATAGAGATGATATTTCAAGAAAACAATAATACTAAACAACAGCTCAAAGAGTGGTACAAACAAGCATCTGGGCAACACTTTAAGAGGATAATTTCAAAAGAATTAGACTCAATCAAAGATATTTATCAGGGAAGACACACTCTATTTTGTGGCTCATCTGAATTTAAAAAAATATTTCAGAAAAATAAAACCGGGACTTTTTTCAGCATAGACGAGGATGTTCTCATATCCAGCTCAAATTTATCAAAAAAGTTACCATTTGAAGATAATTCGCACGATATCATTGTTTTGTCTCATGGACTTGAATACACACATAATCCTTATCTTTTAATGCGTGAAATAGACCGAATAGCAACTGATGATGCTACCATAGTTATTATTGGTTTTAACAAGTTCAGTATTTGGACAGTTTTTAAAATATTCTCCTCAAAAGCTCCCTGGAATATCAATTTTATGTCACCGTACATTATAAAAGAATGGTTCAAAATACTTGAATACAAAATGAGCTACCAAAAAACTTTTGGATTATTCCCATACTTAGGGAAAAATGTATCATCGTTCCTATCCAATGTGTCATTTCTACATAAAATTATAAGAAATCAATTTGGTGGGATGTTTATTTTTACATACAAAAAAAATGTAATCCCACTAACACCTCAAAAAGTTTTATTCAATAAAGACTATAAAGTAACTTCTCTCGTTAAGAATAATTTATGATCAAAATATATACTGATGGCGCATGTAGCGGAAATCCTGGACCCGGTGGTTGGGGCTACGTAATTTTAGAAAATGGGAAGTTAAATACTGGCAATGGTAGAGAGAGTCAAACAACGAATAATAGAATGGAACTCACGGCCGCAATAAAAGCTCTCGAGAGTGCTAGAAAAGATGAAAGATTGTATTTGTACACAGACTCTACTTATCTTCAAAAGGGTATTACTGAGTGGATAGTAAATTGGAAAAAGAATAATTGGATTACTAGCTCGAAGAGACCAGTATCTAACAAGGATCTATGGATAAGAATTGATCAACTGAATCTTGAGCTTGATATAGAATGGAAATGGGTCAAAGCACATCAGTCCGATAATTCAGATGACACTCTCTACAACAACATGGCGGATGAATTAGCAACTGGAGCTATAGATAAATGAGATATATTGTCTTAGATACTGAAACAACTGGTCTGGATCCAGATGATGGGCATAAAATCATAGAAATAGGATGTATTGAAATATTAAATAGGAATATTACAAATAATACATTTCATAAATATATAAATCCAAATAGAGAAATAGACGTTGAGGCATCAAAGATACACGGACTTACAAACAGCCTCCTAAAGGATAAGCCGGTATTTGAGGAAATATATCCAGAACTCAAAGAATACATCAGCAATTCACCCATCATAATTCATAACGCTCCATTTGATATAGGGTTTTTAAAAAAAGAACACTCTGCAACCTCTGTAAGTGATAATTTTTTAGATAACGAGATTATAGATAGTCTTAAGCTTGCGAGAAAAATAAGTCCGGGCAAAAAAAATACATTAGATGCTTTATGTGAGAGATACTCTATAGATAATTCCGATAGGACTTTACATGGCGCATTACTAGATGCAAAATTACTTGCTTTTGTTTATCTTAAAATGACTATAGGTCAAAATAACTTTTCGGATTTAACATCTGAGCATAATGTCAATGACTATACAAAAACAGTAATCGACGATGACTTAAAAATTATAGAACCATCAGATGAAGACAAAAAACTACATATGAATTATTTTAGTGAGAGCTAACTTGTCTTACTAAGTCTATCTTTCTGCCTTTTCCAATCTTTATTCTTTTGATCTTGTCTCTTATCAAAAAGCTTCTTGCCTTTTGCAAGTGCAATCTCTATTTTAATAATACCCTTTTTTGAATAAAGCCTTATAGGCACTATAGTCAGACCTTTTTGACTTACTTGTCCTTGTAACATGTCAATTTCCTTTCTATTAAGTAATAACTTTCTTCTGCTAGTTGGGTTTTGATTGCTTGAACTATTTTTCATATTCACTATTTTTATGTGTGCATTACACAGGAATATCTCATCTTTCGTGATTGAAATATAACTCTCGGATATTTGCCCATTTCCATCTTTCAGGCTCTTAACTTCCCAGCCTGATAATACTAAGCCTGCCTCAATTTTTTTGATAAAACTATATTTGAAGGAGGATTTTTTGTTATTACATAAGACATTCATAATATTTTTACATTCGGTATAATGGTATCATAATAGATAGGAGCTAGGTCATTTCAAATAATAGAAAATCAATTCACGGTCAATGGTCTTCCAAATTGTTATTCATCTTTGCCGCTACTGGATCTGCAGTAGGCTTGGGTAATATATGGAAGTTCCCTTGGATGACAGCTGAAAGTGGAGGAGGTGCTTTCGTTTTAATTTATATCCTCAGTGTGATACTTCTTGCGCTTCCTATTATGTGTGCAGAAATATTGATAGGAAAAAGGGGAAAACAAAATCCTGTAAATACACTGAGAACTTTATCGACTGAAGCTAGTTATTACACACGAGATGAGTCTGACTCATCTTTAAATCGTACAGTAAAAGTAAAAAAACAGTTTGAAAATAATGATTTGTTTACAAATTGGGAATTAGTTGGATGGATGGGTATAGCAGCAGGAGTACTTATATTATCCTTCTATAGTGTGATAGCAGGCTGGACACTATCATACATAATAAAATCTATCTCAGGTTCCTTTGTATTAATCACTGCAGCAGGTTCAACAGCAAAATTTGAAACTTTTATTTCTGATCCTGAAAAATTAATTCTTTGGCATACACTGTTCATGATCCTAACTTGCTATATTGTCTCTAAAGGTATTAAGAGTGGAATAGAGAGAGCTATAAAATTTTTAATACCAGGTCTTTTTATTCTATTAATTGGTTTAGCAGTGTATGGCTCTACACTTTCAGGCTTCTCAGATGCAATGTCTTATTTATTTGTTGCTGATTTCAATAAGGTCAATAATACTGTGATTCTATCTGCTATGAGTATGGCATTTTTTTCATTAAGTATTGGAATGGGTTCATTAATGGTGTACGGATCTTACCTCCCTGAAGATACATCTATATTTCAAGTGAGTTCCGCAGTTGCATTCTTTGACACTTTTGTTGCAATATTGGCTGGTATTATTATTTTTCCTATAGTGTTTACTTACGATCTAGACCCGAATTCAGCTGGTCCGGGATTAATTTTTCAGACATTACCCATAGCATTTGGAGCAATGGATTTTGGGACAATAATTGCAACATTATTTTTTATATTATTGTTTTTCGCTGCCATTACATCATCTATATCATTAATAGAGCCTGCTATAACATTTGTCATTGAGAAATTTTCCTTATCAAGGGTATATGCAACAAACATTCTTGGAATATTTACGTGGACACTTGGAATTCTTACTGTACTTTCCTTTAATGAATTATCGAGTTTTAAAATTTTTGGAATGACAATATTTGATAACATAGATTATTTAACTTCAAAGATTATGCTTCCATTAGGTGGTTTATTAATGGCATTATTTGCAGGCTTCATAATGAAGAGAGCAATAGTCATCTCAGAGTTAAATTCAAATATTGTTTTAGCAAATATTTGGTTTATTCTTCTTAAAATACTCTCTCCAATTCTACTAATAATAATATTTATAAGCGGGATAATATAATTATGAAAAACATTCATAAAGAAGAGGATATAAATATTGACATTGATACAATTTTTAATTTAATCAATGATATAAAAAGCTATCCTAACTATCTTCCATGGTGCACTAAATCTGAAGTCAAAGAAGAATCTGCTGAAATTATAATTGGTAAAATATTTATTTCTAAAAGTTTTATAAATTGGAACTTTTCAACAAAAAATACCATTAAAAAAAATAAATCAATATCACTCGAACTTGTTGACGGTCCATTCGAAAGTTTAACTGGTAAATGGTTGTTCTCACCAATTAATCAATTTAATACAAGAGTATCACTTGACATAGATTATAAATTTAAGAGTTCAATAATAGAATTATCTATCGAACCTATTTTTTCGTCAATTATGAATTCAATTCTAAAATCATTTGTACAAGAAGCATTCAAATCTAAATATGACAATTGAAGTATTTTATTACATATCAAGTCATTCTGACGAGGTTGAATCTATAAATATTGAATCTGGAACTAGTATAAATGTATTTCTAAGAGATATACTGGGATACGAAGTAGAGACACCTGTTGGGGTGTATGGTAAGCTTGTAAAGGATACATACATCATAAAGGATAAAGATAGAATAGAAATATACGAAGAAATCATAGCAGACCCTAAGATTAACAGAAAAAAGAGAGCATCTTATGAACAATCCTAGCAATGAAAAAAATATCGATAAGTTGAAACAAGCTGGGCTTAAAGTTACCCATTCTCGATGTAAAATTCTTGAGATATTTCAGTCTTTTCCTGATGAACATTACACAGCAGATAGATTGAAGGATTTACTTGATGATCAAGGGGAGAATATTGGATTAGCTACTATTTATCGTGTTTTGACTCAGCTAGAAATGGCAGATTTAATTCAAAAAAATAATTTTAATGATAATCAGTCAGCCTATGAAATAAAGAAATCACATCATGATCATCTCATTTGTACTAGATGCGGCGAGATCATCGAATTTGTAAATGATGATCTAGAAAAACTCCAAGAGCATATTTCTAAAAAGTACAATTTTACTCTCGAATCACATGTGATGACTCTATTTGGTGACTGCAATAAAAATAACTGTAAAGGTAAATTAAAAAAAGACAGTTAAGATTTTATCTCATATTTTAATTTCTTTGATAGAGCATTAAAATAATCATAATCACAAGGATGTACTATCATGAGCTGCCGTTTAGCTCTTTTTATAACAATTTTATCAGGACTTTCAATTGTTAAGTTGTTAGCTCCATCGAAGGTTACTTGAGAATTTAGTTTTGACCTCTTGTTAATTTCTATTAATACATCATCAGTGTTATTTATAATCACAGATCTTTGACCATACGAATGCGGCGCAATAGGTACTATACATGTTACATTTGAATTTGGACTTACAATTGGACACCCATTAGACATTGCATAAGCGGTTGATCCAGTTGGTGTTGAAATGATAACACCATCAGATCTTTGTTTTGTGATGAGATTCTCATTTACATAAATATTCATCTCAATCATTTTAAGAGTTCCTTTGTTATTGATCACAATATCATTGAGTGCTATTGAATTATATTTTTTTTCATTAGATATTACAGAGCCTGAAAGAAGAGTTCTTTTATCAATGATATAGTTTCCGTCTAAGATATCTTTGATTTTTAATTGAATATTTTTTTTATCTAGATCTGCCAGAAATCCAATACGCCCAAAGTTTAACCCTACAATCGGTGTCGACTTTGAATATGCGTACTTAGAGGCAGATAAGAAAATACCATCTCCACCTATAGAGAGAATTAGATCATATTTCTTACTATGTGGTTTACTGAGATCTTCACCCAAGGCAAAAATATCAACTAACGTGCATTTTCTAGACAAGTATTTGATAATAGACCTTGTCTCATTTTTTTTAAGAAAAGATGACGAGCCATAAACTAAAACTCTTTTAATTTTTTTCAAAATAATCCCCTTAATACTAAAATGCTAGAGTATTATGATTATATATGAATAAAGCTTCAGGAAAACTAAAAAAAATACAAGAATTATGCTTATCTAAAAATATAATGATCTGTACTGCCGAGTCTTGCACAGGTGGATATCTGTCAAAGCTTTTCACTGATATATCTGGATCCTCAAAATTTTATGTTGGATCTGTCATAGCCTATTCTAATAGTGTTAAAAATGAACTTCTAAACGTTCCTAATGATGTTCTTGAAAAATATGGAGCTGTTTCAAAGGAGGTATCTTTATTAATGGCAGAGGGCATTTTTAATTCTATTAAGTCTGAGATTGCAATCTCTACAACAGGAGTGATGGAGCTAGATGGATTGACTACATCAAAAAAACCCCAAGTTTTTATTACAATCAAGTCAGAAAAGACTCATGTATCATCTCATTTTTATCTTCATGACGAGCGAGATGCAAATCGTAAAAAAACTGTAAATCATGCATTAGATTGCTTATACGATTTCATTAATAATCATTACTTGGTATCATAGAGCTTAGAACCTATACCTGAGGAGAATTATGGAAGAAAACACACAAAAAGCACTAGATTCAGCAATAAGTCAAATAGAAAAAGACCATGGCAAGGGCGCCTTGATGAAATTAGGGTCCGGTTCTGCATATCCGGATATTGAGTCTATTTCAACAGGTTCTCTTACACTCGATGGTGCTCTAGGAATAGGTGGTCTTCCAAAAGGAAGGGTGATCGAAATATATGGACCAGAGTCATCTGGTAAAACCACCATGGCATTACAAGTGATTGCTCAAGCGCAAAAACAAGGTGGCACTGCTGCTTTCATAGATGCTGAGCATGCACTGGATCCAAAGTATGCAGAAAATTTAGGAGTGAATATCGATGAGCTGCTCCTCTCACAGCCTGATTCAGGTGAGCAGGCACTAGAAATAGCAGATACTTTAGTTAGATCAGGTGCTATTTCTGCTTTAGTTATAGATTCAGTCGCTGCACTCACCCCAAAAGCAGAAATTGATGGCGATATGGGGGATTCTCATATGGGCTTACAGGCGAGGCTTATGTCTCAAGCATTGAGAAAACTTACAGCTAACATTAAAAAATCAAACACTCTGCTGATATTCATAAACCAAATTAGAATGAAGATCGGTGTTATGTTTGGCAGCCCTGAAACAACAACTGGTGGTAATGCACTTAAGTTTTATTCATCAGTAAGAATGGATATAAGACGTATTGGAGCAATTAAACAAGGCGATGAAATAATCGGCAATGAAACACGAGTGAAAGTTGTTAAAAATAAGGTAGCGCCACCTTTTAAGATTGCTGAGTTTGATATTTATTATGGTGAAGGAGTTTCCAAAGAATCAGAGTTAATAGATTTGGGAGTGAAGCATAATATCATTGATAAAGCTGGCGCTTGGTATAGCTTTGGTAGTGAGAGAATAGGACAAGGAAAAGAAAATTCAAGAATATTTCTTAAAGAGAATTCGGATATCGCTCAAGAGATTGAAAATAAAATTATAGCAATCACTCAAGGCAATAAGACATCTATGGATCATGCTGAGGATAATGTCGAAGAGTCTGAATAGCGATATAACAAAACTGATAACAAAATACTTAAGCATTCGAGAACACTCGAAGCTCGAACTTAAAAACAAACTTATTGAAAAAGGTTTTGACAGAGAAGAAATTCTCTTGTCGATAAATGAGTTTGCCGCTAAAAATATTCAATCTGACTCAAGATTTACCGAAGAATTTATTAGATCACGTTTAAAGAAAAATAAAGGACCAAATTTGATATCCTCTGAGCTAAATTGTAGAGGGATAACAGAGGCTCTTATAAGTGAAAATCTATCGAAGATTTCTCATGATCAATGGTTAGATAGCGCATTTTCTGCACTGAGAAAAAAGTTAAAGGGGTCATCAATAACGCTAGAGGACAGAGACAAAATTTATTCCTTCTTAATAGGTCGTGGCTTCGAACATAAAATGATAAAATACGCTTTGAGTGAATGCAAAAATGAATGTTAAAAAACTTTATATAGATTACTTCAAGAGTAAAGGACATAAACATTACCCCTCTAGTCCATTAATTCCAAATAATGACAAATCTTTGTTATTCGTTAACTCTGGCATGGTCCAGTTCAAAGACATATTTCTCGGCAACATAAAGCCAAAAGATAAAGCGATTGTAACATGCCAAAAGTGTATGAGAGCCGGTGGGAAACACAATGATCTAGATAATATTGGATTTACCTCCCGACATCACTCTTTCTTTGAAATGCTAGGAAACTTTAGTTTTGGTGAATACTTTAAGGATGAGGCTATATCATTTGCATGGGATTTTCTTACAAACGTTTTGAAGTTTGATGAAAAAAGATTATATATATCTGTTCATGATTCTGATTCTGAATCCAAACAAATATGGACTGATAAAATTAAGATTGACCCAGATAGAATTTTGGTTCTAGGTGATGAGGATAACTTCTGGCAGATGGGTGAAACTGGTCCATGTGGACCATGCACAGAAATATATTACGATCAAGGGGATGGATTTGATGGTGTGCTGCCAACTCTAGGTGATCCCAAAGACAGATACATTGAAATATGGAATTTAGTCTTTACACAATATAATAAAACATCCTCTGGGGAAATGGAGGAGCTACCACAAAAATGTGTAGATACAGGAATGGGTCTAGAGAGGGTTCAGGCAATTGTGGAGGGGTTTACTGATAATTATGATTCCACATTATTTCAAAATCTTAGTCAATATATTGATTCTAAAATTTCATTAACTAATGATAATTTATATATAAAAAAAATATTACTTGATCACATCAGAGCTTGTTGTCATCTAATTAACGACAATGTAATTCCTGATCGTGAGGGTAGAGGCTATGTTCTTCGTCGAATACTTAGACGTTCTTCACGTTTCGTGTATAAAAATAATATAAAAGATCCTTTCTTGTACCAATGTGCTGAAGTAATCTGCACTTCAAGTAAGGATTTTCCAGAGCTCAAAAAAAATTCAGCTAAAATTGTTGATACAATCAAATCCGAAGAGCAAAAATATTTAAAAACCTTAGGCAAGGGTATAGAGCTAATTGATGATTTTTTAAAGAATAAATCTAGCCTGGACGCTGAGACAATATTCATGCTGTACGATACTTATGGTTTTCCCTTTGAGATCACTCAAGAGATAGCATCAGAAAAAAATATAATGATAGATAAAGATGGTTATGAAAAACTTATGATGAATCAAAAAGAGAGCGCTAGAAATAAAAAAGCATTTACTGATAAAGTTTCATCAAACCTTGATATGACTCACTCTACAGAATTTATTGGCTATGATAAAAACAATATCGAAACAACAGTAGTAGATATTTATCAGAATGATAAAAAAGTCAAAAATGCATCAAATACTGATATGAATTATCTTGTTGTCCTTAAGGAAACTTGTTTATACCCTGAGGGCGGTGGACAGACCAGTGATATCGGCACTTTATACTCTGAAAAGTGTAAATTAGATGTCGTTGATGTACAAAAAATGAACAATACTATATTTCATCAATGTAAACTAATATCTGGTGCTTTAAATATTGGTGATAAGGTATCATCAGCCTACAGCGAGAATCATAGAAAGCGTGTAGCATCGAATCACTCATCAACACATCTACTACATCATTACTTGCGGTTGACCCTAGGTGAACATATTCAGCAAAGGGGGTCATCAGTCACAGAGGATGGTTTTAGATTTGATTTTACGCATACAAAACCTGTTACTGAAAAAGAATTAACGCTTATAGAAAACTCAATTCAAGATGAAATACATGCATCAACTAATACGCAAAAAAATATACTACCCTTTGATAAAGCAATTGAATCTGGTGCTTTAGCTTTTTTTGAGGAGAAGTATACAGATAGTGTTCGAGTAGTAAATATTGGAAAAGAGTCTATCGAATTATGCGGAGGTACTCATGTGGAAAATACATCTGAAATTGGTGCAATTAAGATTATCAGTCAATCTAGTGTTGCAAATGGCATAAGAAGGCTTGAGTGTGTAACAGGACAAAATGCATTTAAATTTATAAATAATAAGCTCAAGACACTTGAGTTCATATGCGAGGAACTTAAATCTACAGATGATAATGTAATTGATAAAATTACTGCTTTGCAGAATGAGGTCAAGGCTCTTAAGAAAAAAAATACTTTGTATTCCAAAGATTTTTTGACAAACCTTTATAAAGGTTATTCGGGTATTAATTTAAAATATAATGTTAATTGTTTCATTGAGTGTGTTCATAATTTAGATTCAAATGAATCGAGATTACTTACTGACATTATTAAATCTAATCATGATAAAAGCTTAAGTTTTCTATTAAGCAAATCTAAAAAAAATACAACTTGTTATATTTGTGTATCTAAAAATATTATTTCTAGTTATAATGCGAAAAATTTATCCAAAGAGTTAAATACAAAATTTAACGGTAAAGGCGGAGGGAATGATACTTTCGCAACAGTTGTCTTAAACGACACAAATGTTGATAAAATTAAGACGTTTATAACAGAAATAATAAAATGAAAGTAATAGTGAAAAAATATGGCGGCACTTCTGTCTCTAGCGTAACTAAAATAAAAAACATTGCAAAAAAGGTTGTGGAGGATGCAACTCGTAACAGTATTGTGGTTGTACTATCAGCAATGGGTAAAACTACTGATCAGCTTGTTTCGCTAGCAAATAGATGCACAAAAAATCCAGATATGAGGGACTATGATCTACTGGTATCATCTGGTGAGCAAGTAAGCATTTCTCTATTATCAATGTCCATCAAGGATTTGGGTAGAGATTCTGTTGCATATACAGGGTGGCAAGCAGGTATAAGAACAAATAATTCACATTCATCTGCTCGCATTATAGATATAAATGCTAAAAAAATTAAAAAAGACTTAAAAGAGAATAAAATTGTAATCGTTGCAGGATTTCAAGGAATAAATAACGGTTCCATAACTACTCTTGGAAGAGGTGGTTCCGATACATCTGCCGTAGCAATTGCTGCAGCATTGAAAGCTGCTGAGTGTCAGATATTCACAGATGTAGATGGTGTATATACAACTGATCCGCGAGTTTGTTCAAAAGCTAAAAAAGTCGATCAAATGACTTATGAGGAGATGCTAGAAATGTCTGGTTTAGGCTCTAAAGTGTTACAATTACGATCAGTTGAGTTTGCGAGTAAATACAATGTACCAGTTCGAGTTATGCATGCTCATAATTCAGGATCTGGTACATTAATTAAAAAAGAGGAGAAAAGCGTGGAAGACGCATTAATTACAGGAATAGCATTTACCAAAGATGAATCAGAGATAATGATTAGGGGCGTTAAAGACTCTCCTGGTATCGCCGCATCTATTTTGGGTCCTATCGGAGACGCAGATATCGAAGTGGACATGATAGTTCAAAACGTTGGCTCTGATGGATTAGCAGATTTTACTTTTACGGTTAGCAGAAAAGACTTTAATAAAGCAATACAAGTTATTGAAAAAAATAAGAAAAAAATGAATTTTTCAGATGTTTCTGCGACTAAAAATATTGTAAAGGTATCTTTGATAGGGGTTGGTATGAGGTCTCATGCTGGAATAGCCGGCCAGATGTTCTCCTGCCTAGCTAGGAAAAAAATCAATATTCGTATGATTTCGACATCAGAAATCAAAATTTCTGTGGTAATTGATCAAAAAAACCTAGAAAACGCCGTTAAGGCGTTACATAATGAATTTAAGCTAGAAAGGAAATAATCTGGCCGGAAATGGAGGGGGAAATCATGCTTATACTAACTAGGCGTGTAGGAGAAGCTTTGATGGTAGGTGACGATACCAAAATTGTAGTTTTAGGGGTTAAAGGTAGCCAAATAAGACTAGGTATCAATGCACCCAAAGATGTCAAAGTTCACAGAGAAGAGATTTACGAAAAGATTAATGTAGATACTTCTGAAACTGCTACAAAGTAAACCAAATAATACAGGGAGAAGTGGCTGAGTGGCTGAAAGCGGCACCCTGCTAAGGTGTTATAGGGTTATTCTCTATCGAGGGTTCGAATCCCTCCTTCTCCATGTTTTCTGACATCTCATTATTAATGTGATATAGTTCTTTACGCATTCAGGGGAATCATGTTTAAAAAGCTTTTAGTCGCGAATTATTTCGCATTTTTTGTACTTAGTACGTCTTTTGCAGGCGGAGAATCAGATTCTACACCTTCAACAATGTCTAATTATGATCTTTATGGGACATATACCCTGTCTCTTGGTCAGCTTGATTGGAACAAGAATAGTTCTTCAGCAAGCAGGGAACCAATGCTATACCAGCCCTTTTCGATAGAAGGTTGGGTAGGAAAAAAGCTAACACAAGATACAGAGGGTATATTAAGTACTAAACTCACGTTTTATAAACGAACTGGCAACATACTAGAACCAGAAGACGATGCTATTAAAAAAGCTTTAACTCTTAACCTAACTCATCTTAGACATTATGATAGCTCAACAAGCTTTATTAATTTAGGATATATTTACTCTGATGAAATTGAAAACAATAGCTCAAATGTTGATGCAAATAGCTTCGTATTGAGCACTGGGTTAGCTACCGAGTCTATGATTTTGGAATTTGGGATTGGTTCTACAAATTCAGAGATCTTAAGTTTCTATGTTGATGAGATAGTTTATTATAATTTAAGTTATAAATTACCTATATCAGACAGGATGAATTTGATTGCTGCCAAGCACTACACAGAATATGAAAGAAAACTTGACTCGAATCCTGACGGGGATGGTGAGGACATGGATATATCAGGTCTAAAAGTCACATATGACCTTAAAAACTCATTTATAACCTTTGGCGGTGACAGGTATACGGTTAAGAACGGTGCAAGTCCAGAGAATACAGGTGGCAGTTTTTATTTTTCTTGGACGGTGCCTATTGGTAAATCAGCCAATAATCGAACAAGCTTTATATTGGACAACCGCCCAGCTATAGATAAAGTAATAGGATTTGGTGCAGCTCTTAACTAAGTCTGTTTTGGGAGTTTTTGAAAGGCATCTAATGCTCTTTGTCTTGTAACTGATAAATCTACAATCGGGTGCGGGTAATCATTACCAAGTTTTACGCCAAATTTTATTAAACTTTTATCATCAAGTTCACCCGGTAAGTGTATATATTTACTAGGAATATCTTTTAATTCTGGTATGTACTTTCTTATGTATTCTCCATTTGGGTCAAATTTTTTACTTTGTGTAACAGGGTTGAAAATTCTGAAGTAGGGGGCTGCATCAGCTCCTGTCCCTGCTACCCATTGCCAACTAGCGCTGTTACTTGCAATGTCTGCATCAACTAAAGTGTCCCAAAACCATTCTTGACCATATTTCCAATGCGTTAAGAGGTTTTTCACTAGAAATGAGCCTACAATCATACGGACTCTATTGTGCATATATCCTGTTTGCCATAGCTGTCTCATACCTGCGTCGACTATAGGATAGCCCGTAAGCCCTTTTTGCCAAGATTCAATATTTTTTTGCTTATTTTCCCATTTAAAAGAGTCAAATTTTTTCTGTAAATTATCATGCGTTATATGGGGAAAATGAAATAGTAGGTGGTATGAAAATTCTCTCCAAACGAGTTCTTTGTAAAATATTTCGCTATCATGACTATTATCATCTTGAATAGATTCTGCTATTTGTCTAATCGAGATTTCTCCGAATCTTATATGAGGGGATAGCATAGATGTTTTTGGCAAATCAGGTCTATTTCTATCTTCTGCATAACTTTGTAATCCTGAGGATAAAAAGGTGCCCAACCTTGTATTAGCACCTTTTTCGCCCGGTTCCCATATAGTATCGAGCTTTTGATGCCAATTTTCCTCTGGTACGACAGCTTCGATGACCGATTTGCTATCTTTGCTTTCTCTTGTGGGAAGATAATGCAGTTTGCGGATATCGTAATTGTAAGATTCATATTTAAACTCGCTATATTTCTGCTTGTAGAAAGGTGTATATACTTTGAAAGGAGTGCCATCTTTTTTTAGAGTCTTACTCGGATCTCTAAGTAAAGTTGAATGATAGATATTTAATATAAGTCCATGTTTTATAATATATTCTTCAATTTCATTGTCTTGTGATAACTCTTGTTTGGAGTACCTTGCGTTCCAACACACATTAGTTATGTCATATCTATCAATTAACTGTTTAAGTATGGTTTTAGGGTCACCCTTTTTAATAACAAGATTACCACTCATAGATTTGCAAAGAGACCCCAAACTTTTCTTGAGCCACCATCTGCTACTAGACCCATTAGGCATGGATTCATCAATAATATAAACTGGTAGAACACTGTAGTTATTCGCTAAGCATAAATTAACTGTTTGATTATCAGTCAATCTAAGATCATTTCTAAACCAAATAAGACAATTTTTCACTAATAATACTCCTTGTTTATCAATTGCAAATCGTTTGCTATAAATGCCAAGATTATCAGAGGTGATGCGTAAATTCACCTTTTTAGGCAGACAAGAGTGTATAATTAAAAGATGGAATTAAGCATAGAATACCTGGTAATTTTTCTGTTATTGCTTGCGATCGCATACCTGGTCTATAAGGGTAAAAATACGTCAAATAACAGTACGATAAGTGATCATAATCAAATAACTCTTGAGCAGTTAAAAGATGCTGTTAAAGAGTTAGAGAGGGCAACCAGTCAAAATTCGTCAAATATGAATGAGATGTATACCCTTTTAACTAAAGGAGGCTCGGTAGCTGGGAAATTTGGAGAGATTAACCTAAAGACAATACTTGAGAGCGCAGGTTTTAAAAAAGGTGTCACATATGACGAGCAGAAGGGTATTGGCGGCTCAATTCCTGATATTGTCATCAAATTACCAGATAGTAAGAAAGTGATTATTGATTCGAAAGTTTCACTTGCAGATTATAATGACTACCTTAACGCAAAAGACGATATAATAAAGGATAACTCCCTCAAAAAGCATCAAATGTCTGTTAAAAACCACATAAAGTCGTTATCTTCGTCTAATTATAGAAGTCTTTTTGGAGATGACTCTCTTGACCTGATTATTATGTTTATGCCGATAGAGGGAGCATATATGCTTGCATGTGATGATGATATGGTTAGGAAAGCTTCTACTGAAAAAATAGCAATCGTAGGCCCAACTACATTAATTGCGATCTTACAAATCATATCACGTGTATGGAGCAGCAAGCGACAGTCAGAAGCAACAAATGAAATAATCCGTGCAGCAACTGATATTTATGACAAAACAAGATTAGTTGGAGAAGCATTTGAAGAATTTGAGAAACATCTTGAGCAAGCAAATAAATCTATTGCGTCAGGTAAAACAAGAACTAAAAACCTTGTTTCTAAAGTTGAAAAAATGCGTACAATAGGTGGCTTAGAGCCAATTAAGAATATTTCAGATAAACTTAAAGTCATTGATAAAGATTAATGCGCCTGTAGCTCAGGGGATAGAGCAATGGTTTTCTAAACCATCGGTCGGAGGTTCGAATCCTTCCAGGCGTGTTATAGTAAATATAAGTATTTTTGTTAGACATCGGAGGTCGTTATGATGAGTGTGCACCCAATATTTATTCTTGTTTCAATTTGGAGTGGGGTAATAATTTTCTTTTCGGCAGTAGTTGCCCCAACTGTCTTTAAATCATTAGAAGAGAGAGAGGCTGGCGTATTTCTCAGAGCATTTTTCCCAAAATACTATATTTTTGGAATTGTGCTTGGGGTAGCCTCTCTGGTAATACTAATGTTTATGCCTATAAGTGCCATTTTGACTTATGCGATTGTTGCAATGACATTACTGACTATATTAGGAAGAATGTCCATACCAATAATTAACAATGCCAGAGATTCTGGAGATGAGGCTGGATTTAAGAAATATCATCTCATTAGCGTTATGATGAATGTAATAACATTGATCATTGGAATAGTGATCTTAGGTATATATTTATAAATGGTATATAAAACATTAATTTCCATGGATGATTTAAAAAAAAATCTAAATAATGATGACTTCCTCATCTTTGACTCGCGCTGTGATATTAAAGACAGCGGGTACGGAATAGATTCTTACACAGAGGGGCATATTCCCAACTCGATTTTTGTTGATGTTGACACTGATCTTGCCAGCGAGAAACGACCAGGAACGGGTCGTCATCCTTTGCCAGATCCAGATAGGTTCTCCGAGAAATTATCTCATTGGGGTATGAGTAATAATAAACAGGTTGTAGTCTATGATGATGCAGGCGGAGCCTTTGCAGGCCGACTATGGTGGATGTTGAAGTGGTTAGGTCATGAAGCTGTTGCAGTCTTGGACGGAGGGCTAAATTCCTGGGTTAAAGGAGGAAATAAGCTTGTTACAACACCTACAGTTTTTGAAAAAGCACATTTTGAGCCATGTGTTCAAGAAAATATGATTGCTACAGTCGAAGATGTTGAGGAAGCCCAATTTAAAATGAATACAATCTTACTTGATGCTAGATCAAAAGAGAGATATCAAGGGATAAATGACCCTGTGGATCCAATTGCAGGACATGTGCCAGGGGCGATATCCCACCCGCTGGGAACAAATCTGGATAAAACAGCCAAATTTCGGAGAAAAGAGGATCTGCAACATAATTTTAATAAAATCTCAAATGACATGAAGGATAAGGAAATTATATCGATGTGCGGTTCAGGAATAACTGCTTGCCATAATATCCTCGCGCTTGAAATTATTGGAATAAGAGATGTTAAGCTTTACGTGGGATCATGGAGCGAGTGGATCACGGACGCAAATAGGCCAATAGTTACAATCAAATCTAGCTAATCCTTTCATAGTTTTTAACTATGTAGGTTTCAATAATGTTCAAAAAGTCCTCTTTAATACTGTCTCCTCTTAATGTCGTGACTTTTTCACCATCAACATAAACAGGCGCGCTGGGCGATTCATTTGTTCCAGGCAAGCTTATACCTATGTTCGCATGTTTGGATTCACCCGGACCATTGACAATACATCCCATCACAGCAATATTGATATTTTCAACATTTTTGTACTGAGATTTCCACGTTATCATATTGTTTTCTATATGATTATTTATATCCTTAGTCAATTCTATAAAATAGTTACTAGATGTCCTGCCGCAACCTGGACAGGATACAACTTTAGGTTTGAATTGTTTTAGCCCCAAGCTAGCAAGTATATTTTTACAAACATCAACCTCCTGTGTTCTTGCACCCATTTTATCTGGTGTCAATGACACTCTTATCGTGTCTCCAATACCCTGATTTATTAGTATGGATAATGCAGCTACAGAGGAGACTATTGCTTCATCACCCATTCCAGCCTCTGTGAGGCCGAGATGAAGTGGATATCTACATTTTTTCGCAATTTTTGTGTATACCTCAACAAGTTGAGTGACTGATGACACTTTACAGGACAATATAATCTTATTACTAGCTAATCCTAGTTCTTCAGCTAGCTCCGCCGATTTTAGGACAGAGTCGATTAACGCGTCTTTGATAATTTCCTCATACATATCAGATTTTTTACCATCTACTATCGTTTTTTCTAGGTATGATCTACTTAAGCTGCCCCAGTTTCCTCCTATTCTTACTGCCTTATCATATTTCTTGGCAATATTAATGATTTCAGTAAAATTTTTATTATCTGAGGAGCCGACATTTCCAGGATTAATTCTGTATTTATCTAAAATAGATGCAGCTTCAGGGTAGCATGCCAAAAGGGTGTGACCGTTATAGTGAAAATCTCCAATCAAGGGGAGATTATAATTAGATTTCACTAATAAATCTTTGATTTTTATTACACTTTTAGCACTATCTTCATTATTGACTGTTATGCGCACTAGCTCGGAACCGCTATCATACAATTCTTTAATCTGTGATGCAGTTTTGAGACTGTCCTCCGTTTGGGTGTTAGTCATAGACTGAATTCTGATAGGGTACGAAGAGCCAATAATGACTCCACCTACATCTACATTATATGTCTCTCGCCTTTTAATCATTAGTGATATTATAGTGAATAGTTCTATATGTTAACAGAAAGAGAAAATATATTAATTGAATGCCTTGTTAAGGACTACATATCAAAGGGTAATGCGATTAGCTCTGATAGGCTGCTAGAAAAGACTGGTTTAAATTGTAGTACTGCAACAATAAGAAAAGATCTAATAAAGCTTGAGAGTTTAGGGCTTGTGGAATCTACACATGTGTCTTCGGGGAGACTTCCTACGGTTAAGGGTTATCGATATTACATTGATAACAATCTAAAAAGAAAGCCATTATCAAAATCTGAGCAGGAATCAATAAAAAGCCTTATTAGGTCCAATTTGAATGAGAGCTCTATAATTTCATCTGCAACAGAATATATATCTGAGCTATCAGATTTTGCAGCTGTAATTGGCTCGTTCAAAAACGATAAAAAAATATTCAATAAGCTAGAAATTCATGAACTATCGTCAAATAAAGCTCTAGCAGTCGTTTATATGGAGAATGATCATATCGACAATAAAATTATCGATATAAATGGCTTATCTCTCTCTAAGCTAAATGCGTGTGTGAGTTACTTGAACCAGAATTTCGGTGGTGTAGAGCTGAGAGAGATTCCATCAATTTTGACTAGAGGACTTGAGAGCATACGTGATGAGATTAATACGGCTCTTAAAGTCCTTAATAACTTCATTTATCCGGATGCAGCAGATTTTGTAGTTACTGGCCAAAAAAAACTTGTAGACTCTAGTGATTTTTACTCGATCGATAAAGTAAAAAACTTAGTAGAATTATTCGATAAAAAACAGACACTTAAAGACTTAATGTTAAAATGCATTAAAAATGAAAACATCCAGATTTATATTGGTGACGAGTCTGGAACAAATTTACTAGCAGACTGCAGTCTAATCTCTGCGCCATACCAGAAAAATAATGAGACAGTTGGAGTTCTTGGTGTAATTGGTCCAAAAAGGATGGATTATGAGAGAATAGTGGAGATTGTAGATTTTACTGCTAAAATGTTTTCGAAAAATTAAGGTTCATACACATGATCGATAAAGAGAGCAAAACAGAAACTGCGCCTGAGGAAGTCGAGGAATCTGATTCTGAAAATCAAGCTACTTCAGATAACGTAAAGGATAATAAAACCTGGGAAGAAAAATACAATGATACCTATGACGCTCTTCTTAGGGCAAAAGCTGAAGTTGAAAATATAAAAAAAAGGTCTGAAAAAGAGGTAAGTAATGCATATAAGTTCAGCACAGAATCGATATTTTTAGATTTAATACCTATTTTCGAGTCGCTTGACATTGCAGTTTCCCAAGAGACAGGCAGCTTAAGTAAAGAAAACTTGATTGAGGGCAATAAACTTCTAAAAAATATGTTTGATTCATTATTAGAAAAAAATTCTCTGGAAGTAATCAATCCAATTAGTGAAAAATTTGACCCCAATTTGCATCAAGCCATAAAAACTATCGAAAATGACAAAAAAGATGATAATACTGTCGAGGAAGTCCTTCAGAAAGGCTACAAATTAGTTGGCAGAGTAATAAAACCTGCTCTGGTAGTGGTAATTAAGAACAAGTTGACTTGAAAAATATCATTTTATACCCATATTACCTGTGTAATTAACACAACAGGAGAAATTAGTGGCAATCATCGGAATAGATTTAGGTACAACTAACTCATGCGTATCCATAATGGATGGCGACAAAACGAAAGTAATTGAAAACAGCGAGGGTGATAGAACAACCCCATCATATGTTGCATTCACTGATGATAATGAAACGCTAGTTGGTCAATCAGCTAAAAGACAGGCTGTGACTAATCCATCCAATACTCTGTATGCTATCAAACGTCTAATTGGAAGAAAGTTTGATGAAGAAGCAGTTCAAAAGGATATCAAGCTAGTTCCATACTCTATTGTTAAAAATACAAATGATGACGCTTGGGTTGAAGTTAATGGTAAAAAAATGGCGCCGCCAGAAGTATCAGCAAAAATACTTATGAAAATGAAACAAACTGCAGAGGATTATCTTGGTGCAGAAGTTAAGGAAGCCGTAATAACTGTTCCAGCGTATTTTAATGACTCACAAAGACAAGCAACAAAGGATGCTGGTAAAATTGCAGGTCTTGATGTTAAAAGAATTATAAATGAACCAACAGCAGCTGCTCTTGCATATGGTCTTGATAAAGCATCCAACGAAAAGAAAGTTGTTGTCTATGACTTGGGTGGAGGAACTTTCGACGTATCAATAATTGAAATGACTAAGATTGATGGTGAACAGCAATTCGAGGTTTTATCAACTAGTGGTGATACGTTCCTTGGCGGTGAAGATTTTGATTTAAGATTAATTGACTATCTTGTTGATGAATTTAAAAAAGATCAAGGCATTGACCTCAAACAGGATCCACTTGCGATTCAAAGGCTTAAAGAAGCGGCTGAGAAAGCAAAGATAGAGCTATCATCAAGCTCACAAACAGACATTAATCTTCCTTACGTGACAGCTGATGCGTCAGGGCCAAAACACATGAATCTTAAACTGAGTCGAGCTAAATTAGAATCCCTAGTGGATGATCTAGTTCAGAAAACATTGGAACCATGCAAGACGGCTCTTAAAGATGCAGGGATTTCTGTGAGTGATATTGGCGAGGTAATTCTCGTTGGTGGTCAAACACGTATGCCTAAAGTACAGGAAATTGTAAAAGATTTCTTCAACAGAGAGCCAAAAAAAGATGTCAATCCTGATGAAGCTGTAGCCATGGGCGCAGCTATTCAAGCCGGTGTTCTTGGAGGCGATGTTAAAGACGTGCTACTGCTCGATGTTACACCGTTAACACTTGGTATTGAGACTATGGGTGGTGTCAGAACTCCATTGATAGAAAAAAACACAACTATACCAACTAAAAAATCACAGGTATTTTCAACTGCTGAGGATAATCAGCCAGCTGTTACAGTCCATGTACTCCAAGGTGAAAGGGAAGTTGCATCTGGCAATAAGTCCCTAGGTAAGTTTGATTTATCAGATATACCACCAGCACCAAGAGGCACACCTCAGATTGAAGTCACATTTGATATTGATGCTAATGGAATATTGAATGTCTCCGCAAAAGACAAAGCTACTGGAAAAGAACAATCGATCATAATCAAAGCCTCAAGCGGTCTCAGTGAAGAAGAAATCAATAGCATGGTAAAAGATGCTGAGAAACATGCTGAAGCAGATAAAAAGGTCAAAGAACTTGTTGATGCAAAAAATCAAGCAGAAGCTATGATTAATGGATCTGAAAAAGCTATTAAAGATTTGGGCGACAAAGCTGATAAATCTGATGTAGATTCCACAAATAAGGCTATCGAAGATCTTAGAGAAGCTATAAAGACTGATGAGATAGAAAAAATAAAAGATCTGACAATGAAGCTTACTGAGGTTGCTGGTAAAATCGCGCAACAAGCTTATCAGGAACAAGCTCAAGCAGCAGGTCAGACAACGGAGGGCGTCGATGGAAATGACAATGCAAATCCATCGAATAAAAACGCTGTAGATGCTGAATTTCAAGAAGTTGAAGATAGCCAAGACGAACCAAAAGAAAACACTAAGTAATGGCAAAAGCCGATTATTATAATTTGCTCGGCGTATCTCGAGACGCCTCTGAGCAAGAGCTTAAAAGAGCATATAAGAAATTGGCTATGAAATATCATCCTGATCGAAATCAGGGTGATAAGAATGCTGAGAAAAAATTTAAAGAAGTTTCAGAAGCTTACGAAGTCCTCTCAGACCAAAATAAAAGGCAAGCATATGATCAGTTCGGACATGAAGGTTTAGATCAGAGATTTGGTCAAGGCGGAGGTTTTCAGGGAGGTTCTTTTAATGATATTTTTGGTGATGTCTTTGGTGACATTTTCGGTGGAGGTTCAAGATCTCAAACTAGGGCGAGAAGAGGCTCAGATTTAGAGTATAGAATTGAGGTATCTCTTGAGGATGCTATCAAAGGAAAAGAGATAAAGATTAGTGTACCAAGAAGAGTTAGTTGTAAATCTTGCAATGGAACTGGCGCTAAAAATGGAACTGCTTTAAAAACTTGCGACCATTGTAATGGTCAGGGTCAAGTAAGAGTAAGTCAGGGTTTTTTCTCGGTTCAACAAACGTGTCCTGTTTGTAAAGGAAAAGGTAGTGTTATCGAAGAGAGCTGTCCTGATTGTAGTGGATCTGGATTTATTCAGGAAACAAAAAAATTAGCAGTTAAAATTCCTGCTGGGGTAGATAATGGAGATCAGATTAGGCTTTCAGGAGAAGGCGAGGGCGGACCTAATAACGGAGTGCCTGGTGATTTGTATGTATCAGTAAGCGTTAAACCTCATAAGTTTTTTCAAAGAGATGGAGATGATATTTTGTGCGAGGTACCAATTAGTTTTACATCCGCAACATTAGGTGACAAGATAATATTGCCAACACTTGAGGGTAAAGTTGAATTAACTGTTCCAGCTGGCACTCAAAGCGGTAGAGCATTTAGGATAAAAAATAAAGGTGTTAAATCTGTAAGATCATCGTATAAAGGCGACTTATATTGTAAAGTAAACATAGAAACTCCAGTGAACTTAACTAAAGAGCAAAAAGAATTACTGAATAAACTAGATGAGTCATTTTCTAAAAGTAAATCAAAACATAGACCTAATGAAAAATCATGGCTAGATGGAATAAAAGAATTTTTTGATAAATGACAAATAGTAAAATAGCTATCAATGGATTTTTCGGGAGAATGGGTCAAGCAATCTATGAATTATCTTTGGAACAAAAGTTTAATGTTACACTAGGAGTGGACAAGAAAGAGAAATTACAATCCGATTTGAATCTAAAATTATCTGATAACTTATCTAAATATTCCGAATTATTTGATGTGGTGATAGATTTTTCACTACCAGAGCCATGTCTTAACGCTGTAAAGGAATGTCAAATCCTGAATAAACCAATCACTATCGGAACAACTGGATTTAATTCCGAGCAAAAGGAAATACTTGTTGAGGCTAGCAATGATATACCTTTACTACTAGCGCCTAATATGAGTATAGGTGTTAATGCCACTCTAAGATCTATCTCTGAACTGTCTAAACTATTGTCGAAATATGAAGTTTCGATAGAGGAAACACATCATAAAAATAAGCTTGATTCTCCATCCGGAACAGCTCTGAAGATTGCCGAAGTAATAGCAAAGTCTCGACAGTCGAATTTAAGTGACATTAAGATTGAATCATTTAGAGAAGAGGGCGAAGTAGGTATTCATAAGACTGTTTTTAAATCACCAGATGATGAGATAATTCTTTACCATAACGCCTATAATAGAAAGATATTTGCACAAGGTGCACTTGATACCTCTCAATGGATTTCAAATCAGAGTAGTGGCTTTTATACATATGAGAATTATTTGGAGGATATTTCTTGAACATTGCTGTCGTATTTCCGGGACAAGGATCGCAAAACGAAGATATGGCTGATAGCTTTAGTGATGTAAGTTCATTTAATGATGTAATTGATCAGGGCTCTGAAATACTTAATTACGATGTTAGAGAAGCTATTAAAGATGAACAAAAGGTTAATGATACGATTTATACACAACCGTTAATGCTTACAATATCTTATGCGATGTGGGATACATTGATTAAGAAGACAAGTATAAAAGCAAATATTGGAGCAGGACACAGCCTAGGTGAGTATACAGCACTTGTAGCAAACAATACTATCTCTTTTCATGATGCACTCATGTTGGTAAAAAAACGTGCTGAGTTTATGTCCTCAGCCATGGTGGACGTTAATGGTGCTATGGCAGCAGTAATTGGGCTGGATGGTAATAAAGTAAGAGATATATGTAGAGAAGCATCAAAAGACGGAGCAATTATAGAAGCTGTCAATTTTAATTGCCCTGGTCAAACGGTTATCGCTGGTCATAATGATTCGGTTGAGGATATAACGACTGTTTTGAAAACCTCTGGAGCAAAGATTGTAAAAAAATTACCAGTTTCTCTTGCTGCACATACCTCACTTCTTAAATCTGTCTCAAATGATTTGCGTGATGAGCTGAAAGGGATTAACTTTAATTTAGATAATTCATTTGATGTGATTCATAATTATGATTTATCAGTAAGCAAAAATAAGGAAAGGTTCATTGATTGTTTATCCATGCAAGTATGCTCTCCAGTTCGATGGATTGAAACTATGCAAACCTTTAAAAGTAATGATGTCTCAGATGTTATTGAGGTCGGTCCTGGTAATGTCTTACAAGGGCTAGTCAAAAGATTTGATAAAACTATTCGCGTTCATTCTTTCAGTAATATTGAAGATATAAATTCACTCCAGCAGGTACTATAATATAACTCATGAAAGATAAGATCATACTCGTTACGGGCGCTAATAGAGGGATAGGGCTAAACATCATACAAAGACTTAATAATGACGGTTACACCGTAATCGGCACCTCTAGAACTGACGATGGTGCAAATATAATATCGCAAGAAATCAACAGTAATGGTGGGAAAGGATTAAAAATGGATGTTACAAATCAAGAGTCTATTAATTCTGCTATAAAAAATATTCAGGATGAATACGGTACACTTTTTGGACTTGTAAATAATGCAGGTATTACTAATGACAATTTATTAATGAGAATGACCGATGAGCAATGGTCGTCAGTTATAGAAACTAATTTAACTTCTATCTATAGAGTAACTAAATCGATTGTTAAAGATATGATGAAAGCGAGAGAAGGACGCATAGTAAACATCGGGTCTATTGTTGGCATGATGGGTAATGCAGGCCAATCAAATTACTCTGCATCTAAATCTGGCCTTTTAGGATTCACAAAATCTCTTGCGAGAGAGCTATCATCGAGAAATATTAACGTAAACTCAATTTCACCTGGTTTTATAGATACTGACATGACCAAAGCTTTATCTGAAGATCAAATTGATAATCTCTCTAAAAATATACCTTTAGGTAGAATCGCGGAATCATCTGAAGTTTCAAGCGTCGTCTCTTTTTTACTATCTGATGATTCATCATATATAACTGGTGAAAATATTAATGTAAATGGCGGCTTATATATGTAAAAATACATATAATTTTAATCAAAATTAATTCGATAGGAGAATGTAATAATGAGTAGTGTAGAGGAAAGAGTAAAGAATATTATCGTTACTCAGCTGGGTGTAAAAGCGGAAGATGTAAAGAATGAATCTAAATTTATAGATGATTTAGGTGCTGATTCTCTTGATACTGTTGAATTAGTTATGGCGCTCGAAGAAGAGTTTGAAACGGAAATCCCTGATGAAGAAGCTGAAAAAATAACTTCTGTTCAGGAAGCTATAGATTACGTCAACGCAAATCAATAATTATGACTAGAAAACGTGTGGTAGTCACCGGCATAGGATGTCTGACACCAATTGGATGTAATAAAGACGACTTCTGGAAATCTCTTTTAGAAGGCAAGTCTGGTGCTAAGACCATCGATTTTCTAGACGTTGATAAACTACCTGTAAAATTCTCTGCATCTGTAAAAGATTTTCAATCTGATAAATACTTCGACAAAAAAGACTTAAAAAAAATGGATCTTTTTATGCAATATGGTATGGCTGCCGGTATAGATGCTATAGCTGATGCAAAATTATTAGAATCTCAATGTAATCCCGATAGAATTGGTGTTTCTATTGGCTCAGGCATAGGCGGACTTTATAATATAGAAAATACTAGAGATACATTTATCAAAAGTGGCTCAAGAAGAATATCACCTTTTTTTGTACCTGCTAGTATCATTAACATGATTTCAGGTAACTTATCTATCAAATATGGTTTTAAAGGTCCTAATTTATCTATTGTCACAGCATGCACAACTGGGACGCATAACATTGGCGAGGGTTTCAGGCAAATACAATATTCTCACGCAGATGTGATGATATGTGGTGGAGCAGAAATGGCTACTTCAGATTTAGGTGTGGGTGGATTTGCAGCTGCAAGGGCATTGTCTACTCGCAACGACTCGCCAGAGACAGCGAGCAGACCATGGGATAAAGACAGAGATGGTTTTGTTTTAGGAGATGGTGCAGGAGTAATTGTTCTGGAGGAGTTAGAGCACGCAAAAAAAAGAGGCGCAAAGATATATGCTGAAATAAACGGCTATGGCATGAGTGCAGATGCCTATCATATGACGCTTCCATCTGAAACAGGGGAGGGTGCATCTAGATGTATGACGCTAGCCCTTGAAGATGCAAACTTAGATCCATCAAACATTGATTATATTAACGCTCATGGAACCTCTACACCTGCAGGTGATATTCTAGAGGTAAAAGCTGTGAAAAAAACATTTGGATCTCATTCTAAAAACCTTATTATCAATTCAACAAAGTCCATGATTGGGCACCTTCTGGGTGCAGCAGGTGGTGTTGAAGCTATCGTATGTATACTTTCGATATTAAACGGCAAGATTCATCAAACAATAAATATTGAAAACCTGGATCAAGAATGTGATTTAAATGTAAATCATAAATCTTCTATCGATTGCGATATTAATTTCGCCTTATCTAACTCATTTGGTTTTGGAGGCACAAACGGATCTCTAATTTTTTCAAAATTTAAAGACTAATTCCACTTGAAAACACAAGTCTTTATAAATCCAAAATCTATTCCAGTTAATGATAGGGCATTTAATTATGGCGATGGTCTGTTTGAAACTATTTTAGTAAATAATGGAGAGCCTCTCTTCCTTAAAGAGCACTTGATAAGGCTTAATTCAGGATGTAAGAAGTTAAGGATTGAATTACCATCACAAACACTTATTGAGAAATCTATTAATAAATCTATAGGAAATACAAAAAAATGTATTATAAAAATAATATACAGCAGAGGTATATCTTCACATGGCTATGGCTATGATAAAAAAGTAAAACCTCAATTATATATAATCAAAAAGAAAACTACACATATCAGAAGATCACTTTTCATTTCATTGCGATATTCTAAATATAAATTGTGTGATAATCCTTATTTATCAAAGATTAAACATTTGAATAGACTGGAACAGATCCTCGGATTTACTTTTGCTGACAGGAAAGAAAGTAATAATATTTTAATTGATAAAAATGACAATATTATAGAGTGCATTTCCTCTAATATATTTCTATACACAATTAAGAAAAATAGTTTTAATTTTGTCACCCCTGATTTGTCTAATTCTGGTGTAGATGGGATAATGAAAAAGGTTATTATAAAATTTATGAAAAGAAAAAAAATCAATATATCTGAGAATACTATTAATCAAAAAGATATCAGAAAATTTCATGGAGCTTTTATATGTAATTCGGTAACGGGTATTCAATTCGTTAGGAAGATAGGTGAACATGCTTTAAGTCACTCAAGAGAATTAGAGGCTATCCTGGATAAATTTGTCTATGAGTAAATTTATTGTTGTAGAAGGGAGCGAGGGTGTAGGCAAGTCTACTCAGATTAAAACTATAAAATCATTTCTCGAAGAATATAAAATTGAATATATTGTCACAAGAGAGCCGGGAGGAACATCATTCGGTGAATCAATTCGATCTATAATCCTTGATCAGAATAACGACACGGATAATCTAACTGATTCCTTACTATTTTATGCATCAAGATACGAGAACTATAATAAAGTTATTCTGCCAGCGCTGAAAAATGGAAAAACCGTGATATGTGATAGATTCCATTACTCAACCCTCGTATATCAGGGGATAGTTGGTGATGATGAATTAGTTAAAAAGATACATAATATATTTGATGCTATATTTTCAAAATCTATTGATCATATTATCTATTTATATACAGATCCAGAAGAGAGTTTGAAAAGAATATCAAGAAGATCAATAACTGATAAGTTTGAGAGTAGAGGTCTTGAATATTTGAATAAATTAAACAAAGCTTATGAATCAATTTTTTCTGATATGGAGAATGTGATTAAATTAAATACCTCGAGAGATAAAGAAATCACAAAAAAAAATCTTCTCGAAAAACTGAAGACTATATTTACAACTCATGATTAATAAATTCTCCTTAGATCATCAATCAAAAAATTATTTGATCATATCCTCTGATATAGTATCGCGTTATGAGGCAGTGATCACAAAAGTAGGTGAGTACTTTGACAAATCCGTTGAGAAGATACTTGAAAATCCTGATGTCATGTATGTGTCACTTCCCGTTATTGATAAATCTGGAAATATTACGTCGACGTTGTCAAATTATGAGCTACAAATGCGCGAATACGGTTTACTTGATAAATTAGATACTAATAGAATCGGAAACGAAATAACTATAGATCAAATCAGAGAGGTAATATCATTTACTCAAATCTCTGCACATAAAAATAAAAAAATCATCATATTAAACAGTGCTTCGAATATGAATAAGGAAGCATCTTCAGCTCTTCTTAAGACACTTGAGGAAGTTTCATCAAATTGTACTTTTATATTGCTAGCGAGTTCACTCAATAGTATTGCAGAAACCATAAAAAGTAGGTGCCAAGTATTACAACACGAACAAAATTTCGAGATGGATAAGAATTCTAACTTTCAAGACTTCTTTTTTTCGAAACACCCTTTTTTAAGGAATATTGATCCTGATTATAATATTTTTAATCTTACAGAGAGCATAAAGGTACAAATTGACGGACTTTTAGACAAAACACTTGATCCTATAGACGTCTCTAATGAATGGAATAGTTTGCACTTAAATCTTATTGTCTGTGTTGTTATTGAATATATTATTTTTAATTGTAAGAATGCAATATATAAGCCATTTGATCAGTCATTAGATCAATATCACAAAAAGCTAGTTGATATATATACTAAGATTCCGCTAATCAAGAAAAACATAAACCTAAATATAAATACAAAGTACTTATTGAATAACCTTACGATTGAATTAGCTTCTTAATCATAATACTATCCAACTATGAAAAAATCAGATAACAATGTTGTTAGTTTATTTGAGCAAACAAATCAGGGTGTTCAAAAAGCTGTTTTAACTGACTCCATGAAAATGAAAAGAGGAGGCTCCTTATCTAATCCTATAGTAGCTTATGAAACCTGGGGCAAGTTATCTAAACAAAAGGATAATGTAATTGTCATTCTAACAGGTCTCAGCGCAAGTTCACATGTTGCCTCTCATTCTAATAATTCTAAACCAGGATGGTGGGAAGGGATAGTCGGTCCAGATAAGGCTATCGATACAAATAAATTTTATGTGATATGTGTTAATTCACTCGGTAGTTGTTTTGGCTCTACAGGTCCAGCATCCATCAATCAAATCACTGGTGAGCCTTTTAGGTTAACTTTTCCTGAGCTTACAATTGATGATATGGCGACTGCAACTAAACTTCTTTTAGATAAGTTGGATATAAAACAAATTAATACTTTAGTGGGACCTTCTATGGGTGGAATGCATGCCTTAGCGTTAATCATTCAAAATAATGACTTTGTACGAAACTTCATAGCTATCTCTACTGCATTTCAGTCATTACCTTATGCGATAGCTATAAGGTCACTGCAAAGAGAGGTTATTAGAAAAGATCCCCTATGGAAAAATGGCTATTATACACATGATAGTCAGCCATTAAACGGTGTTCGAATTGCTAGAAAATTAGGAATGATATCCTATCGTTCTGCAAATGAATGGGCACAGAGATTTGGTAGGAAAAAATCATCTAAAAATAATATAACTCAAAATACATTTGGTATAGAAAATACAGGTTTTGAATTCGAAATAGAGTCTTATTTAGAACACTTGGCTGTGAAATTCCAAGATGTATTTGATGCTAATTGCTATTTATATCTTTCGAGATCAATTGATTGGTTTGATATAATTGATTATGGATCTTCTTCTGAAGAAGTTTTGGGTAAAACCGGATTAGAGAGCGCTTTGATACTAGGCGTTGAGTCAGATATATTATTTCCAATAAATCAACAAAAAGAACTCGCTGAGTATCTATCTACTAATTCTACAAAAGTCACATATAAAAGTTTAGACTGTATACAGGGTCATGATTCATTTTTAGTTGATATCGAGAGATTTTCTGAAGAAATTAGATGTTACTTAAAAGATATTTAGCTACGCTTTTATTACTAATTATTTGTTCATCGTCTTACGCGGATCAATATGAGGGTAGGGTAATAAAAGTTATTGACGGAGATACAATCTGGGTAAAAACTAGCAATAAACATATTAAAATACGACTTAGTTATATTGATGCGCCTGAGCTTAAACAGACTCATGGGGTGAGAAGTAAGAATTTTTTAACTAATCTTATATTAGATAAAAATGTGCAGATAAATGCAAATAAAAAAGATAGATATAACAGGCATTTAGGTGAGGTTTATATCCACAATCTGAAGGAATCTATATTTGTGAATGCAAAAATGTTGAAATCTGGAAATGCATGGATTTATTTAACCTATAGAGATAACTCCTACCTGCAAAACCTTGAAAATCACGCCAGAATCAAAAAAATAGGTCTATGGAGTGAAAAAGCACCCATCGAGCCATGGGTTTATCGGAGATCGAAGTAAATCAAACTTCACGTCTTTTTTAATCGTTTATTGGATCTGCACTTATCTGAGCAGTAAATGACATCATTCCAATTTCTCTCCCATTTTTTTCTCCATGTGAAAGGCAGCCCACAAACAGGGCATATCTTTCTCGGAAGATCACTTTTTTTCATTTAACTGATGCCTATTTTTATAGAATAAGAAAAGAGCAATAATTTCATACAGTATTACTCCAATGTGATAAATGACTGGCAAAGCGACTATATTACCAATCCATTTATACCTCGGTATATTCCGCCACATAATAATAAAAGCTCTTACCCCTGAATATGTCTCGTTATCCTTTATTACATGCAACCGTCTAATTAACTCCCTATGACTCTTGCCAGATAATTTCATAGATATTTCTAAATCATTGATATCTATCCAATTTATATCATTCTCAAGTGACTTATAATGATTTATCTCTTTAGAGCATATAGGGCAACTATCATTAAAAAGAACTTTTATCATGATGTATTCCTTTCGATGAATTCGCTTGCTTTGGACAATATGTTATCCTTTTTCTCTTTTTTCATTTTATCAAACAGCGAGACCATCATATTTAATCTAGGATTTTTTTTGAAAAATATGCGGTTTTTATCTATAAATCGCCAATAGAGTCCATCCATTACATCACACCATGGACCCTTCTTGAAATTCATCATCTTTAGGATATAGTTTGAACCACAGATATATGGTTTAGTTGCCATTATACCTCCATCAGCAAAAAGCCCCATACTATAGACATTAGGAGTCATAACCCAATCTGAAGAATCAATATACAATTCCATAAACCACTTATAAGCGTTGCTGGGCTTGATTTCGCACAAATTCATTATATTGACTTGAATCATTAGTCTCTCAATGTGATGGGAGTAGGCATGTTTAATAGTGCTCTTTATTGAGTAATCCAATGGATCTAAGCCCGTGTTACCGGTATACCAACTTTTTTTGATCTTTCTTTGATGGTTGAAAAAGTTACTTTTTTCCATTTTCTTACCTTCAAAATGATATAGACATCTCATAAACTCTCTCCATCCTATTATCTGTCTTAAAAAACCTTCATATGAATTAATAGGTATACCCTTTAAATTATTGATATTATTTAAAATATCTAGAGGAGTTATTAGGCCTATATTCAGTGAAGAGCTCAGATTTGAGTGAAACCATATATGTGATTTCGGGTCAACGGAATCCTCATAATCCCCAAATTGACTAAATTTGTGAGCTAGAAAGTGTTTTAAATTATCTAGTGCCTGCTCTCTAGTCGTAGGGTAGTTAAAATATTTCGTTTCGCCGTAATGGTCATTAAATACATTATCGACTAACTTTGTTATGTCTTTCGTATGTTTTGTTTCTTTAAACTGTAAAAGGGCAGGCGGCGATATGTTTTGAGGTATCTTTTTTCTATTATCCCCGTCATATGTCCATTTCCCACCCACAGGTTTACCATCTTTCATCAATATGTCTAATTTTTTTCTTTGATTAATGTAAAAGTCCGTCATTTTGTATTTTGGGCTTTTCCTTTGTACGCACATCTCCTCAAATTCTTTTAATTTCGTCAGAAACATTGGAGTATCATAAATTTCAATACTTATTCCTTTCTTTTCCAGCCTCCTTAATTTCCTCTCAAACCATATATCTTCAATAGTCCATAAAGTGATCTTCTTTATTTTCAACTTATTTAAATATTTATATAGATAATCCACATAAGACTCTGAATCTTCTGGTTTTAATTCATAATAATCAGTTGTAATCTTGTTTTTCTTAAGCATGTCTCTGTATGATCTCATCGCAGATAAAAATAGAGTGATCTTCTGCTTGTGATGTTTTTCATATGTACACAAGTCTATATCCTCCCTCATAAAAACATGCTTTATGTTAAATTGCTTTAGATATTCCATTGGGAACAATTGGTTTCCTAAAATGACGTGTATTGCGATTTCCTTATCCATGTATGAGTAGAATAGGTCATCTTTGAGATGATTTCTAGATATATGTATGTTCGTATAATATATATTATGTAATTAATCAATATAGAAAACTTGATTACCATTAATGCTGTAATCTGTAATAAGAGATTTAGCTGAATCTGAAATAAGCCAATTGTACAATTTTGAAACATTTATCCTGTCAATATTCTTACAACGGTTGTAATTAATTAGGATGATGCCATATTCATTTTTTAGCTTGTCTTTATTGCTGTAGAGAATCCGATGTTCTTTTTTATTTTTAAATTTAAGCCAAGATGATCTGTCAGTGAAAATATACGCATTTTTAGCTATTGCAATGTTAAGTGACGGACCCATGCCTTGCCCTGTCTCGATATACCACTGTCCGCTAAATAACGAGGGATTAATCTGTGTTTTGTTCCAGATAGATATTTCAGCTGAATGAGTTCCACTTGAATCTGAGCGAGAAATAAAGTTAGATTTTTTTGCAGCTATTAAAGTAAATACATCCTCGGGATATATAGAGTTTTTTATTTTCGCAGGATCATCAGATGGACCTACAATAATGTAATCGTTAAACATTAAAGAATGTCTCTTGATACCATAACCTTGTCGCATGAAATCAAGCTCACGCTGTTTGTCATGAACTATAAGCAAATCGCCATCACAATTTTTAGCATTCACAATAGCTTGACCCGTACCAACGGCAACAACCTTGATATTCGTTTGATCATAGCTTGGATATTTTGGTAGAAGAAACTCATATAAACCAGAATCACGTGTAGACGAAGTCGATTGAATAATTATTTCGCTCGCTGAAACATGAAGAAAAGCTACTGAACATAGAAAAAATATAGATAAGTTTTTCATTCTTCGATGCTCCCCTCTTTTAAATAAATATTACAACAATCAAGTTCACTAACAAATTTATCATCATGGGAGACAAGGATTATTTGTTTTTTTTCATCGATCATACTTTTGATTATATCCTTAATGAAATCTGTGTTATATCGATCTAAGTTATTTGTTGGTTCGTCATAAAAAATTATTTTTGGTTGAATTACTAGCGATCTTAATAAAGAAACTAGCTGTAGTTCACCTCCTGACAGAAGACGAATGTGTTTATCGGATAAATACTGTAATGAATATTTATTTAATAGACTTGTAATTATTCCTTTTCTTTTATTTTTGTCAATATTTATACAGAATAATGCATGCTCTAAGTTTGAATATACACTTGAATTTAAGAAAATAGGATTCTGGAAGATCATGCTTGCACGTGATATATTAGTATAGTTTCTAATAATATATCCAGATGATGGTTCCAACAATCCATGCATCAATTTTAACAGCGTGGTCTTACCAGCACCGTTGGGTCCTCTCAGTGCAGTAATCTTGTCTTGATATATATTGAGAGATATATTACTTATGATCAATTTATTATTACAAAAATAGTTTATATCCTTTAGACAAATTATCTTATTCATAAATACCTGTTTTTAATTATATAGATCAATAAATTAATAATAATTGCAAGAGAAATAAGAGTTATTCCAAGACTTAATGCGAGTGCAAGTTCACCTCTTGATGTCTCCAATACTATGCTCGTTGTCATAACTCTTGTCATATTTGCGATATTCCCACCAACTATAATGACTGCACCAACTTCAGATAAGGCTCTGCCTAACCCAGTTACTATGATTATCAACAATTCGAATCTACATTCTCTTATGATAGTATAGATTTTTTTTGTATTTGATGTGTTGATTGAATCTAAGTATTCACTAAGATCAATATATTTATTGAGCAGAGAAGCATAGGATAAAGATATAATGATTGGCATAACAATAATAATCTGAGCAAGGATCATTATTGTTGGAGTATATAATATTTCAAGAAAACCTAAAACACCACTGTAGGAGAAAATAATATACAATATAAGCCCTACCACCACAGGAGGTAAACTCATCAATGAATTTACAATTAATAATATAATGTTCTTCCCAATAAAATTTTTCAATACTAGAAAAGACGATAAATATATAGATAATATTGATGCGCTTATAGTAGCTAACAAAGAAATGTATAATGATAAAAAAACAATACTAATAAACTTCTCATCAAGATCTATAAAAATATTATAAGTTTCTGAGAAAATATCCATATCACGAAATATTTTAGATCATATCTTTCAAGTAAAAGCCCGAGTAATCTTCAAAAGATATCGTTTCAGTTATGGTAGGGTATTGAATATTTAGATCAGGATTATTAAATTTTGTACTCTGTAGAATTTTCATTAATATCATTCGGTCTGGAACTTCTTAAGATAAAAATTGACTGTTTCAGATAATCCCTTTTTGAATTCTTTTTCTGGCTTCCAATCTAATGTTTCTTTTATGAATGAACTATTTATCGCATATCTGTAATCATGCCCAGGCCTATCAGGAACAAATGAAATCAATGTTTTAAAATCAGCCTTATTGTTGAGCTTATCGGATAAAATATTACATATTTGTTTCACTAAGTTGATATTCTCTAATTCACAATCCCCTCCAATATTAAAATGAGTATTGTTACATTTAGAATTCATTACTCTTATTAAAGCATCACAGTGGTCATCGACATAAATCCAATCCCTAATATTGGTTCCATCCCCATAGATAGGTATTCTTAAATTATGTAATGCTGAATACACTGTTTTAGGTATAAGTTTCTCACGATGCTGATTTGGACCGTAGTTATTTGAACAGTTCGTGATGACAAGTGGTAACTTATAAGTATTAATATAAGAAAAGACTAAATGGTCACCAGCAGCTTTACTCGCAGAATATGGATTGTTCGGTGAGTATTTGTTTTCTTCAGAAAAAGGATTATCTGTAATTGTGAGATCTCCATATACTTCATCAGTTGAAACTTGAATAAATTTATGATGTATAACTTTATTTGACTTAGAATAATAATCTTTAAAAAGATCTAAGAGAACTTGAACACCTAATACGTTGGTTTTTATGAATTCATATGATGATTCTATAGAGTTATCTACATGCGTCTCAGCTGCAAAATTTATAAAGTATTTAGGGTTATGCTTTTCTATTATATCTCTAATTTTGTCCTTATTATTTATATCCTCTTTATAAAAGAAATAATTTTTCTTATTTTCGATAAAATCTAAATTAGATTGATCAGATGCATATGATAGCTTATCGATATTGATAATTGTCTCTACGCCTATATCATATAGTCTTTTTATGAATCTAGACCCTATGAAGCCGGAACCGCCAAATACTATTACTGACACCTGCTTTACATTCCAATGCTGGTTAGTAGATGATTAAAAAAGACCAATAATGTTTCCGTTGTCATCAATATCTATTCTCTCAGCTGCAGGTTTTTTTGGAAGGCCTGGCATAGTCATGATATCGCCACAAACCATTACGATAAATTCCGCGCCAGCAGAGAGTCTTACCTCTCTTATTGGAATTTCATGACCAGAGGGTGCCCCTCGTTTTGATGGATCAGTTGAAAATGAATATTGAGTCTTGGCAACACAGACTGGAAAACTTCCATACCCATTTGCCTGCAAGTCATCTATCTGTTTTTTTACATTTGCAGGTGCAGATATACTTGAAGCTCCATATATTTTCTTTGCAATAGTTTCCATTTTATCCCAAAGCGACATTTCATCAGGATAGAGGAACTCAAAATTATTATCTGCTTCATCTATAGTTTTCACAACAGTCTCGGCAAGTTCTTTGGCGCCAGCTCCTCCATCTGCCCAATGGGTGGAGGATACTATAGGTACGTTAAGTTGCTCAGATTTAGCTTTTAGTAGATCCTTCTCCTTATCTGTATCAAAACTGAAACCATTAATTCCTACAACAACTGGTAATCCATAATGATTTTTTAAATTATTAACATGGCGCTCTAAATTAGTTAAACCTTTTGATAAGAAATCAGTGTTCTCCTTATTCAAATCCTCTAGAGAGCATCCACCGTGATATTTCAATGCTCTTATAGTTGCAACAAGCACAACAACAGATGGCTTAAGGTCAGCTTTCCTGCATTTAATATCAAGAAACTTCTCAGCTCCAAGATCAGCGCCAAACCCAGCCTCAGTAACAACATAGTCAGCTAACTTTAATGAAGCTTTTGTAGCTATAACTGAGTTACATCCGTGAGCAATATTAGCAAAAGGACCTCCATGAATCATGGCAGGATTATTTTCTAGAGTCTGAACAAGATTAGGTTTCATAGCATCTTTGAGTAGCACAGTCATAGCACCATGCGCATTAATATCTTTCGCAAGAATAGGTTTACGTTCACGCGTATATGCAATGACAATTTTTCCTAATCTTTCCTTTAAATCAGTAATTGATGTAGCTAAGCAGAATATTGCCATAATTTCAGATGCAACAACAATGTCAAACCCGTCTTGCCTAGGATAACCATTACCTACTGATCCAAGCGAGCACACTGTGCTTCTCAATGCCCTATCATTCATATCAAGGACCCTCTTCCAAGAAACTCTTCTGACATCAATTTCTAACTTGTTTCCATGATGAATATGATTGTCTAACATAGCAGCTAGAAGGTTATTAGCTAATTGAATAGCGTTAAAATCGCCTGTGAAATGCAGATTTATGTCCTCCATAGGTATAACTTGTGACATGCCACCTCCAGCTGCACCACCTTTCATGCCAAAGACAGGTCCAAGCGAAGGTTCTCGAATTGTCACCAGAGCTTTTTTTCCAATATGATTTAGTGCATCACCCAGACCGACAGAGGTTGTTGTTTTTCCCTCACCAGCAGGTGTCGGGCTAATCGCAGTAACTAAAATCAATTTACCATCTGGGTTGGAGTTTATTGAATTCAGATAATCAAGCGATATTTTAGCTTTAAAGTGACCAAATGGTTCAAGTGAATCAACTGGAATGTTTAATTTAGCCGCTATATCTGATATTTTTTCAAGTTTCGCAGCCTGAGCTATTTCTATATCTGATTTCATAATTTACCCTCTAATCTTGTGTCTAATAAATATAATGTTTATTGGTATAAACATCAATAGTTATCAATTTTTCATATTCCCGAATAACGTTTCTTCAACACATTCACAAATTATATGTCCTGCTATAGCATGAATTTCTTGGATGCGCGTAGTTTTATCAGAATTTACAGATAAAACAACATCAGAATAATTGGCTAGATCTTTTTTGTTCGATCCAGTAAATGAAATAATATATTTTACTCTCTTTCTAGCTTCCTTAACTAGTTTTAATATATTCGGCGACTTACCAGATGTACTATATACAATTAAGCTGTCGTTTTCATTAGCCAAAGCATGCGCTTGTCTGGAAAATATATGTTCATAACCATAATCGTTCGCTATGCATGTCAAGTTTGAAGTATTTGCAGTTAAGGCAATTGCTGGTAAAGGGTCGCGGTCAAAATTAAGCCTTCCCATAAACTCAGCAGCAATATGCTGGGAATCTGCAGCGCTCCCTCCGTTTCCAGCTAGAAGCACTTTTCCTTTTTTTTGGAAAGTTTCTACTAAAAAGTTTGAGGCTGATTCTAAAGCATCTGAGAATTCTGTATTTATTATAGAATCAGAATTTGCTCTCTTAGAACCTTGAAGGCTATTATGTATTATATCTTTGAGATTCATCTTAGAATTTTGTTTTATCAGTCAATTCACATTGTCCTTGTTTCATTGATTCGCTGAGAAATGTCGCATTACCAGTCACCCTATTTATAGATAATTCGGAATTGAGCCGAGTAGCTACTATATATACCTCATTGAAATTAACAGAAAAGCTTGATTCTTCAAGCTTTTTAACAATTTTAAAAGTATTTTTTTGTTCATTGAATACATACGTTTCCTGATTGTCATCAAATTTGCAGACTATATATGTATTACCCAGTATCATTGGGCTTTCTTCTTTTTTTACGATTTTTATATCATCCATTTTATCAACCATTATATCCTGTTTATCCTCAGGTATGTCATCAATAAATATTTCTTTTGTAGTGTCTCTTGTCACGCAGTATTCAAAAGGAATTGTAAGTAAGCCAGAATCAAACAGATGAAGGCTTACATCGTTGTTGTTTATCATAAAAAAATGATTTCTATATCCTATATAATAGTCTCCTCTCTGCTCATTTATAGATAAGCACACTCTAAAACCAGAATAAGTATCTCCTAAATGATCGATACTTGATTTGGCTGGTTCGTTGATAAACTCAACCTTGGCGGTTTTATAGTCTTTTAAATTATTTATCAAATACTCTTTCAGGACTTTTTGATAATTTTCTGGAGGTATTCCGTAACTTACATTTAGAGTATTGCTAGTTTGACTTGGTGATATCATCGATGGTGCTGGCAACTTGCCACAACTTGATATAGCAAATGTAAGAATCAAAAATCTAAAAGTATTCATGTGCCCAGGGCCGGAGTCGAACCGGCACGAGATTGCTCTCGAGGGATTTTAAGTCCCTTGCGTCTACCAATTCCGCCACCCGGGCCAGTAAAAAACAAACATATTGAGAGAGTGAATATAGGTGCGGCATGTACATTGAAATATTTTATACTAAAATCCTTTTTTGTCTAATATAACTAATAAGGTTTTAAAACAAATCTCTATTTCTAACCAGATTGACCAATTTTTTATGTAGTATAAATCATACATAAGTTTCTGTTCTGCATCTTTCTCATCAAATCCGTATGGATAAATAATTTGTGCCCAACCTGTAATTCCAGGTTTAACAATGTGTCTTAAGCCATAATGTGTGATATTTTCGATGTACTTGTCGGATAATTTAAACCACTCTGCCCTAGGTCCAACTAAATGCATATTACCAATGAGTATATTGAATATTTGTGGAAATTCATCTATTCGATATTTACGCAGACCTTTCGCAAAAGAATATATCCTAGTATCGTTTACTTCCGTATTACCCTCTGATTCTGAGCCGGTATACATTGTTCTAAATTTATATAATGTAAAAAGATTATTATTTATACCATACCTTTTTTGTCTATAGAAAAGCGGCTCTTTTATATTTAGAAAAAGTTTTACTATAAATATATATAAAGTGAATATAATCAAAAAAGGAGATATTATTAAAATTGCAAAATAGTCAAATATCCTTTTTATAAAGTATGGTGATTTACTAAAAGTTTTAATATTAAATGATTTATACTCTGGCGATATAAAAAGCTTTCTTAAATATCGTTCCATAAACTCCTCTAAATCCATATAATCAAGTTTGTATAGACTAGGCTGTGTCTTTCCTAATTTAGCTAGTTCAATTTTTGATAAATTTACTGTGATAATAGAATTTCTCTGCATTTGTAATTGGTCTGATACTTTCGTAAAATTCTGATACGAATCATGGAAATAAACAAAAAAACCTTTTTCGCGTAACATTTTTATCTCATAGTCATTGAACTTATAAAACTCACCTATTATGTGTATAGGAATATTATTTAAATCTTTAAAATTTGCTCTGATTAGATATCTGATGAACAATATCACTAAAGGTATTGATGCCCATATCATTGTAATAACTAAATTAGTGCTTAATTGATAATAAAGATAACCGATTAATTGAAAGAAGACTGCAATAACAGATGTTTTAACTGAAATTCTAATCTTATCACAAAAGTTAGATGCAAAATAATTACTATAATAGTTTCTAATAAAAGATACGAAAACTACAGTCATTCCGTATAGTAAAAACATAAAGATAAGATTATTCGTAGAATCTAAATCTGTAAAAAAGAATATGTATACATATCCAAATAATAATGGAGTTAGGACATCTGTTAGTACTAAAGATAAAGTTATCATAAATTCATATAAGATTATCTTTATAGTGCTAACAATGCAATGGAGGCTAAGGTCGGAATCGAACCGGCGTTGACGGCTTTGCAGGCCGCTGCATTACCACTCTGCCACTTAGCCAAATATGAGCGGGAAACGGGGCTCAAACCCGCGACCTCAACCTTGGCAAGGTTGCGCTCTATCAACTGAGCTATTCCCGCAATCAAAACTATCCCAGTATATCATCCCAAGCGTTTCTTACATAATAAATGAATGATAAAACAGTGAGAATGGCGGCAATGAGTAATAGCAATATACCGAAAATATGCAAATTCATATATGCAAAGTCTATATTGGAGTGGAGCAAAAATACTAACGCCGACATTTGAAACCCTGTCTTGATTTTTCCAAGGTTATTAACTTTGAGAGATACGTTAGCTTTCAGTTCAGCCAATCTCTGCCTAATTGCAATCACAAGAAACTCTCTAGAAATGATAATTAAAGATGACAATATGAAAATTATTGAATCAAGTGATCTAGCAAGTAAGAAAATTGTTATAACAACTAAAAGTTTGTCGGCTATAGGATCAAGAAATGCTCCAAATGCCGTGGTTTGATTATAGTTTCTTGCAACATAACCATCAAAATAATCAGTTATTAGTGCTATCAAAAAAATATAAGCTGAGATGTCTCTGTATTTTCCATCGCTCATTACAAAGAAAAGTACGATTAGAGGAATAAAGGCTATTCTTGAAATAGTAAGCATCGTAGCAAAGTTTAACTTCATTTGTGAATACTCGTATATATATTGGTTGCTAACTTCTCGCTTATCCCGCTAACTTGTTTTAAATCCCTTATCGATGCTTTTAAAACTCCTTGTATCCCTCCAAAATGATTGATAATTATTTTTTTTCTCTCATCACCTATACCTGGTATTCCATCAAGTTTCGAATTAAACATAAGTTTGTTATGTCTTTTTCGCTGATTTAGTATCGCAAATCGATGAGCTTCATCTCTTATAGATTGTATTAACGTGAGTGCATCTTGATTAATATTATTAGTGATATCTTTATTCATATTATTAAGTATTTTGTCATTTTTACTCAAACGATTAAGACCTTTATGGATGCCTAAAATGAAAATATTTTTACACTTAAGTGCATCAACTACTTTCTTCGCTTGTGTTATCTGCCCCTTGCCTCCATCAACAATAATTAATACTTGAGATGATTCAAAATTATGAATTTTCAATAATCTACGTTTGATAATTTCTTTCAAAGCAGCGTAATCGTCTGATTTTTTTGTATTTACAATATTATATTTTCTATAGTTCTTTTTATCGAAACCGCATTCATCATAATAAATTGCAGATCCAACAGCGGAGCTCCCACTTATATGACTCACATCAAAGCATAATATAATATTTACATCTATTTTAAGTTGAGTATTCAAGTTTTGAAGAAGGTTCCGATCTTTTTTGATTGTTTTTAGAGATCTATTAAATAAATTGGTATGACATAAATTCATAAATTCAGAGTACTTCTTGTCTACCCTGTTCAAAATTTTCGAATTTTGCTGATATTTTTTATTTATAACCGATTCAATATTATCTTTATCAAGAATCTTATCCTTAGAAATTATTAGATTTGGAGGAACGTGCGTTAGATAATATTGCTTAAAAAAAGAAGTCAGGGTCTCATTAATATTCTCATGATGTGTTTTTGAAAATATATAATTTTTACAACCCATATTTACACCATTTCTTATGATATTTATATCTACAAGTAGCTTTGAATCATTTTCATAACCTAAGATGAAATCTATGCTTTGATTTTCAGGAAAAATTGAATAATGACTCGTTATATCTCTAATAAGAGCAATATTATCGCGAAACTTTGCAGCAAGTTCATAATTTTTGTTTTCTGATGCATCTGCCATCTCCTCTTCCATTTTTCTAAACAATGAAGATGTCTCGCCTTTAAGGAACATAATCGCACTCTCCACACTTTTTTTATACTCGAATTTATCTATGAGGCCCACACAGGGTCCGGAGCATCTTTTTATTTGATATTGTAAGCATGGTTTCTTTCTTGATCTATAATAACTATCCTCACATAAACGTACTAAAAATGTTTTTTGTAATATAGCTAATATTTTACGTACATTACTTACATGCGTGTAAGGACCAAAAAGTCGTTCATCCTTGTTAACTGTACCTCTATAAAATTTAAAGCCCGGATACTCATGATTTTTATTCATATAAATATAAGGATATGACTTATCGTCGCGCAGAAGAATATTATATTTAGGTTTATACTCTTTTATCAAATTATTCTCGAGCAACAATGCGTCTTGCTCATTAGATGTTATCTGGTAGTCTATATCTCTAATTTTATGGATGAGTCTTTGATTCTTTAGCGACTGATTAGATTTGGTGAAGTAAGACGATACTCTCTTTTTTAGATTACCCGCTTTACCAATGTAGAGTATATTTCTGCTATCATCAAGCATCTTGTAAACGCCGGGGGCGGTTGGGAGATTTTTTAAAAATTCTTTATCCATTATTGCTTAACTTGATTGCCCTCAAGAATATTCTTTTTAACATAGTTTTATTTATTTTATGTGTATTTATATTTAATTTACTACAATGATATGAAGATATTAAATGTATTTCCTTATTTAATTTTATTACATTACCGTGCTTAAATTTGTGAGTGTTTAATTTAATTCCATATAGCTTGATTATTTGTCTATATGCCACCTCGCCAAGAGTCACGATGACTTTTAGGTTTTGCAGCCTGGATAACTCCTCAAGGTTATGAGTTTGGCAATTATTTTTTTCACTAGCATAAGGTATATTCTTTTCTGGATAGCACCTTACTGCATTTGTTATAAAATAACTATCCATATCTAACTCTTTAATTATCTCCCTAATGAGTTCTCCGGAAAAATCAGCGGTGAACGGGGTTCCTGTTTTATTTGCACCATGAAGACCTGGTGCAAGACCGATTATGCATATTCTTGAGTTCAAACTACCTTTACCCCAGACAGGTTTACAGTGATAATTTGGATATTCGTTTTTAATTTCTTTAAGATGTTTGTGGATACGTTCGCACAGTGTGCATTCTGTCTCGTACATTTAGAACCTCAACAAAATTGATCCCCATGTGAATCCAGCACCAAAAGCCTCCATCATAATATGGTCACCTGATTTGAATGTATTCTTACTATTGGCATCATCAAACGCTAGAGGGATAGATGCAGCTGATGTGTTTCCATGCTTGTTAACTGTAATAATAATTTTATCGTGTGATAGGTTAATTTTTTTTGCAATAGCCAAGATTATCCTCTCGTTAGCCTGATGTGGGACAAGCCAATCAAGTTGTCCCTGCTCAAGGTGATTTATTTCGAGAGTATGCTTCGCTAATTTACCAAGTGTGTTCACTGCAGTCTTAAAGACATCGCTACCTTTCATTTCAATGTAATCTAAGTCTGTATTGACAGTTAGCAAATCTTTATAAGAACCATCAGAACCTATTGTACTTGATAAAACTCCAGGAGTATCAGAGCTGCTCACAATCATAGCTCCGGCTCCATCACCAAATAACACACATGTGTTTCTATCTGTCCAATCTAATAACGAGGTAATTTTTTCCGTGCCTACTACTAATGCATATTTTATTTGTTCCGACTCAATATATTTCTTTGCAATATCTAAGGCATAAACAAAACCAGTACAGGCTGCATTTAAATCAACAGAAAATGCATTTTTAATGTTAAGTCGATTTTGGAGGAGGACTGCAGTACTTGGGAATTTTCTCTCTGGTGTGCAAGTGGCTAAAAATATTGCACCTATCTCTTCCTTCTTTATTCCAGACTTATTGATTGCATCTACAGAAGCTTGGTAAGCCATATCTACGGATGTCTCATCTTGAGATGATACTCGCCTCTCTTTAATGCCAGTTCTTTCTGTTATCCATTCATCTGTAGTATCTACAATACTCTCAAGCTCTTTATTGGTTAAGATCTTTTCCGGAAGATAGCTGCCACTAGATACTATTTTTGCAAATTTACTCATTTAGCTCCCTACTGGTATATTCTTTTATACTATTGATTAAATTATTTTTTGATTCATAGTAAGCGGTTTTAATTGCATTACAATATGCAAAACTATCTGCGCTACCATGACTCTTAACAACTATTCCATTTAGACCTAAAAAAGACGCTCCATTATATACTCTAGGGTCCATCTTCTCTTTAACTCCATTTAAAACAGGGAAACTTACTAATGATGAAAACTTATTATACAAATTTTTTTTAAACTCTGACTTTATGAAATGTTTAATTACACCTGCAACACCCTCGATACTTTTTAGCGCAACGTTTCCTGTGAATCCATCCGTCACTATAACATCATAGTTTCCGCTGAACATTTCATCTCCCTCTACAAAACCAATATAATTTATATTTGATTCATTCAGTAGATCCGCAGCTTCTTTAATTTCATCTTTTCCCTTAAACTCCTCAGATCCAATATTTAGTAATCCTACTCTTGGATTTTTTGATAACTCTAAGCTCTCAACTACAGAAGCGCCCATTACTGCAAATTGAAAAAGATTTTGCGCGCTACACTCAATATTCGCGCCTAGATCTAGCATCTGCATAAAATTTTTCTTTGTTGGTAAAGATGTACATATTGCAGGTCTATCAATTCCATTTATAGTTTTGAGAATTATTTTCGATATTGACATAAGTGCACCCGTATTTCCTGCACTGACGCATGCCTGAGCTTTCGCCTCTTTGACGCAGTTTACTGCTAGTCGTATTGATGATTTTTTCTTATTTCTTATTGCATGAATTAAGTCTTCATCCATCTTTATATATTCATCAGTGTGAACTATTTCTACACGATTTTTATTTTTAGAATCAATTTTATTTTCTATAAGTGACTCATCCCCAACTAAGATTATTTTAAGATCTTCAATTAAATCAAGTGACTTGAACGCTCCAGTGAGAGCTGGGCTTGGCCCATTGTCTCCACTCATTATGTCCAATGCTATCGTAATAGATGTCGGCATTATACCAATTCTTTACTGTTCTTGATTTGCTTCTTCTTTTGGTTTTTTTACTTTTGGCGTAAATATTTCCTTGCCACGGTAAAATCCATCTTTAGCAATATGATGCCTTAAGTGTTTTGAGCCAGTAGTTTTATCGGAAGAAACAGGAGAAGCCGACAAAGAGTCATGTGACCTTCTCATGTCCCGTCTTGATCTAGATTTTTTACTCTTTTGTACGGCCATATCTCTCTTCCTTCAATTTAGATAAGATATTCTAAGCAATAATATACACACAAGCAATTGTTAATGCTAAATTTAACAATTTAGTGCTATTTATTGTATCATCACTACTTAGTTATGAAGGTCATTCTCGCATCTAGCTCTGTTTTTAGAAAGCAGCTTTTATCAAAGCTGCGAATACCCTTCAAATGTATCTCACCAAATATTGATGAATCAAGACAAAAGAACGAGAGTGTAACAAGCTATGTCAAACGGCTGTCAATTCAAAAGGCTTCTAAGGTAGCCGAATCACATTCTGGCTGCATAGTAATTGGATCAGACGAAGTCGCAGATCTAAATAACAAAATACTGGGCAAGCCTTTAACAAAATCAAATGCAGCAAAGCAACTAAAAATGATATCAGGAAACAAGGTAGTGTTTCGAACAGGCCTTTGCGTTATGCATTCTGATACTAGAAGGTACTACTCATCAGTTAATAATTATACTATATATTTCAAGCATTTAGACAATAAATTGATTAAATCTTATCTTGATGCTGATGATGTGTTGAGGTGTGCGGCAAGCATTAGGATAGAGGGAGCTGCTATTAACTTAGTGAAAAGCATGAACGGTAAAGATCCCTCATCTATTATGGGTCTACCACTGTTAAAAGTTATGGAATATTTAGAGAAATTCGGAGTGAATGTTCTATCAAAATAACTATTCATATCTAAAATGATCATATCCTGAAACTTTTGGATTATACTGTTTGTTTTTGAGAAAATAACGGTATTTTGTACTCTTTATGACTCCTATTTTAGTAATTTTAATCTTATATTTATCGGATATATGCTTGATTTTTTTGCAATATTTTTTATTTGCAGTGAAACATAACTCATAGTCTTCACCTCCACCCAGTATGCACTGCTCCTTAAAGTCACCTTTTACATATATATCAAATTTTGGGTCAGTAGGAATAGAGTCAATATCTACCTGGAATCCTTTTTTAGATGAAATAGCTATACTTTTCAGATCTTTTGCCAATCCGTCAGAAATATCAATACACGATGATGCAAATTCTGATAATTCCAGTCCAATAGATACTCTAGGGAGTGGCTTTACGAGGTACTTTCTAAAATGTTTATGCCCCTGCGTCCTTTTATCCAATATCAAAGCAGCCCTAGCGTTACCAATATTTCCAGTTACATATATATCATGACCGGTTTTTGCTCCCGAACGTGTAAGAATTTTATTTTTTTGAACTCCGATCAATGTTATTGATATGCTCATTGGACCTTTAGTTGTATCGCCACCTATGATTGAAACCTTGTGCTCATTCAAGAGTTTACGAGCACCATCATAGAACCTCCTTATCCATGGTTCAGATATTCTTGGAATGGTTATGGCGTATAAAGCATAAAGTGGTATGCACCCCATCGAAGAAATGTCACTCAAATTAGTTGCTAATGACTTATGGCCTATTTCTTCAGGAGTATAGTCTTTCGTAAAGTGTGGTCCTAGTAATGATGTATCAGAGGTAATTACATATTTTTTCTTACTATTAAACTTTACAATTGCACAATCATCGCCAATACCTTCGATAATATTTCTATCAAAAGTTTTAATTTTTTTTAGATACCTTACAAAGTCAAGTTCACTTTTCATATATAATTAGAGCGTATTATCTAAAACTCTATTGAGAAACGTATACATTTTTGGAGAGGAATACTTCTTTGCGATATTTATATATTCGTTAATTACTATGTTTTTTGATTGATTAATAAAAAGAAATTCACAAACACTTAGATGTATAATACATTCATCAAGGAGAGGTATATTCTTAAGGGAGACTCCAGCCTTCTTATCTAGCAAAGAGATTATCCTATTTTTATTCTCGACATACTCGCTTAATATTCTCTCAAAAAGACTTTCATCATACTCCCTCTTCTCGATAAAATCGCTCATTATCGTCTCTAATTTTTCATCTTGCATTTTCATTTGGTATAAAATTTTTATTGCTGACTCACGTGCAATAAGCTGTGGTTTGTATTTTTTTTCAGACATCAAACTTATTAATGAAATTCATTATTTCCAAAGAAGCATTTGCAAATTCTGAGCCTTTATCCATTTTTTTACCAGCTCTATCAATAGCTTGTTGTTCGTTTTCTACAGTTAGGATTCCATTTAATATAGGAGTATCATTTTCAAATGAGACGTTTCTAATTGCATTAGTTACAGTCGATGATAGAAATTCATAATGTAGAGTTTCACCTTTGACAATACAGCCAACAACGAGACAAAGCTTTGGACTATACTTTCTTATTATCTTTGAGGTAAGTAATGGAAGTTCAAATGCGCCTCCAGGAACTTTTAATGTTCCCACGGTTCCTTCAAATCTATTATTTTTTAAACAATTCAAATATCCATATAATAAGCTTTGATTGATAGTGATGTTATAGTCTGAGTAAAGAATCAATATGTCATAATCATGTTTAGATAATTCATTTTTAGTAATGTTAAAATCAATAAGTTCAAAAGACTGATTTACATCATTCAACTCAATAAGATCTTTTTGATTCTGCTTATTCAAAACTATCATATCATTTAGTTACATGTTTAACGACTTCTAATCCAAAAGCATTGATGCCGTGATATTTTTTTGGTGCACTCATAAGATTCATTTTTCTAACTCCAATATCATTTAAGATTTGAGCTCCAATCCCAACTGTTCTATAGTCTTCATAGACTCCCTTATTAGATTTTTTTTGCTGAATAAGTTCTATATTTGATGTATCAGACTCAGTCATTGTATTCGTGATATATATAAGCGCGCCTTGCTTCGCTCTACTTATTTTTCTCAATGCATCATCAATGGGCCAGCTACTAGGTGATAAAAGACCAATTGCATCTGTAAGTGTATTTTGAACATGCACACGTGTTAGAGTAGTTTTTTCTGGTGAAATTTTATTCTTTACAAGAGCAAAATGAATTGCTGAGGTCAAAATGTCCTTATAGAATACTGACGTGAATACGCCATATTTTGTTTTAATGATCTGTTGGCTGATTCTTTGTACAGTTTTCTCATTCGATACCCGATACTTAATTAGCTCTTCAATTGTTCCAATTTTTAAATTATGTTTCTTTGAAAATGCTATTAAATCTTTTTTTCTCGCCATACTGCCGTCTTCATTGAGAATCTCAACGATTACAGAAGATGGTTCTAGACCAGCTAATTTAGCAAGATCACATCCGGCTTCTGTGTGTCCAGCTCTGGTAAGGACACCACCATTTTTAGCCATTATTGGAAAGATATGACCTGGCTGAGCAAAGTCTTTTGATTTAGCACTTTTTTTTACAGCTGCTTTAATAGTTCTAGCTCTATCAGATGCGGATATACCTGTCGTAACACCTTTTATTGCATCAATAGAAACTGTGAAATTAGTTTCTTTTGATGATTCGCTCCCACTTTGTTTCAAAAGAGGTAAATCAAGATCCTTGCACTTTGACTCGGTTAAAGTCAAGCATATAAGCCCACGACCTTTGGATGCCATAAAATTAATATCTGATGCCTTTATAAACTGAGATGCCATTACAAGATCACCCTCATTCTCTCTATTCTCATCATCCATAATGATGACCATCTCACCTTTTCTGATAGAACTAATAATTTCATCTATAGTGTTAATCATTTTTTGCTGCCTAATTTCTCAATGTATTTTGCGAGGATATCAATTTCAGTATTTAATATGCTACCTGTTTTATAATTTTTGAATATAGTATTACTAAAAGTATGGGGAATGATCATAACACTAAACTCATCAGTATATACTTCGTTTATTGTCAAGCTTACTCCATCTATGGTAATTGAACCTTTCTGAATTATATACCTCATATAGGAAGAGTCTATTTTAATTTTAACGTACCAAGAATTATCTATTTTTTTTAGCTCTGTTATCTCAGAACAAGTATCGACGTGACCTTGGACAATATGTCCACTTAATAGTTTGTTTATAGTTAGAGATTTTTCTATGTTTACATCATCATCTTTCTTGATGTTTTTAAAGTTTGATAGTTTATAAGTCTCTGGTGAAATACTGAAAGAGTACACATTGTCATCAATATCTTCGACAGTAAGGCATACTCCATTAATGCAAATACTCTCACCAATTGCTGAATTGAAATCATCTATTCTTATCCCAATTATTTGAGAAAGATCTTTTTCTAATACATGAGAAACTTTACCAATTTTTTCTATTATTCCAGTGAACATTATTGTTTTCTCAAATTAATATACAGATCGTTTTTTATTGGCATAATCTCACTAATTCGCAGTGATATTTTATCTTTAAGTTTTTGTACTGGCTCAATTCCAGAGAAAGTATAACCTTTATCGCCAATAATTTTTGGTGCTACAAAAAGCATAAACTCATCTACAGAATTTTCTTTTATGAGGCATTTGGAAAAAGTATTGCCACACTCTACAAGAATATCATTCAAATCATAAGTATTAGCAATATCATATATATCCTCAAGGTTTACTTTTCCATTATCAATTGTATTAACATATTTTATTACGACATTTTCTTTGTATGTTCTAATAGGGCGATTACTCATATTTTTGGAATCTGTGATTATTATAACTAGCCGATTTTTAGTTTTAAAAATATTGGATGTCACCGGTATTCTCATTTTCGAATCCAAAACGATTAAGGCCGGTTGATTTGTTATAAGATCTTTAATTTTTTTTTCTCTTATATTCATATATGGATCGTCGTCTATCACCGTGTTACAAGTTGTAAGTATGGCATTTACTTCTGCTCTTTTGCTTTGTACAAAAGTTCTAGAGTCTTTAGACGTGATCCATTTACTCTCTTTTCTTTGATTTGCAATTTTCCCATCAATCGAAATACCATATTTTAATCTTATATATGGCTTGTCATGGTTAAACTTATAAAAGAAAGATTTATTTAGCTCTTTAGCATCTGACTCACAAACTCCTGTGGTCACATCAATCCCATTATCTTTTAATTTATTTATACTTTTTTCATTAACTAAAGGATTAGGGTCTTTAGACGCAATTACTACCCTTGATATTTTACTCTCAATTATAGCGTCAACACATGGTGGTGTATTTCCATAATGAGCACATGGTTCCAAAGTTACATACATAGTCGAGCCTTTGAGATTCTCTTTGGACTTATCTATCGCTTCGCGCTCGGCATGTTTTCCTCGAAATCTTTTATGGTAACCTTTGCTAATAATTTTATCATTTTTTACAATTACAGCTCCTACAAGCGGGTTTGGATGCGTTCGATACTTTCCATTTTTTGCTAGCTCAATGGCTATATTCATATATTTCTTATCTTTATTGTTATTCATCAATTTCAATTTTATTCTGGTTTTTTAACATACTAGGTGAAGGCTGTTTCTCGAGATTTTCAATTATTGATTTAAAAGAGCGGACATCATTAAAGCTCAAGTACACAGATGCGAATCTTAAATATGCAACTTGATCTACCTTAATTATTTCTCTCATAATGATTTCTCCAATCTCTCTGGATGGAATCTCTTTATTGGGATGCTGGGAGCACTTAGTTAGAACTTTTTGTACTAGTTCATCGATTTCATCAATAGAAATTTTTCTTTTTTCAAATGCTCTATTTATGCCTCTTCGAATTTTAGTTTCATTGAAAACCTCACTTGATTCATCAGATTTAATAACCCGAGGATAGTTCAGCTCTGAAGTCTCCAGCGTATTGAATCTAGCTCCACATACTAGACACTCTCTCCTACGCTTTATAGAATAAGAATCTTCATTGAACCGTGAATCAATGACTTTTGTCTCTGCTGAACCACAAAATGGACAGCGCATAGGTCTTCTCTTAAGCTACTGCTTGTTTACTAGATGAATACACAGGGAATTGTGAGCATAGATTAAGAACCTTTTCTTTGATTTTCTTAACCTCCTCTTCATTGTCTATATTATCTAGAACATCGCATATCAGATTACCTAATATCTTTGTTTCAGTCTCTTTAAAACCACGAGTTGTTATAGCTGGTGTTCCGAGTCGAATACCACTTGTAACAAAAGGCGACTGAGGGTCATTAGGAACTGAGTTCTTGTTAACTGTTATATTAGCGCTATGTAGAGCAGCATCTGCAGCTTTGCCAGTCAGGCCTTGCTTGACTAAACTTACTAACATTAGATGGTTTTTTGTTCCACCCGATACAACTTCAAAACCACGTTCCATCATTGTCTGTGCTAAGACATTTGCATTAGTGATAACTTGATTCATATATTCTTTAAATTCAGGTTCAAGCGCCTCTTTAAATGCAACAGCTTTAGCAGCAATAACATGCATCAAAGGACCGCCTTGTGTGCCTGGAAACACAAGTGAATTAAATTTTTTCTCAAGCTCTTCGTTCGCTTTACAGATAATAATTCCACCTCTTGGACCTCTCAATGTTTTGTGTGTTGTCGAAGTTACGACATCCGCATAAGGTACAGGGTTTGGGTAGACTCCAGCAGCTACTAATCCAGAAACATGGGCCATATCAACGTGGAAATATGCTCCAACTGATTTTGCAATCTCAGACATTCTCTTCCAATCAATAATTTGAGAATATGCTGAAAAACCACCAATTAACATTTTTGGTTTGTGTTCTTTTGCGAGTCTCTCAACTTCATCGTAATCGATCAATCCCTCTTCATTAATACCATATTGCACAGCATTAAATATTTTCCCTGAGAAATTAACTTTAGCCCCGTGTGTGAGATGTCCGCCCGCATCTAAAGACATTCCCAAAATTGTGTCGCCTGGTTTTAGGAGAGCAAGGTATACAGCTGCATTAGCCTGCGAACCAGAGTGTGGCTGAACATTTGCGTAATCTGCACCATATAATTCTTTGAGCCTATCTATGGCAAGTTGTTCTGCTACATCTACGTTTTCACAACCACCGTAATATCTCTTGCCAGGATATCCCTCAGCATATTTATTAGTCATTAAAGATCCTTGAGCCTCAAGTACTCTTGGACTTGCGTAATTTTCTGAGGCAATTAGTTCTACATGCTCTTCTTGTCTTTTTATCTCTTTTCTCATTGCATCATTGAGCTCATCATCAAATCCTGCAATTTTCATATCCATTGTAAACATTTTACTCTCCGTTAATTCTGGTTCAGCCTAAAAATTTTACCACCATCCGCTATTTTTGTCTAAATATCTATACCTATATTGTCTTTTTCACCAATAACATCAATGTTTTTAGTGTTATCAACTTTATATCGCTCTATTGTTTTGAGGTATTCAGTAGCAATTTCCCAGATTGGTCTTCCCTCTTCAATGTTATTAACGCTAGCCCATCCGCTAACTTTATACATTTTATTTGGTTTTATTGCTAAATCATTGTTTAATCTAAGATTTGATATCCTATTGTTTATCGTTTTTTTTGGATCAATTGAATATTTTATTCCTCTCGTTCTAACCATGTCCCCTCCTTGCTGCAGATAGGGGTCAAAATTGAAAATATTGTCAGCGACATCCTCAAGTATGTTTTTAATAGTCTCACCACTCATTTCACGTACATATGTATTTGGATAAGTTATTGCAGTGTGATTGTATATATCTTCCATTGTAATACTCTGATTAGGCAATAATGTGGCGCCCCATCTAAATCCAGGACTTAGCGACAGCTGGGTGTTCAAAACATTATTCATAGAATCACATAAAAGGTCATCAAAAGTACCATTAAAATTACTTCTTCTATATAGAGTCTCGCTTGCATGACCGACAGTTTCACTCAACTCAGCTTTATATGGATCAGATATCTTATTTATATATCTTTCCATATCTTTATCAGGAGCAATCTGATTTGATAGTATTGGAATTAGATTATAATCATAAGTATATGATTTCCCTGAAAACTTAATATCCATTACTGATATGAATTTTCCATTACATCCAGAATTAGCAACAAGGGTAACTCCAGAATTATTTTTTACTTCGATTGTATTTGGAACAGCATCATGAGTATGTCCTCCTAGGATAATATCTATTCCGCTAACTCTACTTGCTAATTTCTTGTCAACATCAATGCCATTATGAGATAGAACGACCACTAGATCTGGTTTATGCCTATCCTTGACCTTATCCAGCGTTGTCTGCAGCTCTTGTTCACGTATGCCAAATGTTAAATTTGGTACTAATCTTGCTGGATTGGCTATAGGTGTATAAGGAAAGGCTTGACCGATAATTGCGATTTGCCTGCCATTTACCTCTTTTATTGTGTATGGCTTCTGATAATGATTTTCATCATTATATGCCTGAATATCATTGAAAATTGCCTCATCATTTAGAAAAACATTATTTGCAACAAATTCTCCATTGAATTTTGATAAGTTATCAAGAAATTGCTCCTCACCAAAAGTAAACTCCCAATGTCCTGTCATTACATCAACGCCTAATATATTTGAAGCTTGAACCATATCCATTCCGTTAGTAAAAAGTGAAATGGCAGAACCCTGCCATGTATCTCCTCCATCTAATAGTAATGATTTTCCACCCGCCTCACCTGTCAGCATATCGATGACTGTTTTTAGATACGCATAACCACCAAATTTGCCATATTCTTTTGCAAGCTCGTTATAATTTAGATACGTATAAACATACTTATTAAAGTCATCATTCAAGGAATAATATTCTAAAAATTGTTCGCCTACGATGTGTGGTGGTATATTTTTATTTGAACCTGTCCCAAGGTTTATGTTGGGTTCTCTAAAATATGATGGATTTAATTGAGCATGTGTATCAGTTATATGTAGTAGCCTTATGTCTGAGTTAAAGCTATAGTTATATTTCATTGAGCTTTTCCCAAACACATTTTGATTCAAGCCAACTAAATAAGCGGCAGCCATGATTTGTAAAAATTCTCTTCTATTCATTGAGTTTATAAATATTATATCTCTTGAAAATAATTATAACTAAAAATATCGAGCTAAAAAGTATCAAGTAATAGTAATCTGCTTTAATTATAAAATAGATATGAACTAAGATAAAAAAATAAACCACGTATATGATCTTATGTAATTTTTTCCATTCTTTAATTTTATCTTTAAAATACTTAAAAGACGTTAAATACATAGGTATTAATAATATTAAAGCTAGATATCCAACAATAATATAATTTCTAAATAATGCATCTTCCATAATGAACACAAGGTCATAGCTATTATCGATTACATATAATATAAAATGAATCATAGAAAAATAGAAAGCTGATATACCAAATAACCTGGTTTTAACCTTAAGGCTATTATTTTTAAGAAGAGGTAAAGATAGTGTGATAACAAGATAGACTAGTGCTATATAACCCGTCGATGTTATTACATAGTTTGTTTTATTGATTATTTCATCATATAAAAATATATAACTGATCAAAATAGCTAATGGAAGTAAAAATATATTTAGCACAATTAGAAATATTTAGTCAGGTCCATGCCCTCATACAATTGAGCAACATGTTCTGCATAACCATTATGCATGAGTGTATCTCTCTTTCTAAATTCACCTATCCTTCTCTCTCTCTTCTGACTCCATCTAGGATGTGATACATAAGGGTTAACATTTGAATAGAAACCATATTCATTTGGAGCCTCAAGATTCCATGAAGTATCAGGCATCTTTTCGACAAAACTTATTTTTGTTATTGATTTAATACTTTTAAAGCCATATTTCCAAGGAACAATTAATCTAATTGGACTTCCATTTTGATTAGGTAGAATGCGTCCATACAAGCCTACAGACAGAATAGTTAATGGATTTCTTGCCTCATCTAATCTCAATCCCTCTCTATATGGCCATGCAAGAATATTTCTTTTTTGGCCTGGCAAATTTTCAGGATCATATACAGATTCAAAGGCAATATATTTTGCTTTGTATGTAGGTTCGGCAAGTTTTATTATGTGATTTAATTCAAATCCTATCCATGGTACTACCATCGACCATGCCTCAACGCATCTTAAACGATATATTCTTTCTTCTAATGGAAACTTATTAATAAAATCGTCTTTATTTAAGATAACTTTGTTTTTGACTTCACCATCAATTGATACAGTCCAATCATTAGTATTGAGTTTTTCAGCATTCATCATTGGGTCTCGTTTACCACTGCCTAGCTCATAAAAATTATTGTATGAGGTTATTTGCTTGAATGTATTTGTCTCTTCATTAGTGCTATATTTCATATCTTTTGAAAAAATTAATTTTTTATCATTTGAAAATAATAAATTTGAAAATGTTAATAATGAGAATGCTAAAGATGATTTTATAATAGCCCGTCTTTGATTAAAAAGCTTTTCATCAGTTACATGATTCTCTTTTAGGCAATACTTCGACATTAATTAATCCACTCCCTTGCATTATTAAATAGTTTAAGCCAAGGAGAAAGTTTCCATCCCTCAGGGGCCCATGAAAAATTATTTATATGAGTTAATCTTTCAGGATGAGGCATCATTATATTTATTCTACCATCATTATTACAAAAACCTGTAACACCATTTAGTGACCCATTTGGATTGTAAGGATATTCCTCTGTGTACTTCCCAGTCGCATCAACATATTGCATTGTAGCTTTTTTGATACTAGATTTATTTTTGATAGATATTTTTCCTTCTCCATGGGAGACGATTATTGGTAATACAGATTTTTCCATATTTTTAAATAGAATTGAATTTGATTTTGGAATCTTCACTAGAACTTGTCTTGCTTCAAACTGATCAGAATTATTCTTTATGAATTCAGGCCAATGCTCAGAACCAGGTATGATAGATTTTAGGTTTGATAACATTTGACAACCGTTGCATACTCCAAGCGTAAATTTATTCTTGTCAGAAAAAAACTTTGAAAGAGAATTTAAGGCATTATGATTATATTTAATTTTATTTGCCCATCCACGTCCTGCACCTAACACATCACCGTAAGAGAAACCGCCACATGCAACAAGACCATGATAGCCATCGAGTAATGCAGGATTAGTTATTACATCATTAGTGTTTACATCATAACAATCAAATCCTGCTAAATTAAATGCATTTGCCATCTCCTTGTGTCCATTTACACCTTGTTCTCTAAATATCGCGATTTTTGGTTTATTTTTTTTATTTATATATCTCTTACTGATATTAGATACTCTGTAGCGTAACTTTGGAGTTAAATTATCTTGATTAGTCTGATGCGATTTAATCTTTGCTTTATATTCTGATAAAGCAGTTTTTTTATTATCTCTCTCTGATTGAATCAAATACGATAATTCACTCCAATATTTTCTTAATTTAGATATTGGCTCAGAATATTTACATGATGATATTTTAAATATTGGTTTATCTTTTTTTGAAAGTTCACCAATATCATGTGTAATTGCCTCTAAATTATATTTCTGTGTCAGTTTAATAAATTCCTTTTGACATTTCTTATCTATTGCAAAAACACCTCCGAGCTCTTCATTAAACAAAAATCTAATAAGCTCTACATTAGATTTTTTAGAAATATTTTTCAAATCTACCGACATGTTTGATACGAAAGCCATTTCTATTAATGTTGTAATGAGACCTCCGTCTGATCTATCATGATACGCATTCAATAAGTTTTTTATTACAAGTTCTTGAGTAAATTTATAGTAATTCAATAAATCATCAAACTTATTAATATTTGGTGATTCATGATTAGTATAAGATAGAGTCTGATCTAGTCCTGATCCACCCATTCTGTCCTTCCCTCTCCCAAGGTCAACTAAAAATAATTGTGATTTCTTATTTGTATATGGTGTAACATATTTATCAACATCATCTATGGATGAAAACGCAGAGAGTATTAAACTTAGTGGACTCTTAACTTCATTAGAATAGTTTTCACCCCACTTTGTTGACATTGATAATGAATCTTTGCCAACCGGAATAACTATATTACTTTTCCTGCAAACCTGAGATAGTCTTTCAACAGCTTGATATAAATTGAAAAGTTCTTTTTTTTCAGACGAATTAGCCATCCAATTTGCAGATAATTTGATCTTACTGACGTCACCAATGTATACAGAAGATAGATTTGTAATAATCTCACCAAACGCCATCTCTACAGAATTAGTTGCGCTTATCGATGCTATATTTGGCTTCTCACCCATTGTTAATACTTGTCCTGAAGAAGAATTAATATCAGATTTAGTGATAGAAAAGTTTGATACAGGGACTTGATTTGGCCCTATTAATTGATCACGAGCCACTAAACCAGATACTGACCTATCGCCAATAGTTACTAAAAAGCCTTTGTCTGAAACGCATGGTAATTGAAGAACATTTTTTATACATAACGATAATGATGGATAATCAAAATTATCCGAGGTATCAGTCGAAATAGATTCGCTAATCTTAATAGGAGCTATAGGTGGTTTACCCAGTAAATATCTCATGGATATATCTATTGGTACTTCTGATCCATGCATTACTTTTAGGTGTTTTTTTGATGTTACAGAACCTATTACATACATAGGGCAATTTTCTCGTATACATATATTTTCTAATTCAGCTAAATCCTTTTCTCTGATTATTATCACGTATCTCTCTTGAGATTCGTTACACCATATCTCTAGTGAGGACATATTCTCCTCTGCGTTAGTAACATTATCAAGAGAAATGATCGCACCCATTCCAAAGTCATTGACTATCTCCGGAACTGCATTACATAATCCTCCTGCACCAATATCATGAATACTGACTATAGGATTATCTTTTTGATAAGTACAAGCATTTATAACTTCCTGACATCGTCTTTGAATTTCTGCATTATCTCGTTGTACAGATGCGAAATCTAAAGCTTCAGAGCTTGATCCTGATTGCATAGACGAGGCTGCTCCACCACCTATCCCAATTCTAAATGAGGGACCACCAAGAATTACTATTAGATCACCATTACGTAAAATATTTTTAGCTGTATGTTTATTATTTATAGACCCGATGCCTCCAGCAATCATAATTGGTTTATGATATCCAAGTTTTACTAATGACGAGTGTTTGTCTGTTTTTTGTTCAAAGGTTCTAAAGAAGCCAAAAATATTTGGCCTTCCAAATTCATTGTTGTATCTTGCAGCACCTATAGGAGCATCAATTATTATTTCATATGATGTTTTAATTCTTGAAGGGTACGATGAAGAATTCATTTCCCATTTTTTTTTATATCTAGGAATATTTAAATTCGATAGAGTATATCCACAAAATCCTACTTTAGGTGATGAGCCTCTTCCAGTAGCGCCCTCATCTCTTATCTCACCACCTGAACCTGTTGCTGCTCCAGAATATGGGGATATTGCAGTTGGATGATTGTGAGTCTCTGCTTTGATAATATAATTTTCAGGTGATTTTATATTTTTATATTTTAAGTTTTTAGTGATTACCAACTCATTAATTGTTTTGCCTTTTATTATGGAAGAATTATCTTTGTAAGCAGATATTACATCAGGATTATTTCTATAGGTTGATTTAATCATAGCGAACAGACTTTTATTTTTTTTCTTTCCCTCGATAAAAAATTTTGAATTAAATATTTTGTGCCTACAGTGCTCAGAATTGATTTGTGAAAACATCATTAATTCAACATCCGTCGGATTCCTCTTTAATACTTTGTAAATACCTACAAGATAATCAATTTCTGAATTACTCATTGCTAAACCCATATCTATATTTACATTTTTTATTTTATTAATAGGTATCGTCTTATACGGCTGTTTCTTATGGGTCTTTTTTGAATTTAAATATTTTTTAATAGCTAGCAAAGACGGTAGAAAGGTCTCAGTCATCTGATCGTAGTCAAAACTATGCTTATTTTTATTTTTGGGTAGCTGGTATAGTTTAAATCTCTCAATTTGATAAGCCGTATAACTTAAACAAGAATCAAGGATATCTTTTGTTTTAGTTGACCAGGGTGAATTAAAGCCAGATCTGTAAGTTATGGCGCAATATGAACAGTCTACGTTGAAAAGTCTCTCTAAATATTTAGCATCAAGGACCTTTGAGAATTTCATCAAGCGGTCTTTAGTTAGAGATTCAAGAGAAACCACTCGGAATACATCATACTGCTTGATATTTTTTTGCTTGTTTGGGTGATTTTTTGTAAAGAAATATTGCATCTTTCTGTATGAATATAGTAATACAATTTGATTGTTTTTTCTAAATTATGTATAAATAAGCTATCTCAAGGGGGCGACCGGCTTCGACGTGGGTTGCGACACCGGAGGTGCATGTCGAGCTGATAGTAACTCGTTAAACTGCTGTAAAATATATAAACGCTGAAAATAAACCTTTAGCTCTAGCAGCCTAACTGCCGCTAGCCTCTCTTAGAGTAGGCTTATATGCTCTAAACAGAGGTCATAATGATAAGATCGTAGTTCATAAGCTTGTTAGTGAGCTATTAAATTAAAACAAGCTAGTAGTTATGTAGGTTGTCTTTAACCAGCATTGCTGCAAAATTTAATTAAAGACTATGCATGTAGTACCAATGGCCGAGTGCTCTCGGACGGGGGTTCGATTCCCCCCGCCTCCAACAGAATTTAATGCATATTAAAATTGCTAGTCGCTTATTTTTATAACTCCGTATTGACCTACTTCTTTTTGATAAACAATCTTGTCAGTAAGTCTGTTAGTTATTACAAGTTTTAAAATCAGTTTCAGATTTATCCATAATTATTTTTAAATCAGTCTATAATTATAATTAATAAGATATAAGAATAACATAAATTTGATATGGTTTATTTAAACTTGATAATATTCACATAATATGGACAGAATTAAAAAAATATTCAAAGTCACCTCGACTTATCAGTTAATTATTGTATTCGTAGTCTTTGGAATTACTGGGTCTTTGTCATTAGTCATTTCTGAATATATTTCAATTTTCTTACATCTCGATAATATCATTATGTCAATAATATCCATTCTCATAGTTTATCAAGTTCTATTAATTATAATTGGAACCTTATTTGGTGAGTTTGATTATTTTTGGGAGATGGAAAAAAAAATAATCTCAAGATTTAAATTTAAAAAAAACAACAATTAACTTATTTAAGATTTAGGAGTTTGAAGTAAATGTACATAGCAATGAATAGATTTAGGATTGTTCTAGGCAGAGAGAGTGAATTCGAGGATATTTGGAAAAATAGAGATACACACTTAGAGAATGTTGCTGGTTTTATTAATTTTAATTTAGTAAAGGGTGAACAAGATGAAGAATGTACACTGTATGCTTCTCATAGTACATGGAATACTCAAGAAGACTTCATTAACTGGACCAAGTCAGAAGCTTTTAAATTAGCCCATAAGAATGCAGGACAACATAAAGATATTTATATTGGTCACCCTGTTTTTGAAGGCTTCAATGTTGTCATATAAATTTCTAACAACTCCATGATACAAAGCCACATTTTACTCCTACCAAAAAGTAGATGAATACTATTACGAAGACAATAGTATTCATAATTTTATAGTAATTGTTCAAAAGACTAGTTATTTAGAGTTAAAACTTGTGATAAAGATTCCTTCGCATCACCAAATAACATCCTAGTATTATCTTTAAAGAAAAGTGGATTTTCTACACCAGCATAACCGGTAGACATACCTCTCTTCATGACCACAGTATATGTCCCTCTCCAACACTCTATAACCGGCATTCCAGCTATTGGGCTATTTGGATCCTCAAGAGCGGATGGATTAACAATGTCATTCGCGCCAATTACGATTGATAAGTCAATGTTGTCAAAATCATCATTGACCTCCTCCATTTCATAAACAATATCATATGGAATTTGTGCTTCTGCTAAAAGTACGTTCATATGACCTGGCATTCTTCCTGCAACAGGATGGATGACAAATATTACTTCTATATCTTTTGTTTTGAGAATATTTATTATTTCATTTACTACAAATTGAGCTTGAGCTACAGCCATACCATATCCGGGAATGATTGCAATTTTTTTTGATGAGGTAATCATATTTTTAAATTCATCTATATCAATTGCTTGAACCTCGCCTTGATCTGTATTCGCAGTCGCAACTGTAGTAGACTCAGTTCCAAAACCACCAGCAATGACTGATATAAAACTTCTATTCATTGCTCTGCACATAATGTAGCTCAGTATTGCTCCACTGCTTCCTACTAGTGCTCCCACTACAATTAGCAGATCATTACTTAGCATAAAGCCTGTTGCTGATGCTGCCCATCCTGAATAGGAATTTAACATTGATACTACTACCGGCATATCTGCACCTCCGATAGAAGCAACTAAGTGTATACCAAAAAAGAAAGATATGGTCAGCATTATAGCGAGTGGCAAATAAGCACTCTCTATATTTGCAGAAGATACAAAGCCATGTCCAAAATAAATTATAGCAAGCACCATGATTAGATTTAGATAATGCTTTGCAGGCAACATTAAGGGATTACCAGAAAGTTTTCCACTTAGTTTTCCAAAAGCGATTACAGAACCAGAAAATGTGACCATACCTATAAAAATTCCTATATAAATTTCTATCGAATGTATAGTCTTCTCTACACCTATGTAGTCTTGTGTTGGATTTATAAAGTTCACAAGACCGACTAGAACTGCTGCCATACCAACTAAACTGTGTAATATTGCAACTAGCTCTGGCATTTCTGTCATTTGAACCCTCTTTGACAATACTAATCCTATAGAACCACCTAGTAGAATTAAAATAATCAAAAGTCCATAATTACTCGATACCTGTGGACCTAGGAAAGTAGCAATCACTGCAATAAGCATGGCACTGATTCCGTACAAGTTGCCCTTCCTTGATGTTTCTTGATTACTTAAGCCACCAAGAGTTAAGATGAATAATACAGCAGAGACAATGTATAGTGCTCTTACAACCTCCATGTTTAATATCTCTAAATTCATTTTTTAAACATTCCCAACATTCTCTTAGTGACAGCGAAACCACCAAATATATTTATGCTAGCTATGAATATCGCTACACTTGCGAGTATTAATGAAATAGTGTCCGTTGTTGATATTTGTGTGATTGCCCCAATGATGATGATGCTACTAACTGCATTGGTCACAGACATAAGTGGTGTATGAAGTGAGGCTGTAACATTCCAGATAACCATGTAGCCTACAAAACATGACAATACAAAGACTGTAAAATGGTTCATAAAAGATGCGGGTGCAAACGCCCCTACTAAAAATAACGATGCTAAAGCAAGAGCTGCAGGTATAACTGATGATTTCTTCTCAACTGGCTTTACGTTAGGCTCAACTTTCTTCTCAGTTTGTTTAGGTGCAACTGATACCTCAATTTTAGGTGGTGGGTATGTTATTGAGCCATCTTTAACGACGGTCATTCCTCTAATTACGTCATCTTCCATATTAATATCTATCTTTCCGTCTTTAGCTGGAGTTAGTTCGTCAAGAATATGAAATAGATTGTTTGAATAAAGTTCACTCGATTGAGATGGAAGGCGTGATGGTAAATCAGTAAACCCAATTATTTTTACACCATTATGCTCTGCTATAGCATCTTTTTCACAAAGCTCACAATTACCGCCTTGCTGCGATGCCAAATCAACTATAATAGATCCGGGCTTCATAACTTCAACCATATCTTTTGTTATAAGTTTAGGTGCTTCTTTGCCAGGAATAAGTGCGGTCGTGATTATTATATCAACATCACGAGCTTGTTCTCTGAAAAGGGCCATCTCTGCTGCGATAAATTCCTTGCTCATGACTTTTGCATAGCCATCAGTACTAGAACCATCCTCATCAAGATTAACAGTTAAAAATTGTGCACCCAAACTTTCAACTTGTTCTTTAACTTCTGGGCGAGTATCAAATGCTCTTACGATGGCTCCTAAGCTTGTTGCTGTACCAATGGCCGACAATCCTGCCACACCTGCTCCGATGATTAAGATTTTTGCTGGGTTGATTTTACCAGCTGCAGTAATTTGACCACCAAAAAATCGCCCAAAATAGTGTGCGGCTTCAATGACGGCTCTAGATCCAGCCACATTCGCCATTGATGATAATGCATCCATTTTTTGTGCGCGAGAAATACGAGGAACAGAATCCATAGATAATATGTTTAAACTATCTTTACTGCACATTTTAAGAGATTCAGTATTTGTGGCTGGGCTAAAAAATGAGATGAGTGTTTGATTTGAATTTAGCTTCGAAATCTCATCAGCGTCAGGCTTGTTGATTTTTAACAGGATATCGCACTGGAAAATATCCTTTTGATCTAATATTTTCGCACCTGCTTCTTCATAAGAACTATTATAAAAATTGGATAGTTCTCCTGCATTGTCTTCAATGCAGACATCATGACCGAGTTTCTTAATTTTGTTGATTGTTGAGGGTGTAAGTGCGACTCTTTTCTCGTTTGTCCTATTCTCTTTTAGTACACCTATCTTCATAATAAAGTCTTATATTAATGTTAAAAGCTGACTTTCACAACTAGAACTAACAAATAATCTAATGTTGGTACTTTTTGTAAGGTTAAATTCTAAATTATGGTACCATCGTGTAATACAAATAAAAAATTATTGATGACTAACCGATATCCACTGCCCTCAAATAAAAAAATTGGAATATTCTTTTTTATAATCCTTACGATATTGAGTGTTGTGCTTTTTATATATGATTATCCATTGATTTCAGTGATAACACTCACTACTGGACTGATATTTTTAACTCTATCCTACCTCAAACCAGATCTTCTGCTTCCAGTCAATAAGGCATGGATGACTCTTGGGTATTTACTAGGATATATCGTTAGTCCTATTGTAATCGGATCTATTTTTTTTGTTATTTTCACTCCTATAAGTATATTTTTGAAGATAATTGGCAGAGATGAACTCAAACTACTTAATAAAAATTCCGATAGTTATTGGAGAAAAAGACAACTTAATAAGGGCAGTCAAACCTCGTTTAAAAATCAATTTTAATTATAAATATGGAATTTATTAGAGAATTACTAATTTTTCTTAGAGTTAGAAAAAAATTATGGCTAACTCCAATCATCTTAATCATGATAATACTTGGTGGTTTGCTTATTATTGCTCAAGGCTCGGTAATTGCTCCATTTATATACACTGTGTTCTAGGTTATGTATATTTTAGGTATATCAGCGTATTATCATGATAGCGCTGCATGCATAATAAAAGAAGATGTCATAGTAGCTGCTGCACAGGAAGAGAGATTTACAAGAAAAAAACATGACAAATCGTTCCCATCGAATGCTATTAAATACTGTATAGCAGAGGCGAAAATAGATCTCTCTGAAATACATAATATCGTATTTTATGAAAAACCATTCCTTAAGTTTGAGAGATTACTTGAAACATATTTGGCATTTGCACCACGTGGTTTTAAAAGTTTTAGACAATTTATGCCCATTTGGGTAAAAGATAAACTGTTTCAAAAAAATAATCTTATCAAGAAATTAGAGGAGATTGATGACAAAATTGACTGGAAAAATAAATTGCTATTTTCAGAGCACCACCTCTCGCATGCCGCAAGTGCATTTTATCCTTCACCATTTGAAAATGCTGCGGTACTTACTCTTGATGGTGTTGGGGAGTGGGCTACAACATCGCTTGCTATAGGAAACAGTAACAAACTTGATGTGATAAAAGAAATATTTTTCCCACATTCAATCGGTCTTTTATATTCAGCATTTACATACTACCTAGGTTTCAAAGTTAACTCAGGAGAATATAAAATGATGGGTCTAGCTCCGTATGGTGAACCTAAGTATACAAAACTCATAAAAGATAATTTAGTTGATATTGCTGATGATGGCTCTTTTCATCTAGATATGAGTTATTTTGATTATGCTACAGGTTTGACTATGACTAACAGTAAGTTTCATAATTTATTTCATGGGCCACCAAGGAGACCTGAGACTGACTTGGCGCAGAAAGATATGGATATCGCAGCATCCATACAAAATGTGACTGAGGAAATTCTCGTTAAAATGGTTACATCCATAGCAAAAGAAACAGGTGAAAGTAACTTGTGTCTTGCTGGTGGAGTAGCTCTAAATTGTGTTGCAAACGGAGTCTTATTAAGAAAAAATATTTTTAATAATATTTATATTCAGCCTGCAGCGGGTGATGCTGGTGGAGCATTAGGTGCGGCATTAGCTACTTGGTTCATACATTATGAAAACAAAAGGGATAATTCTAATCGAGACATGATGCAAGGTGCATACCTAGGTCCAAAATACTCACAAAATGAAATTAATAAAACACTGGATAAATGTAATGCTAAATATCACATGCTTGATGAGGACCAAATAATAACTAAAGTAGTTGATGGTATTTGTGAACAAAAAGCAATAGGGTTAATGCAAGGTAGGATGGAGTTCGGTCCAAGAGCACTTGGTTCCAGGAGTATCATAGCTGATCCTCGTTCAGAAATTATGCAAAAGAAACTTAATTTAAAGATAAAATTTAGAGAGAGTTTTCGGCCATTTGCACCAAGTATTCTTGACGAGCATAAAAGTGACTGGTTTGAGTTAGACAAGACAAGTCCCTATATGCTAATGGTTGCACATGTGAATAAACAGAAAAGGATTTCGTTTGATAGAAATAAAAAATGTACAGGTCTAGAAATGTTAAATCAAATAAGATCAGAGATCCCCGCAGTAACTCATGTAGATTATACAGCTAGAGTACAAACAGTTCATAAAAATTTAAATCCTATGTATTATGGTATAATCAATGAGTTTCATCACAGAACCAGTTGCCCTATTGTAATAAACACATCATTCAATATTAGAGGCGAACCAATAGTCTGTTCACCAGGAGATGCTTTCAGATGTTTCATGGGTACAGATTTAGATATTCTTGTTATAGAAAATTTTATTTTATATAAAGAAGAACAAGATTCATCACTCAAGAATCAATATCAGAATGATTATGAGCTTGATTAAGAATATTTTTATAGAAAAAGTACTTATTATATTATTTTATATAATACTGATATTATTTTTTATTGAAGTCTTATTCAGAAGTTTCATATTGCCTCATAAATCACTTTATTTAGATAGTAATAATGATGCACGACCTAAACATTTTCTAATTGATGACTGGATAAGTGAAGGTCTTGTTATAAAAGATGGACAAAGGATGCACAAGAGCGACATTAAGGGAGAGTATGATAATCTTGATGATTATAATATTGCTTTAGTTGGTGATTCAGTTGCATTTGGTAATTTTTTGGCTACTGATAATACTCTGGCATATCTTTTAGATCAAAAATCTACAAATGTTACAATAACTAACTATGGAGTACCTGGATATAATATTTATGATTACTTTGATGTTATAAAACAATTAGAAATAAATAAATATGATTTGATATTATATCAACTGACGAAAAATGACATTACATTAGCAAGTACTGGGATGTATTCATTGCTTAGAAATGATGATGAAGTGATTGTTCGATACAATGAAATTAATACTGATACAGAAAGTCAAATAAAACTATTCCTTCAAAGATATCTTAAATCTATTTATGTAGTAGCTAGTATGTTTAAAAATAGGAATAATGATCATCATGTGAACTATACGAAAGCTACATATAAAGAAGCAGCGAAGTCTAAATGTCTTAATGAGATTCAAAAAGAATATGAATCTCATATTGAGATAGAAACGTTCTTAAATCAGGCTTATGCAAAAAAGAAATATACACAAAAGATGATAAAGGTAATCAATGAAACTAATGAATTTGTGACAAATAATTTAAAAAGTAAAATGATACTTATTCCCACTTGGAATTACTATGAGTTAAAAAATGTGAGCAGTTCCTCTTATAGAGCTTTTATACTAGAACTCAAGAATAGTGGTATCGATATTCCTTCAAATTTAATTCACAAAGATACTTATAAGGATTATAAAAAATGCGGATATTGGGGTGATCCAGGACATCCGGGACCTAGGTATAACTATGATTTATCAGTGATATTGATAGAAAAAATTCGAGCTTTAAAAAAAATGAACAATATAGATTAATCTTATAAATTATTTGCTGCTTTGCGACTTAGAGTAAAAATTTTCAATGAAATTCTCAGCAATTAGGCGGTTACCCTCGCTGTTGTAGTGTACATCATTCAAGATATAATATCGCTCGATTACTGACCAACGATCTGTCCTATCAACTTCTTTAAAAAAGTTTTCATAATTATTTAAGAACATATAACATTTATCATTACAAAAATTTTTCCATAGACGTACATGATTATTATCCGCTTTATCCCAGAGTATTTGGCTTGGCCATGGATAGACAGCAATAGATAACTCAATGTTATTTGTCTTTAGTAGATTATAGATACGCTCCATATAATACAAATTTTTGTTCATCATATCTTTTACAGATAGTTTATTTCTAAATAATAATTCTTGATTGTATGTCCAAGATCCACGATGAAAATCTTTTTTAAAAATAATATTATTTTTATCAAGAGCATTATAAGGCTGTTCATTCTCTGTAAAAGTCTGTTTGGCTTTTCTTAGATGAATATATGTAAATGGGAAATGAGTTTTAAAAAAATCTTTTATTTCTCTATATAAATCCTTTTCTATCAGTTGAAACGTCCTATTATCAAGAATATGATTATTATCTATTCCGCTAGCTGACTCGATATAAATAGCTTCATCTTGAATATCGCTAATATCTGCATAAACAACTATATGCTTGAATTTATAGTCATTACTTAGTAAATATTTTATCTTATGATAATAAATTGATGGTGAATAAGATGATACTCCAAGATTAGCGATTTTATGATCGTCCAAATGATTAGCGATCAAGCCAACGAATGATTTATCGTAATCTAGGCCCTCGGTAAAGCTATCACCTATGATGGCAATATCAAACTTTTTGTTTTGATCCTTTTCGTTAAAATCTTTACAGCTGATTTTGAATGCATTTTTATCAGTACATGCAGTGTACTTAGTAGTGCCCCATAGAGATTCTTTTTTTATCTCTACTTGCATATCATGATGATAGACATCATGGTTTCTTCTTAGTTCTTTATAGTTGATAACTTGTTCAATAATATAAAGGAAAGGTATTATAAGAAATAAGATTATAATAAGATCTTTTTTCATTGCATAGCCTTATTTAGCTCACTATTTATAAATTTATTCATTTGTAAAAATACTCGTATATCAGTTAAATATCATCTCAAGCAACTCATAAAATCTTCTGCCACTTCTATTACGATTAGTTATATACTCAACATGTAAATCATTTCTTTTATTCTCATCTACTTTGATTCCCCAGAGACCTTCAGCGCTATTTGGTAGAGATGAAAATCTTATATCATATATTATATTTTTATTCTCTTGATCAAAAGCTAGGTATCCATTCGAAAACCAATTGAATCTTTTTACATCCTTGAATTGTTGTGAATTTTTGTCTAACCAAGTGAAGTCTCTTTTTATATCAATTTTTTGAATAGAAGTTCCAGAAAATATTTTAGGTTTAAGACCAAGTCGCACTGCATTTATATGATAATTATTTTCATAAGTATAAATCACCTTCCATAATATAATATTGCCGAAGCTTGGCTTGGCTTCAATACTGTCAAGTTTATGCCCTTGACTTATTGCATATCTTTCAATAACATTCTCTGCCCTTTCTTTTTGAATGTATGCAATAGATTGATATGATATTGCCCAAACGATCGCGTATGTTGCGAATGAGCTTTTATTTTTATGCATCGCTAGTATAACTAAAAATACTATCGGAAGTGTAAATAATGGATCTATTACTGATATCGTATTGAATGCGATTCTAGTATCGGCAAATGGCCAGAGTAATTGTGTTCCATATGTTGTAAGTGAATCAATAATTCCATGAGTGGCATATCCAAGTGTTGAGTATAGATATGTGATTCCAAATGTAAGCTGATAACGGCGAGTAAAAATAAAATAAAATACAATAGAGCAAATAAGACCTCCAAGTGGAATGAATAATAATGAATGTGTGAAGTGTCTGTGATATTCGAGAAATAAAAGAGGATCATCATTTGATCTTATGAAAATATCTATATCAGGTGCTAGACCAGCTAAAAAACCAAGTAGAGTAATTATTATAATGTTATTCTTCTTACTTAAAGATTGAGCTGCGGCTGCACCTACTATTCCTTGTGTTAATGGATCCATATTAATTATGCTTTGTAGTGTCTTTCATAAACTGAGGATTTTCATTTACACAGTTCATTGCATGCCATAATAAAGTGCGAAAGTTACAAGCAGAGGAACAACAAGCATAAAAATAATGATTGCTATGATCCAAGTCATAGGCTTTTCTCGATCAATGAATCCAAATATTAATCCCTTTCTATCTTTCATTTCACTAGTTGAAGCAGACCATAAGCGAATAACAAACCGAAGATAAAACCACCATTAACAAATAAAAGGTACTCTCCGGCTATAGACCCTGCTGATAAAACAAAAAAGTATGTGCCGGGTCTCGCGTTGCTCATTAAAATTATGCATCTGCATAGTCCTTAAGCATTTTCGTAACCTCTATAGCATGCATCTCCTCTGCTTTAATCATTCCTCTTGCGTATTCCTCTATGTAAATACTTTCATTTTTTACAATATCAAGCAAAATCTTATAGAGTCCCACTGCCTCTTTCTCATGTTCCGAACTCTCATTAAGCAGGTCAATTGTTGAGTGCTTATTCGATTCCTCAATGATTTGTATTTTTAGTGATGGATGACCACCCAAACCAGTTACTATCTCACCTGCTTCTTGTGCATGAAGTAAGGATTCACTCGCTTGGTCTTTAAAAAATTGAGTTAAGCTCAATCGATCTCTTCCTGTTATCATCAATGCATAATGAGTGTATCTGACCACGCCAGATAATTCATATTCCATAATTTTATTTAGTATTTCCATTACTTCATTTGTTTTATTATTGTCCATAATATCCTCCGTATTTTATCATAGTAACATAGTGAACATGTATAACACAGTGTAGACTTAGCAAATGATCTTGTACTTAATATGCTTGAGTTGGCTAGTTATATTTCCACTATTGACAACATATGCTGTTCTCGCAGTTTCCCAGATCGGTATATCTTTTTTACTATCACCAATATAATCAAATATCAAATCACCAAATTTATCTTTTAGATACCTAATTTTATTCTTGCTGATCATATTCGTCTCTAGAGTCGTACCAACAGAAAAGTCAAACAATCCAAGATATTTTGAAATAGCATCAACATATTTATAGTATGATCCTGATATCAGTATTGTATGTGTATATTTTTCTTTATTGTTCGTAATGAAATCTATAACAGATTGATTAAATGTTATATTTTCGAGTGAATATGATGTGATATCGAATAAATATTTCTTAGCGTATGTTTTACCTTTAAACAAAAATAATAAAATTAATTTTGGTAATAGGTATATTCTATAGAGTAGAAGAAATTTGATTCCTATATATATCATATCTGTTTTAATTAGCGTGTTATCTAAATCAACAGCAAGAATATACAATTGTTTTTTTCTATTCACGAGATATGCTAATTATTTTCTTCATCTTTTTTAAAAGCACTATACTTTCCATCAGTTAGATTTTGAAGAAAGTCAATAGCATCTTTTCCAGATAGATATTTTAGTTCATCGTAGTCATCATAAGAACTAACTATTTGTATTTTAAAACCCTCAATAGTATTTCTAATATAATTTTGATCGGTTTCAGAGAAAGATGAGATACATTCATTTAGATGTTCTTCCAAAATGTATCCATCTTTTTTACCAGTCCTAATCAAATTTTTTATCTGATCAGACAAACTCATTTTTCAAGAATTTTTAGACAGTTTTCACTTGAACGGCCCTTATACCTTTCGGTCCGTCTTCAGTTTCAAACTCAACTTTATCATTTTCTCTGATTGTTCCGTCAATCAGATCAGATTGATGTACGAATATATCTTTATCGCCTTCATCAGGTTTGATGAATCCAAAAGCTTTGGTTGTATCAAACCACTTTACTGTTCCTGTTTTCAAGATAATCTCCTTAGTTAATTAATAATTAAGAAGGTCTACAAATCAAAAAATTCACGAACAACAGCTTAATTACAATGACTATTATATATGCATAAACTAAAAAGAAAAGGTATAAAAATAATTGAATCTACTTGTTTTTAGTAAAATCCTTGAGTAAATCAGGCATAATATTTTTTAATTTATATACTGTATCTTTTTTTATTTTATTTTTCGCCGTAACCAGAGAATCATACGAATTCAAGTTATTTTTTAAAGTAGATTTAGAATAGTCCAGGATGAATTCTAATATAAACTTTTTAGCAGCCTCGGCATTCCCTCTCAATGTAGATATAACATTAGAAACTTCAACATTATCATGATCTGGATGCCAACAATCAAAATCAGTAACCATTCCTATATTCACATATCTAAGTGATGCCTCTCTGCATAACTTTGCCTCAGGCATACTAGTCATTCCAATTACATCACACCTCCAATTTTGGAATAATCTTGATTCCTCTTGTGTAGAAAATTGAGGACCTTCGATACAAATATATGAACCTCCAAAGTTATATTTAATACCAAGTTTTTCCAGACAAACTCTTGAAATTTCCATAAGTCTCTCATCTGTAGGTTTTGCCATAGATACATGAACAACAATATCATCCTCAAAAAAAGTTGATACTCTGTTTTTTGTGAAATCAACATATTGATTAATGACCACGAAAACTCCAGGTAATAGATCCTCATTAAGTGATCCAACAGATGAAAGTGATAATACATCTGTTACACCCAATTTTTTTAACGCATCTATATTTGCTCTATAATTAATTTTTGATGGTGGTATTGAATGACCTTCACCATGTCTTGGTAAAAAGAAAAAACTCTGTTCTTTGTATTTACATTCTGCAATTGATGCAGATGGGGCTCCCCAAGGAGTATCTAACGAATGTGATTCTAATATATCTATGTCGGGTATTTCATAAAGACCACTGCCTCCGATAATGCCAAGTCTTTTGCTCATAGTTGATTCTTAATATAATCGCTAAGCTCAATATTCGGTTTCCATCCGAGATCTAATACTTTTTTTGAGATGATTTCTGAACTCATTCTATTAGCGACATTTTCATTAATAAGTTCAATTTGATCAGATATCATTTCTGCAACCTCTCTAATAGTATATTGTCTAGGGTTCGCTATACCGTATTGGTCTCCATGCCCTTTATCTGCTATCAACAGCAGTGCGCTGATAGTATCCTCTATATGAGTGAAGTTGCGAGTCTGTGTTCCGGGTTTAGTTACTTTAAGTTTCTTATTTTGTTTTTTTCTATATAGAAATTTTGCAATTACTGTTGCAAATTCTCCTTGAGAATTTTCTCTTCCCCCATACACATTATAGAAATATGTGATTGCATATGGCATTTGGTTAAGTTCACAATAAAACTTTACAAGTTCAGAATTCTGCCATTTAGAGAAGGAATAAGGACTTTTAAGTTTGTTTTGACCATCATCTGCAAATTTGGTGCTACTACCTGCGTATATTAATTTTGCATTAGACTTTTTGGCAAATTTTAATACATTTAATGTTGGTGAAATATTATTTTTTAGAACAAAATCAATTTTTGTTAGGGATTGTTCTACTCTGGAGTACTCACCAAGATGAAATACAATATCAAACTTCTTATCCAATGATAATATATTTTCAGCATCTAAATTGATGTATTCAACGCCGTCAATATGATTATCCGTCTTACCTGATATGTAGTTATCAATAGAAGTTACCTTATGTTTACCTGAATATGCCTCGCACAAATGCGATCCAATAAATCCAGCTCCTCCAATAACCAATATTTTCATGATGTGGCGATATATTTAGTATTGTACAACATCTTCATCTATATCTCTCCATAAATACCATGTAGCGACTGTGCAATATGGTTCCCATAGTTTTCTGGTTTTAGAAATTTTTTTTATGAATACGTCACGATTGATTTTATAATTTTTACAATAACTATTGATTAAGCCAATGTCGCCTAATGGCAGGATATTTTCTCGATTGAGGTGAAATATCAAAAACATCTCGGCAGACCATAAACCAATGCCATAAAGTTTTACAAGTTCTTTTATCGCATCTGTATCATCCATTAACTCTAACTTGCTAAAAAAGCTAGGTTTACTATTTATAATTTCAGCAACCCCTTTTATATATGCCACTTTCCTGAAAGAGAGTCCGCAATTTCGTAGATGCTGATCAGGGGTAGCTAGAATTTTTTTCGGATTGATCTTTCCCAATAACTTTTTAATCTTACACTCAATTGAATTAGCAACTTCGATAGATATTTGCTGACCGATTATTATTTTTGTTAGTGTTATAAAAATAGAATTCGAAGAAGTTAGATATGTGCTTGATCTGTGTTTATTAATTATCCTTGAAAGTACAGGATCATTCGACTGAAGATGCTTAATAGCTCTTAGCCAATAATGAGGTTTTTTATTTTTCTTTTTAATCATTATAGGCGTGCTAATATAACACGCCTATTAGATCTTGTATTACTGATTTTTATATGTACTTATTCCGAACGGTATATAAAGTGGGCACCATCCAGTTGTACCAGTTAATATTGGAATAATACCAATAAGAGACCACATTCCTAAGCCAAGTCCTGGTCCCATATATAGGATTGCTATACCAGCAATCACTCTGAGCATTCTTTCCATACTGCCAATGTTTGTACACATAGTTTTAGGTGTAGTTGCCATGTTTATTCACTCCTGAAGTAGATTAATGTTTACATAGTATTAAAATAAATATCTAATCGCAATATTATTTTTTCTTACTTTTATAGTCCTCAATAGCGGCACTGATTGCATCTTCAGCAAGAACAGAACAATGAATTTTTACAGGAGGAAGAGCTAGCTCTTCAGCAATGTCTGTATTTTTTATCATTGATGCTTCAGTAAGCGTTTTCCCTTTCACCCATTCGGTCAAAAGAGAACTTGACGCAATTGCAGATCCACAACCATATGTTTTGAATTTTGCATCTTCAATAACACCGTCATCGTTGACTTTGATTTGCAGTTTCATTACATCACCACACGCAGGTGCACCTACCATTCCTGTCCCAACTTGATCACCATCATCGAAAGTACCAACATTCCTTGGATTTTCGTAGTGATCGAGAACTTTATCACTGTATGCCATGTTTTCTCCCTGTAATTAGGTTGTTACCTAAATTTCTAGTTTTGTTGATAGTAGTTTGTTAGCTCTTCTAAATCAATATCACTAGATTTCGACTTAGTCTCGTCAATCAAACTGCCTAATGTAACTGTATCTAGATAGTTTGTAAGTTTTTTACTAAACTGATCCCATACAACATCATCGGTCTTATCATGGTCAATATCACTGACGCCTTCAGGGTTTATGGCCTTGATAATACTTGCTATGGTTATATTATCGGGGCTATCTTTCAGCCTGTATCCTCCACCAGGACCTCTAACACCACTGACAAGATCATGTTTTCTTAGTAATGAAAACAATTGCTCTAAATATGACAAGGAAATTCCTTGATATTTGGAGATCTCAAGCAGTGTTTTTGGTGTGCTTGACTCATTTGTCGCAATATTTACCAACGCTTTTATCGCGTATCTTCCTTTTGCTGATAGTTTCATTTTACATCCTCCTAAAATGATTCCTTAATTCCTGACTATTATTGTAAGGTTTAATTTCTATTTTTCAAGTTCTCTTAGAATGATTCTAAGAATTAGATGATATAGAGAGTATATTCAAAGTGAATTGATATTTAATTTAATGTTTTAAACTATTGATTATCATATGATTTTATCCAATAGAATAGATCGAGATTGAGTCTAATCTTTTCCTGAATGCAATTTTCAAAGGCGCGATTTTCTTTAAGTGATTTAACCTCCAATAATTTTGCGTCACTGTACATATAAAATATCAAATGCGGTTTTATTGAGAAAGTGTTCATTGATTCATTATTTTGATATTTGAATCTATGTAATAACTTAAAAATACGAGTGTGTTTATCATGATGAATATCTCTTATGGTAATAGAGCTATGTTCAATCGAACTGATGCTATTGGTCTTTATTCGCTTAAGTAAAGATTTGAAATTGTGATAATTTGACTCATAAATTGACATGAGGTGAGTAAAATTTAACAATTTCAGTTTGTTTTTCTCTTTGTGAGAGATAGCTTTATACATCTTGGTTTATATAAATAAATATTTTGTTACAATACACAACAATATATTATATATGACAAAAAAAGAACAGATTGAAATGTCCGGCAAAGTTATAGAAACCTTGCCAAATACAATGTTTAGGGTTGAGCTTGAAAATGGGCATGTAGTTACCGCACATATATCTGGAAAAATAAGAAAGCACTACATCAGAATATTGAGAGGTGATTCAGTAATGGTTGCTCTCACACCATATGATCTCACAAAAGGTAGAATAATTTTTCGAGACAAATAAAACCGTTAAAGGTTATTAATCACGGCATCTCCAAAGCCACTTGTTGAAACGAGTGTAGCTCCCGGCACAAGTTTAGTTATCTCCTCTTTAACATCAACAGGGCTACTTTTATCTTTGCTCTTCACTCTGATAAGTCTTTTACCTGCCCTTGCACGAGCTAGATCGTATGTTAACTGCTTGTTTCTAATTGCTCCTTTGACACCTTTGAGTACAAGATCTGCTGCTTCTGTCCAACCCAAGTATCTCAACATCATCTCACCTGACAAAATGATAGAACCAGGGTTTACCCTGTTTTTTCCGGCAAATGGCTCAGCAGAACCATGAGTAGCTTCAAATACAGCGACACCGTCTCCAATGTTTCCACCTGGCGCCATACCTATTCCACCTACCTGTGCTGCCAAAGCATCTGATATGTAGTCTCCATTCAGATTAAGTGTTGCTATTACATCATGTTGCTCGGGGGCTAAAATGATCTGTTGAAGGAAGTTATCGGCAATGCAATCTTTAATGATGAGTTCAGTGTTAAACTTATTATTGTCAATTAGATATGTTCCATCATTAAGTATTTTTCCATTGTACTCACTAGTAACTACATTGTAAGCCCAGTCACGGAAAGCACCTTCTGTATATTTCATTATATTGCCCTTGTGAACAATTGTTATGCTCGACTTATTGAGTTCCAATGAGTAGTCGATAGCCATTCTGACTAGTCTCTTTGTGCCCTCTTCTGAGACTGGCTTTATCCCAATTCCACAGTTATTCTCAAATCTAAAAGGTGAGGTCCCGAGTTCTTTGCTTATGAAGTCAATTATCTTTTTTGCACCCTCGGAGTTTGGTTCCCATTCTATGCCAGAATACAAATCTTCTGTATTTTCCCTAAACACAACCATATCCGTATTTCCTGATTCAGCCATAGGAGTGCTTGTTCCAGGAAAATATTTTATAGGTCTTACACACGCAAATAAATCTAGCTTTTGACGTATCATGACATTCAATGATTTATGACCTGATCCAATAGGTGTTGTAAGTGGTCCTTTGATAGAAATTCTGTATTCTTTCATAGCATCCAGAGTTTCGTCTGGCAGAATAGAACCATACAAATCATTAGAATTAGAACCTGCATAAAGTTCTAACCACTTGATTTCTCTATCATTTCCATATGCCTTATTTACTGCATAATCTAAGACTCGCTTCATTACAGGAGTAACATCAATACCGATGCCATCACCTATAATATATGGAATAATTGGATTATCTGGCACAATGAGTTTCGTGCCATCATGACCTATTTTGACTCCATCAGCTGGGATGTTAAGCTTCAATCGATAGTCTCCTTACTACTTATTTGTCAAATTGCTCTTCTTCAGTGCTTCCTGTAAGAGCCGTTACAGAAGATGAACCACCTGTGATAACTTGAGTAACAGAATCAAAATACCCTGTTCCAACTTCTCGTTGATGCTTAGTAGCTGTGTAGCCGTCTTTCTCAGCAGCGAATTCAGCTTCTTGAAGTTTGACGTACGCAGTCATTTGCTCAGCATTATAACCTTTTGATAGTTCGAACATGCTGTAGTTCAATGCATGGAATCCAGCTAATGTGATGAACTGAAACTTATACCCCATGGAACCAAGCTCCTTTTGGAATTTTGCAATCTGTGCATCGTCAAGATTTTTTTTCCAGTTGAATGATGGTGAGCAATTATATGCCAAGAGTTGTTCAGGATGCTCTTTTTTAAGGGCTTCTGCAAATTTTTTGGCGAAATTTAAATCCGGAACTCCTGTCTCACACCAGACCAAATCGGCATATGGCGCGTATGCTAAACCTCTGGAAATAGCCTGATCAATTCCGTTTTCAACACGATAGAAACCTTCCGATGTTCTCTCTCCTGTAGTGAATTCCCTATCTCTCTCATCGATATCGCTAGTTAATAAATTCGCTGCCTCTGCATCAGTTCTTGCGAGCAGGACGGTTGGCGTGTTGTAAATATCTGCAGCTAATCTTGCCGCTGCAAGCTTTTGCACAGCCTCTTGCGTAGGAACAAGAACCTTGCCGCCCATGTGACCGCATTTTTTTGCTGATGCAAGTTGATCCTCAAAGTGAACGCCTGCTGCACCTGCCTCAATCATCGCTTTCATAAGTTCGTGAGCATTCAGTACACCTCCGAAACCTGCCTCTGCATCTGCGACTATTGGTAGCATGTAGTCTACAGGTTGGTTGCCCTCAGCTATATTTAATTGATCAGCTCTTCTCAATGAGTTATTTATACGCTTAACTACAGCAGGAACACTATCTACTGGGTATAAAGATTGATCTGGATACATCTGCATTCCAGTATTTGCATCGCCTGCAACCTGCCAACCAGACAAGTAAACAGCTCTAAGACCAGCTTTTGCTTGCTGCATGGCTTGATTACCAGTCAATGCTCCCAGAGCGTTTACAAAATCACTATTATTAATCTCGCTCCAAAGTTTTTCCGCACCCTGTTTAGCTAAACTGTATTCAATATTGACGCTACCACTTAGTTTAGCTACTTCGTCAGCAGAATAGTCTCGTTTAACGTTTTTCCATCTCGGGTTACTATCCCAATCTTTTTGAATATCTTGTGCGGATCTTATCTTGTTCATTGCTACCTCTTTGGACTTTAAAAATAATTGGCTTGATGATACTACTTGTGAGATTAATTGACAAATCAAATAGCCCAATTATTATCATGATTTAGCAATTTAAATAAAATATAGTTGATATGGATAAATAATGACAATTTCTAAGGCGAAAGTAGCGGTAGGCATGTCAGGTGGAGTAGATTCATCTGTAGCAGCATATCTCCTGACAGAGTCTGGTTATGAGGTTAATGGGATATTTATGAAAAACTGGGAAGAGGATGATAGTGATGAATGTTCCTCCAAAGAGGATTATGAAGATGCCCGAAGAGTATGCAAGCATTTGGGTATAGAACTTAATCTTGTAAATTTTTCAGATAAATATTGGACGAGCGTTTTTGAGACTTTCATCAATGAGCTAAAAAAAGGGTTTACACCAAATCCAGATGTTTTTTGCAATAAAGAGATTAAGTTCAAACAATATTATGATTATGCTATGTCTCTAGATTTTGATTTGATAGCTACAGGACATTATGCGCGCAAAGAGAATATTTCAGATCCTGAGTTGCACATACCAAAAGACATTATCAAAGACCAAACATATTTTTTATATATGATGAAACAAGATGTGTTAAGAAACACTCTATTCCCATTAGAACAATTAAACAAAGATGATGTTAAAATAATTGCTAAAGATCTCAAGCTTAATTTGAATCATAAAAAAGAGAGTATGGGAATTTGTTTTATTGGTAAAAGAAAATTCTCATCATTTATTGACAAATATATTGAACCAAAAAAAGGTAATATAATCGAGTACAATACAAATAAAAATATTGGGCATCATTATGGTCTAACTAAATATACTGTTGGTCAAAGAAAAGGTATTAACATTGGTGGAATGAAAGGCTCATCAGATAGTCCATGGTATGTTATTGATAAAGATATAAAAAAGAATGAGCTTTACGTGAGTCAAGATCAGTCACCTCTTGTTTATTCAGGTCATGTTGAGCTATCTGATTTAAACTTAATAAATAAAAAAATTGGAAAGAATAATATTAAAGTTAGGTTTCGTCATGGAGGCAAGCTTAGAGATTGTGATTTTAATATAATAGATAATAAATATATACTTACATTAAAAGAAAGTGAGAGAGGTATTGCGCCTGGACAAGCAGCCGTTTTGTATCAAGATACTCATTGTCTTGGTGGTGGAGTTGTTAAATCAAAATGTTTAAACAAGAATTAAAAAACGAAACTATATCTCTGGGAGCTATATATCAGGCATGTAGTGAAATCAAGAAAATTGCATGGCAAGGTGAAATTAACAATAATATCATCGAACCGTTAATTAATAGTGTATATCAAACAACATCAGAGGAAATAGAAGATATTTTTATCAACATAAAAAGACTTAACTCTGGACTAGATTTTCTAAGGAGACAGCTTGTAGGTGATGCCTTCTCAAGAGATGGAGAAGTCTCAAGGTATTTTGAAGCAATAGGGATATTAGTTAAAAATATGAACAAAAAAGATGAAGTACTTGATAAATTAAGAACAGAACTAACTAAGCAATCTCTGTCTATTAGTGAGGATAATCTGGATCAACATGCATTATTTTTATCTGAGTTATATTTGAGTACTATTAGTACAGTGGAACCGCGGATTATAGTTAACGGCGACAACAAGTATCTCACAGATAAAAAAAATGCAGCTATGATAAGGTCTTTACTGCTTTGTGCAATAAGGTCTTATATATTATGGCAACAATCTGGAGGTTCTAAATTTAGAATCTTTATATTTAAAAAGAAAATTGCAGAGTTGGCTGTTAAGCTTTAGTTTAATTAGCTAATTTTTTCAAGACATAGTTAAGTATTCCATCATTAACGAAATATTCCCATTCCTTAGCTGTGTCAATTCTAACTTTAACCTCGAATTTTTTGCTTGAATTGTCCTCAATGATAAAAGCTGTTTTTGCTGTTTTATGTATAGACTCAATAGTAAAAGATGATTCCATAGATAAGCCAAGAGAATCAAAAGTATCGCCATTATTAAACTGAAGCGGCATTATTCCCATACCGACTAAATTTGATCGATGGATCCTTTCAAAGCTTTCAGCAATTACAGCCTTGACACCTAACAATTTTGTGCCTTTAGCAGCCCAATCACGTGATGAGCCACAACCGTAGTCTTTACCAGCAAATATAATAAGATTAGTATTAGTTTTCTTGTATTCCTGTGCAGCATCGTAAATAGACATTTCACTACCATTTGGCAGATATTTAGTGTACCCACCAGTTTTTTCTGGGACTAATTTATTTGATAATCGAACATTTGCAAAAGTTCCTCTTTGCATTATCTTAAAATTCCCTCTTCTAGAACCATATGAATTAAAGTCCTTTACGTTAACTGATTTTTCAATCAAGTGTTTACCTGCTGGTGTAGTATCTTTAAAAGAGCCAGCCGGAGATATGTGATCTGTTGTAACGCTATCACCTAGTATAACTAAAGGATATGCAGATTCTATAGTAGGTAATAATTCATGGTTGTCTTTACCCTCGCCAAAAAAAGGAGATGGCTGTATGTATGTCGATTGTTCATCCCAGTCAAATTGATCGGAATTCGAAGTTGGAATTGATGACCAGTTGTCATCACCATCAAATAGGTTCTCATAAGATTGATTGAACATATCCCCATCAATAGTTTTTGCCATGACATCGTTTATCTCGCTATTTGAAGGCCATATGTCCTTGAGATACACATCTACACCTTTTGCGTCTTGTCCAAGTATTGTTTGATTGATATCAACATTGATTTTTCCAACAAGGGCATATGCAACAACAAGCATTGGACTAGCTAAGAAATTCATTTTAATCTCAGGATGTATTCTTCCCTCAAAGTTTCTGTTACCTGATAAAATAGAACTAACAACAAGATCTCTGTCATTAATTTCTTTTACATACTTTTCATCTAATGGTCCTGAATTACCAATACACGTAGTGCATCCGTATCCAACAATGTTGAAACCTAGTTGGTTTAAAGAATCCAAAAGGTCTGCTTTTTTTAAGTAATTTTCAACTACTCTTGATCCTGGAGCTAGAGATGTTTTAACCCAATCTTTTGTAGATAAACCCTTTTCAATTGCATTTTTAGCTAAAAGTCCGGCGCCTATTATGACGCTTGGATTTGATGTATTGGTACAGCTTGTTATTGCAGCAATCAATATGTCACCATCATTTATGACTCCATTTGTTTTTTCTGTTTTTTTGAGATTGCTAATCTCTTTCTCAGAGATTTTCTTTACATCAGATAACAGCACCCTATCTTGGGGTCTTTTAGGTCCAGATAGACAAGCTTGTACTTTACTCATATCTAGGGACAGTGTGTCTGTATATTTTATATTTTGACTGTCATCTCTAAAAAATCCACACTCTTTACTGTAGTTATCGACAATTTTTAAATGTTCTTCATCTTTGCCAGTCATTTTTAGATACTCAATGGTAAGTGAGTCAATTGGAAAAAACCCACAAGTTGCCCCATATTCAGGTGCCATATTCGATATTGTGCATCTGTCTGCAATAGTCAAACTGTCTAAACCTGAGCCATAAAATTCAACAAACTTGCCTACGACATTCTTTTCGCGCAGCATCTGAACGATTGTAAGAACCAGGTCAGTTGCAGTAGTTGTCTGTCCAAGCTCTCCAGTGAGTTCAAATCCAATAACTTCTGGAAGTAACATTGGTATCGGTTGCCCCAGCATCGCAGCCTCAGCCTCTATTCCTCCTACACCCCAACCCAAAACACCTAAGCCGTTTACCATAGTTGTGTGGGAATCTGTTCCTACTACCGTGTCAGGATAAAGCATGCCCTCTTTCTCATATATAACTCTTGAGATGTATTCAATATTAATCTGGTGAATGATTCCATTATTTGGAGGTACGATACGCAAATTTTTAAATGCTTGTTGTCCCCACTTTAATAGTTTATACCTTTCAGTATTTCTCTCATATTCAAGCTTTGTATTTAAATCCTTTGATTCTGATGTCCCAAAATGATCGACCATAACAGAATGATCTATAACAAGGTCTGTTTGACATTGTGGGTTTACTGCATCTGATTTTGAAGCATCCAGGGATTTCATAGCATCACGCATTGACGCAAGATCAACCACAGCAGGGACGCCTGTAAAGTCTTGCATTATCACCCTACTTGGATAAAAGGTTAGCTCGGTGTTTTTATCAGCGGTCCCATCCCAATTAATGAACTTGTCAATAATAGATTCAAATTTTGAATTATCTGATTCGTTTCGCAAATAATTTTCCATAAGTACTCTAAGGGAATATGGCAGGTGGTTTATCTTATATTTTTTTATATTGAATATTCGAAAGTTACTATTATTTATAGAAATCTCTGTTTTTTCTGACATTATTTTTCCCTCTAGAATAGAATTTGCCGTATTCTAACAAAAAAGAAAGATTAATTCTATGAATTACTTAGGTGGCAACTTCTTTTGAACGCTCTCGATATACATGCCTAATGAATCTTTATTTGATGAGCTATGCTTTTTTACAACAACATCTTGTCCGTCTTTCTTTAGACCATTATATTTTCTTATGAACCTATTAAGTTCTATGTTCTTTTTCATTCGATAAAGTCTGGGCTCTTTATTTTTTTCTTTAATCAAAATCAGTAAATTATCACCATCAATATAACTATTCAAAATATAAAAACTTTTAGGCAAGTCTTGGTTTACTGCATATCCCTCATTATTTTTTATGTTTTGAAATAAAGATATGAAAATAAGAGAAATACTCAAAGCAATAATAATTTTAAAATGAAACTTCTTATTTCTTAAAAAATTGTGAATGAGTACAACATATATAACCAGTAATAATAGTAAATATAAGTATAGAGCCATGAGTTTAAAAGCCTTTCAAATTATACGGCGTCAATATTTTCTTTTGATTGTCACCTGATGAGTACTCGCCATTTTCATCAAGATAAAATCTAGTTACAGTCACTTCAGTATCTTTCGCAGCTAATGTTATATTATTAGCATAAACTAGTTTTAGTGTTGGATTCACTTTTTCTATTATAACTTTTACATCCACAGGTAATTTGCTTTTATGTTCATAGAGATATAAATTTATAATATACTCTCCTGGTATTATTCCTCTCAAGGTGACTACCTCTCTGTTGATTGGATAAATTATATCCTCTCCATCAATCGTGACAATATCATTCACAATTCCTTGATCGTCTCTGTCAAGATGTAACCATCCAGCATCTTTTTTTAAATATGAAACTGTTTCACCATTAGGATCTTGTACCCAAATATCTACATCATCTGGGAGGCTATCTTTCCAATCAACTGTAACAATGTACTCTGCTTTCATATTCACATTGCCTATTTTAGATATTGGATTTATGAAAAGTACAGTTATGAAAAATAAGAATGTAAATCCCAATAATGTGTTAAAAAGTAAGTCGGTAAAAGGCTCTGTCCTAATTCTAGTCTTTCTTCTCATTATCATCTGAACTTAAAATCTTACTGATAAAATTATTAATTTTATTCTCAAAATAATTATTTTGTATAGTTAGGAGTATTGAGCAGATTAATCCGCTTAATGTTGTATAAAGAGCTACTTTCATTCCGCTACTCATGCTTAATAAGAGATTATTCATTTTTGATAAATTCATTTCATCTATGGTTGATAAAGAGCTAAGCATTATAATAAAACCGATCACTGTTCCAACAATTCCAAGTTTTAATAGTACGTCAGCAACAAAAAATCCGTTATCCACAATTTCATATAGTCTTGATTTCAATTGTTCTTGAAAAGACTTGTTATTTGAAGTATTTGATAATGAAGATCTATACTCATCTAAAATTTCAATGAATATATTATTATTTGAACTACAATTTTCTTGAATTAGACTATTAATAGCATATCTAAGTTTGTATAAGTGGTATCCTCCTCGAAACAAATAGAACGTAAAAATGGATACAATGATAGATGATATATAACTTATGTCTTCTCTAAATAATCCTGATATGAAGTCGAATGATTCAAGGATATAAATAGATATCAAAATTATAGAAACAAAATAAATCCAGTAGATAAAGATATTATCTATGTTACCGTTTTTCATTTATATCAATTTTTTTGGATCTAGTATCTTTATGAGTTCTGTTTTCGTCAGAGTGGTCATTTTTTCAGCGACATCGAAGATAGAGCTATTAGTTCTGTATGCCTCTTTCACAACCCTAGATGCTAAGTCGTATCCTATTACTTGATTAAGCTTTGTTGCAATTATAGGGTTTCTTAATAAATTTTCGTTAACAGAAGTCTCGTTTACTGTAAAGCTATCAATAAGATCTATCATGCTAAAAGTAGAATTTATCATAAGATATAATGACTCAATAATATTATGGGCTATCAAGGGAAGCATGGTATTCAGCTGGAAGTTACCACTACTTGAGGCTTGCACGATAGTACTATGATTTCCATTGACTTGGGTTGCTGCCATCATTATAGATTCTGATAGAACAGGGTTAATTTTACCTGGCATAATGCTGCTGCCTGGCTGAAGAGCTTTGAGAGTAATCTCTGAGAGTCCTGATATCGGACCACTGTTCATCCATCGAATATCATTTGCAATTTTTAATAAAGTAGACGCATATCTGGTGAGCGCAGAGCTCAGAGTGAGTATGTGATTTTGAGAGCTCATCATTTCTCCTTTTATCTCAAGAGGCTTAAATTTTATCTTCATTTCACTGTATATTTTGTTCAACTCTTGACAAACATTCTTATTGAATTTTTTAGGAGAATTTATTCCTGTACCAATGGCAGTACCACCAATAGGAAGGTATGATATTTCTTCACATGATAAATCTATTTGTGATTGAGAAGCTCTTACCTGCTCTTCCCAGACATTTAGCTCTTGCTCAAAAGAAATGGGTACCGCGTCCATTAGATGAGTCCTTCCCGATTTTATGATGTGAGCTAAAGATTTTGATCTAGCATTTAATGAATCACAAAGATAATTAATGGACATTGAAAGACTTTTACTCATTGTAAGACTAGATATATTGATGGTTGTTGGTATGACATCATTTGAACTCTGCGACATGTTTACATCATCATTAGGATGTACGTCTTTTTTATAATCTCTTTTTGCAATATTGGATATTACTTCGTTCATATTCATGTTTGTGCTTGTCCCAGAGCCAGTTTGAAATATGTCAACCGGAAAGTGATCTATGAAATCATGTATATTAGACGAGATCTTATTAGCAACTGATGAGATACAGGTGGCTTTGTTCTTTGGTAAGACCTTGCAGCTAGCATTTGCTCTTGCACAAGCAGTTTTTAGATTCGATAATGCTTGAATGAATGCAGGATCAAAAGTAATCCCACTCATTTTAAAGTTATCTATTGCCCTTTGAGTTTGTGCTCCATAGAGTGCATTCCTTGCTACTTTAACTTTACCTAAGGAGTCTGTTTCAATCCTATAATTATTTTTTTTCATATACTTAGTAAATATAATTAAAACTAATTCTATGATATAATACCATTTTAAAAACCTGTTTAATATGAAAAATTATAATCTCAACATTTCTGCACCTACAGATGGAAGATATAGTGGTCTATGCGAGGAAATAAATAAAATATTCTCTGAACATAATTTGATTAAAATGCGGGTTAAAGCTGAAATTGAATGGTTCATTTTTTTATCTAATCAAAAAAGTATTGAATCTTTACCAAAGTTTTCAGAATCGCAGACTAGGAAACTCAGGAACATATATCAAGATTTTGGTTCAAAAGAATCATCGAGTGTAAAAAAAATCGAAGATACTACGAAGCATGATGTGAAGGCTGTTGAATACTTCATAAAAAATAAAATCAAAAATAATAATTTACTAAATAAATATAAAGAGCACATTCATATATGCTGTACCTCGGAAGATATTAATAACATTGCCTATTCTCTCATGATTAAAGAAGGAAGAGATCTTTTGATCTATCAAGCTAATATTCTTCAAAGAGCAATTAAGTCAATGGCTAAAAAATATAAAAATATAGCTATGCTATCTCATACTCATGGACAACCAGCTTCACCAACTACCATGGGCAAAGAGTTTATTAATTTTTATAGGCGTTTAGATGCTCAAATACATGATCTTAATAATATTAAAATCAAAGGTAAGTTTAATGGGGCTACTGGAAACTATTCAGCCCACAGTGTCACATATCCAAAAGTAAATTGGCCAAATACTATGAGGAAGTTCGTTAATAGTTTAAAGCTTGAATTCAACAGTCATACTACACAAATAGAGCCACATGACTATATAGCTGACTTATGTCATAAAATTAATCATATAAATTCAATTTTAATTGGATTCTCACAGGATATTTGGGCATATATTTCGAAAAACTACTTCACTCAAAAAAATATCAAAGGTGAAATTGGTTCCTCAACGATGCCACATAAAATTAATCCAATAAATTTTGAGAATGCTGAGGGAAATCTTGGAATGAGTAATGCCATATCGAATTATTTTTCTAATAAACTAGTGATATCAAGACTGCAGCGTGATCTTTCAGATTCAACTGTACTTCGAAATATCGGTCTTGTATACGCATACTCAATTGTTGCATATAAAAATATTTCATTAGGTCTTAGTAAGCTCGATATCAACAAACAAAAAATTAATGACGATCTTGATGAGTGTTGGGAAATATTAGCCGAGCCCATACAAATGGTTGCAAGAAAATATCATATATCAAACTCGTATGAATATCTCAAAAAATATACACGTGGCAAGAAAGTTGATAAGGGAGTAATTGAGAAAATTATTACAAACCTACATATACCGGAAAATGAAAAAAGTAGACTTCTAGAATTGACACCTCGAAAATACATAGGCTATGCGAATAAGCTTTGTGATGTTAAATAATCATGACATTATAAGTTTAATTGAAAATCGTTTAGACAGTGTGAGTGCTGAATACCAATCGGTAGATAATAAAATTGAAATTTATAGACTTGATGGAGATTTAATAATCTTAGAGATTAACCAAAACATGTTTTCGATTTTGTATAATGAATATAAATATGATTTTAAAGAGTCAGATCAATTTTTTAATAAATTAGAAGAATTAATTAGTTAATTTTTTGGCTTCATTAAAGGAAAAAATAAGACATCTCTAATTGATGCTGAATTAGTCAAAAGCATCACGAGCCTATCTATTCCTATTCCTGCTCCAGCAGTTGGAGGCATACCATATTCCATCGCTGTAATAAAATCCTCATCATATTTCATTTTTTCTTCATCAGTGGCCAACTGATCATGAAATCTCTCTGACTGGTCTATCGGGTCGTTTAATTCAGAAAAGCCGTTTGCTATTTCTCTTCCAGCTATGAACAATTCAAACCTCTCAACAATCTCAGGGTTACTATCTACACGTCTTGATAGTGGTGAGACTGCTGTTGGATATTCAGTTATGAATGTTGGCTGAATAAGCTTACCTTCAACTTTTTTCTCAAAGATATCTAATTGAGTTTTATGCAGTGAATCTTTGACTGATACTTCAATATCATGATTTTTACAATAGCTCTCAAGATAACTGTAGTCATTTAGATTCTCTGAACTGATCGAATCACAAAATTTAATAATAGAGTCATGGAAGTTTATCCTTTCAAATTTTTTTGTGATATTTATAGCTTGTTCTTGATATGTCACAGTGTTTTTAAAACCGAGAGAATCAAATAGTGACTTGAATAACTCTTCAATAAAGTTCATTAGATAATGATAGTCTTCGAACGCAGCATAAAATTCTATCATAGTAAATTCTGGGTTGTGTTTCACTGATAGACCCTCATTTCTGAAACTTCTGTTGATCTCAAATACTTTTTCAAATCCTCCAATTATCAATCGTTTTAAATATAATTCGGGCGCTATCCTTAAATAAAGCTCCATATCTAGAGAGTTATGATGTGTAATAAATGGTTTTGCTGCTGCACCACCAGCTATTGGATGCATCATCGGGGTTTCAACCTCAAAATATTTATTATCCTCGAAGTATTTCCTTATCAATGAGATTATTTTAATTCGATCTTTAAAGACATTTTTAGATTCCTCAGAAATCATCAAATCCAAATATCTTTGTCGATATTTTATCTCAATATCAGATAATCCATGATACTTTTCAGGTAGTGGTCTCAATGATTTAGAGAGAATTCTGTACTCACTTACGTTAAGAGTAAGTTCACCAGTTTTTGTTTTGAATATTACACCTTTCACGCCAACTATATCACCCAGATCTGTTTGATCAAGGAGACTATATTGTTCTTTGCCTGTTCCATTTTTTGAAAGGAATAGTTGTATCTTTCCTGAATCATCATGTAGATTCGCAAAAGTTGAATTTCCCATTTTTCGAATTGTTAGTATTCTTCCTGCTATTAAATATGAAGCATCTTCTCCTTCTAAATCCTCTTTAGCTTTATCGCCATATTTAGCCACAAGTTCCTGGACAGAAGTATTTCGCTTGAAATCATTAGGATATAGCGCGGTCAATTCTGAAAGCGCCTGTAATTTTCTCTTTCTTTCTAATATTAATTTATTTTCTTCTGACATTTATAACCCTCTTTTAAGGCTTTCTTGTATGAAATCATCAAGGTTACCATCGAGAACAGATTGAGTGTTTCCAGTTTCAAAATTTGTTCTTAAATCTTTAATTCTTGAATCATCCAAAACATAAGATCTTATCTGATTACCCCAACTTATATCTGATTTCTCAGATTCAACTTGAGTTTTAATTTCATTCTTTTTATTCAACTCATGTGCATATAGTTTAGCACGTAACTGTTTCATGGCTGATTCTTTATTTTTATGTTGAGATCTATCATTTTGACACTGAACAACAATTTTTGTAGGTAGATGAGTAATACGAACAGCTGATTCAGTCGTATTAACATGTTGCCCGCCTGCTCCACTTGCTCTAAAAACATCGATTCTAAGATCAGATGGGTTAATCTCTATCTCAAATGAATCATCAACTTGAGGGTAAATAAAAACTGAGGCAAATGACGTGTGTCTGCGATTACCTGAATCAAATGGTGATTTTCTAACTAAACGATGTACTCCTGTTTCTGTTCTAAGCCAACCATAAGCGTAGTCTCCATTCACTTTAATCGTGACATTTTTAAAGCCTGCGACTTCGCCCTCACTAGCTTCTGTGATTTCAGATGTAAAAGAGTGCTTTTCAATCCATTTAAGATACATACGCATGATCATAGCAACCCAATCTTGTGCCTCTGTGCCTCCAGATCCAGATTGAATATCAATATAAGCATTTGCGTCATCATTTTCACCCCGAAAGAGTTGTGTAAATGAGAGCTTTTCAAGACGTGACGTAGCAGATTTATGTAGCTCTGACATCTCCATTAAAAGTTTTTCATCATCATGTGATGAATCATCCAATATTGTCTCAAGGGTGTAAGATATTAAATCTATATCTGAATATATTTCATCTATAGTGGATTTTAATGAAGTATGACTCTTCAGTTCTTTATTTAAAACTGTTATTTTTGCCCTATCGTTCCATATATCAGGATCATTTAGCTTGTCTGTTATAACAGTAATTTTATTATCGAGCGCATCATAGTCAAACTAACCCCCTTAGCTCATCCAGCTTTATCTTGTTGAGCTTAGTTTGCTCTATAATTTCATTAACTTGATCTACTATTTTACTCATTGCGATATATCATTATAATATTGAAGCTTATCTATCCACATATCTTTATAGGTATTCAATGATGATGAGTCTGCTTCTAAGACCTCGTGCTCGAAAGTATCTTTATATGCAACAAATATCATAGCTCTCTCAATTTTTGTATTAAACATTTTGTCATGTGCAGATGCATAGGCCGCTAGTTGTTGAAAATGCTCATCAATCTGATAAGAACTTTTTTTTCGAAATGATGACTTATAGTCAACCACTGTAAGTTTACCATCTATTTCAGCCAGCAGATCAAGTCTCCCAGCATAGTTACAATCCTCATGAATAGTTGCCTCAGAGGCTATAAACTTGTCGATACAAGGAAAAATATTATCAATTATTGATTTACACAGCTGCAAAGCAATTTTTGAATTGCTAGAATCTTCAGTTTTTATCTCCTCTTTTTTAATATACTTATCAAGATAACTATGCATCAAATTACCTATTTCAAAAGAATCTGCCTGTTTCGCAGAAAATGTATCCTTTTGGTTATGTCTAGACAATCTCAGGATGGAAGTTACACTCGGAACCAACTTATCCTTAATTTTGTAATATCTAAAATTATTTTGTTTTATTACTTCATACTCACGATAGCTGAATTGAGGTGAGTATGTAATATCTTCATTTATCAAGAACATCTATAATTTTTTGTATATCTTTTTTTATTAAAGAAAGAGCTTGATTATCTTGTGATAAATTTTCAGATGAAGAGCTAATCTTTTGTTTTGCGCCGTCAATCGTAAATCCCTGAATAGAGATCAGCTCCTGAATTTTAAGAATGGTTAAAATATCATTTTGAGAGTAATACCTTCTATTGCCTGTCCTTTTGGTAGGCTCAAGTGCATCAAATTCTTTTTCCCAATATCTCAAAATGTGTGTCTTGATTTTAGTTATTTTCGAAACTTCCCCGATTGTGAAATATCTTTTATTGGGTATTTCTACTGAATTATTCAGTTCCATCATAACCTTCTAGTTTTGACTTTAATTTTAAGCCAGACTTAAATGTTACTACTCTTCTTGAGGATATCGTGACTTCCTCACCTGTTTTTGGGTTTCTTCCTGGCCTAGGGGCTTTATCTCTTAAGTTGAAATTTCCAAAACCTGATAACTTAATATCATTACCTTCCTCTAAAGATTTTTTTATTTGCTCAAAAAAGGACTCTATAAGCTCCTTTGCTTCTCTTTTATTTAGGCCAATCTCGTTGTGTACCATTTCCACGAGAGAGTCTTTTGTGATTGTCATTATGCTTCTTGTATATTAAGTTTATATAGTTTTTTAATATCAGTTGTTATGCTTTGGATTGATTTATTTATGTCTTCATCATTCAGCGTTCTATCCATAGACTGAAGACATATCTCCAAAGTAACGTTCCTATTATCCAATTGTAATTTATCTTTAGAAATAAATATATCTTTAATTCTTATACTTTTCATATATTTATAGCCATTATTGTTCATTTCTTTAATAACACTAGATAGACTGTCATCGATATTAGTGATTAATGTAATATCCTTATAAACTGCTGGGTACTGCGAAATGTCATTAAATGTAACTTTATTTGATTCTGAAATAAGATCCTCATTAACTTCGAATGCAAGCACTGCTCCTTTGATAGCAAAATCTTGAGCGCAGGTTGGTCGTATAAGCCCACACTCGCCTATTACCCTGTTATTTTGTAATATTTTGAATGAATTAACATCATCAAAGTAAGTAGACCCACTATTTAGGTCAAATGTTGAATTAGGTATTACAGATAAAATATGTGACTTTAAATCATCTATGCCAAAATTGTACTGATTACTAACTAGGTCAGAACTAGATCTGAGTCCGAATAATACACCTGTAATAGTATTTATCTCAAAAATCTTGCTTTTAGGTTTTATATAAATTTTTCCAGTTTCGTATAACTGAATACTTTTATGTTTTCTGTTGTGATTATATTGTATATTTTTCAGTAGACCTGGTATTAGCGAATCACGCATAACTGACTTATCTTTTGAAATAGGGTTTTTTAACTCCAATTGAGCATTATTATGTGAATAATTTTTTGCGATGAAAGTAAAGTTTATTGCTTCCTTATAACCTAGAGTTATGAGTCTGTCCTGAAAAGTATAGCGTTTGTTAGTCAAACTTATCTTAGTGCTTAGAGGTGATTCAGGAATATTATCATAACCAATAATTCTAGATACCTCCTCAACTAAATCATAATTCGATGTGACATCAAATCTAAAGCTGGGAACAATGACTTTATCAGATTTAAAAATAAATCCTAAATTAGACAAAATCGCTTTAACTTTATTGCTTTGTAATTCTATACCTAAGATTCTCTTAAATAATTTATAGTCAAATTTAAATGAGTTAGTTTTAGTCAATGGACTTTTATAACTTATTTTATTTAGATTGCACTTACCAATTGAAATATATGAACTCAATATAAGATGAATTCTAGAGAGAGCGAATTCTTGAAGTTTATAATCTACGCCTCGTTCGAATCTATATGAAGATTCAGTTTGAATTCTATATTTTGTTGATAAAGATCTAACGGTATTGGGAAGAAAAAATGCACTTTCAAAAAGAATATTTTTTGTATCATTGTCTACCATTGACTCTTTGCTACCAATTACGCCAGGTAACGCGTGTATGACATCATCGTCATCTACAATAACGGGTGTACCTTTATTGATATTGTATTGTTTATTATTTATGCCTATGAAAGTCAGATCTTTCTTACTTTTAATGATACTAAGCTTGCCATTAATTTTATCAATATCAAAAGCATGTGTCGGTTGACCAACCTCCATCATTACATAATTTGATATGTCTACGATAATATTCACCGGAGTTATATCAGATTTTATTAATTTTTCTGTAATGAATTTAGGGGATTTTGATCTCAGTTCAACATCACACAGTGGCATAAATCGATATTCTGGACATATATCAGGTGCTACTTTTCTAATATAGTTATTATTTCTTTGATGGCTAAAAGTGCTAGCCTGTGGCAATTTTATTTTTTTATTTTTAAAGGCTGCTAGGTCTCTTGAAATTCCATAAGCAGATAAACAATCTCCCCTGTTAGGAGTAAATTCGATATCAATAATATAATCATTCTTATTCTTACTTATTGTATCAACCTCTAAACCTAGCTGTGTTAGCTCTTGTTCAATAGTTTTATTATTTAAAGAAATGAACTCTGATAACCAGTTGCTACTTATTTTCATGACTCTCTCAAGTTCTCAAATTGTTCTAGGAAATTTATGTCATTTTCAAAAAATACTCTTAAGTCTTTAATCTGATATGCAAGCATTGCAAATCTCTCTATTCCTAATCCAAATGCAAGTCCAGAATATTTTTTGGGATCGATACTTACGTTCTTCAAAACATTAGGGTGGACCATGCCACAGCCAAGTACCTCTAGCCACTTTCCATTAAACATTACATCCATCTCTGCAGATGGTTCTGTAAACGGAAAATAGGATGGTCTAAATCTAGTCTTTATTTTTTTTGATTCGAAAAACTTATATATAAAATCATTCAGCAACCATTTCAAATTGGAAAAGCTGATATCGGTATCAACACATAAGCCTTCAATTTGGTGAAACATTGGTGAATGGGTTGGATCTGAGTCACATCTATAAACTCGACCTGGTGCCAAAACTCTTAGTGGTGCTGATCGATTTTCCATAGCATGTATTTGGACAGAGGATGTGTGAGTTCTCAAGAGAATGTTGCTGTCAAAGTAAAATGTGTCATGCATATCACGTGCTGGATGGTTATCGGCAATATTTAAAGATTCAAAGTTATAGTACTCTGTCTCAATCTCAGGTCCCTCGTGAGTTTCAAAACCAAAGCTAGAAAATATCTTCTCGATTCTTCTTATTACTAGAGAGATTGGATGATGAGATCCGAATTGATGATGTCTTGCAGGAGTATCTAAATCTAATCTTTGAGTAATTTCTCTGCTTCTTTTAATATCATCAAATTTTAAATCAATTAACTTTGTTATAACTTGTTTTAAACTATTAAGCTCAGATCCAAACGCTTTTCGCTCTTCAGATGGAATATCTTTCAAAGAGGAAAATAAAATTGTGACATGGCCTTTTTTTCCAAGATATTTAGATTTAATTTGTTGAAGGTCATGCTCTTTGCTACATGTTTCAAGGTCTTGTTTTAGTAGGTCTTCTAAATCAGTATGATTTATTTTCACAACGAACTAGTATCTTAGCTAGGAACTACTGCTTTAACAATGCTAGAAAATCTCTCAGGATTATTTGCAGCTATATCTGCTAAAACTTTTCTGTCAATTTCTAGTTCAGATTTATGCAAATAGTTCATGAATTTACTGTATGAAAGATTGTTAAGTCGTGCAGCTGCATTTATTTTTGTAATCCATAGAGATCTAAATTGTCTCTTTTTTTGTCTTCTGTCTCTGTAAGCATACTGACCGGCCTTTATAACGGCTTGCTTAGCAACACGGAAAACTCTGCTGCGTGCACCTTTATAGCCCTTTGCAAGTTTTAAAATCTTCTTATGCCTTGCTCCTGCAATTACACCTCTTTTTACTCTCGCCATGTCTCAAACTCCTAGTACGGTAACATCCTGTTGATCGCAGCTTTGTCAGCGGGGCTTATGACTACATCGTCTCTTAGATGTCTTTTTCTTTTAGTGCTCTTCTTGGTGAGTATATGGCTTCTATGAGATTGACCTCTTTTGACACTCCCGGATGGCGTCTTTTTAAAACGTTTTGCGGCACCGCTATGTGATTTCATTTTTGGCATAAGCTTACTCTATCCTGATATTTCCGGTAGTATATCCTATTTATTTCTTCGGTGCTATAACCATCACTATTTGTCTACCCTCAAATGCGGGTTTTTGTTCGATAGCGCCATAATCAAATAGATCTTTTTCAACCCTCTCTAAAAACTCACGTCCGATTATTTGGTGAGCAGCTTCCCTTCCTCTAAAACGCATAGTAATTTTAGCCTTATCTCCACCTTGAAGAAATTTGATTAAATTCTTAAGTTTTACCTGATAATCTGCTTCTTCAGTACCAGGTCGAAACTTTATCTCTTTTACTTGAATTTGTTTTTGTTTTTTCTTGGCTGCGTGTGCTTTTTTTGATTGCTCGAACTTATATTTTCCGAAGTCCATAATTCGACAAACTGGTGGTGATTGATTAGCAACGATCTCAACAAGGTCTAGATCTTCATTTTTTGCTAATTCTAAAGCTCTTTCTTTGGAAACTACACCAACTTGATCTCCTGTTGATGATATTAAGCGCACTTCTTGTGCATTAATGCGGTCATTAATCCGCATTCTTCTTGTATTCGATATGATCTTTCTCCTATTCAGTTAAATATTTTTTTTCAGTAAGTCAACAAAGCCCTCAAGTTTCAAACTTCCTAAATCACTACCGGATCTATCTCTAACTGAAATCATTTGATTTTCCAGTTCTTTATCACCGACGATAACCATGTATGGTACCCTAGTAATAGCATGATTTCTAATTTTATAACTAATCTTTTCGTTGCTGTAGTCACATTCCGACCTGATACCATAATCTAACAATTTACTATTAACCTCTTCTGCATAAGATCTATGTTTATCAGTTATATTTAATGTCATTACTTGCACAGGAGATAGCCAAAAAGGGAGATTTCCAGAATAATGCTCAATTAATATTCCCACAAACCTCTCTAGTGAGCCTAAAATTGCCCTATGTATCATTACAGGCACATCTTTATTACCCTCTTTGTCGACATATGATGCGTCTAGTCTACCGGGCATGGAAAAATCAAGCTGAATAGTGCCCAATTGCCAGACTCTAGAGAGAGAATCTTTGAGAGAAAAGTCTATTTTAGGGCCATAAAAAGCTCCGTCGCCCGGATTTTCCAAATATTTGATGTTATTTGCCTCCAGTGCCTCTATTAAGCTACTTTCAGCCTTATCCCATATTTCATCGCTCCCTACTCTTTTGTCAGGTCGTGTAGATAACTCAATCTTTAAATCATCAAAGCCAAACTTATTATAAATATCTTTTATAGTATTGATTAATATTGATATTTCTTCCTTAATTTGGTCTGGTGTGCAAAATATATGTGCATCATCTTGGGTAAATGCTCTTATTCTCAGTAAACCATGCAAAGTCCCTGATGGTTCATTTCGGTGTACAAAACCAAATTCTGCATACTTAACAGGCAGATCTTTATAACTTTTTAACCCTTGGTTGAATACCTGAACATGGCCTGGACAACTCATAGGTTTTATTGCATATTCCTTTTTTTCAGAACCAACATCGAAGATCAAATCTCCAAATTTGTCCAAGTGACCAGATTTCTTCCATAAGCTTTTATCAAGCATTTGTGGAGTATTGATAATCTTATATGAGTTTTTCTTTAAATAGCCTGTTATATAATCTTTAATTAGATTAAAAATAGTCCAGCCCTTGTCATGCCAGAACACCATACCAGGTGACTCTTCCTGAAAATGAAATAAATCAAGCTTTTTACCCAAAATTCTATGGTCGCTTTTCTCTGCCTCCTCAAGTGATTTTAGGTAGCTATCTAAAGATTCTTGAGTTTCCCATGCGGTACCATAAACTCTTGTCAAAGCTTGATTTGATGAATCGCCTTTCCAATAAGACCCAGAAATTTTCATTAGCTTGAAAGCTGTTACATGCTTTGTGTTAGTTAAGTGTGGACCTCTACACATATCGATGTATTCCTCATGATGATAAAGCGCGATCACCTCATCTTCTGGGATTTCTTTAAGTAATTCAACCTTATAGGGCTCTTTCCTATCTTCAAATATAGCGATTGCATCTTCCTTAGATATTACCTCTCGCCTAATTGGATAGTTTTTCTTGGCTAATTTTCTCATACGATTTTCAATCAAAGTTAAATCTTTCTCAGTAAGAGGATTTTTAGACAAAATATCATAGTAGAATCCGTTATCGATGACTGGACCTATTACCATCTGTGTCTCGGGGTGGAGCTGTTTTATGGCGTGTCCAAATAAATGCGCACAGGAGTGTCTAAGAATATCCAAGCCATCATCGTCATTAGTTGTAATTAATTCGACTTTTGAATTATCTCTAATATAATCAGAGAGATCAGTAAGCCTATCATTTACTTTGGCAGCAACGATGTTTTTTTGTTTAAAATTTTGCTTTATGACATCCTCTAGTATGTCACCATCTTTAGCTTGATATGCTTTATTATTAATCTCTACAATCATAAATTCTATAAAATATAGGCACGATTGGACTCGAACCAACGACCTCCACCATGTCAAGGTGGCGCTCTAACCAAGCTGAGCTACGCGCCTGTAAGTTATGTAAATTAGCATGACAGACATGTATAGACAAGAAAACCATTATGTTTTAACTTTTGGCAACATTAAGTATTTTTCTTGTAAGTCATTAATTTGATCTCTAATTTTGGCAGCATCCTCAAATTCTAGATTCTTTGCATGATTATACATCTCTTTCTCCAGCTGAGTAATTATAGATGTGACATTATTACTATTAACCTTAGTAAGTTTTTTCTTGCTGTTACTTAGGATTTGAAGTTTATCAAGCGAATCACTATTAATATAAGTATCCTCGTCCAAAGCCTCTCTTATATCTTTCTGAACACCGACAGGTTTTATATTATTAGATTTATTATAACTGACTTGAAGCTCTCTTCTCCGATTCGTCTCATCAATAGCTCGTTTCATCGATCCAGTAATCTCATCGCCATAGAGGATGCATCTTCCATTTATATTACGTGCAGCTCTTCCAATTGTTTGAATGAGTGATCTGTCAGATCTTAAAAAGCCTTCTTTATCAGAATCAAAAATTGCCACCAGTTCAACTTCAGGAATGTCTAAACCCTCTCTTAGCAGGTTTATTCCAACTAAAACATCGAATTCACCTTTTCTCAAATCTCTAATTATTTCAACACGCTCAACAGTATCAATATCAGAGTGAAGGTATTTTACTTTGATGTTATGCTCCTGAAGGTACTCTGATAAATTTTCAGACATTTTTTTTGTCAAAGTTGTTATCAAGACTCTATTGCCATTTTCTATTACTTTATTGATCTCAGACAGTACATCCTCAACTTGACTCGATGATGGTCTAACATCAATCACAGGATCTACAAGACCAGTTGGACGGATAAGTTGTTCAATAATATCTTGTGATTTATCTAATTCATATGGTCCAGGAGTTGCAGATACATAAATTGTTTGAAATTCATAGGATTCAAATTCATCAAATTTTAATGGACGGTTATCCATTGCAGAAGGCAGCCTGAATCCATAGTCGACGAGGGTTTGCTTTCTCGATTGATCACCTCTATACATGCCTCCCATTTGAGGAACACCTACGTGACTCTCATCGATGATTACTAGGCCGTCTTTTGGCATATAATCTAGAAGACATGGCGGTGGTTCACCTGGACCTCTTCCAGAGAGGTATCTCGAATAATTTTCAATCCCAGAACAATAACCCATTTCCCTCATCATCTCTAGATCGTAATTTGTTCTCTCTCTTATTCTCTGCTCTTCAATAAGTTTTGAATTATCAGAAAAAAATTTTATTCTCTCTTTAAGCTCTTTTCGTATTTTAATCATTGCATCATCAATAATGTTCTGGGGAGTTACGTAGTGAGTCTTCGGATAAATAGTAGTTCTATTTAACTGCTTAACAATATCGCCGGTGAGGGGATCAAATAAAAAAATATTTTCAATCTCATCACCAAATAGATCTACCCTAACTGCATGCTTTTCTGAATCTCCAGGAAATATATCTATTACTTGACCTTTAACTTGGTATGATCCACGGCGTAATTCTAGATCATTTCTTGTATATTGCAATTCAGTTAATTTTCTCAAAATGTCTCTTTGATTAATTATGTCCCCTTTTACTATATGTAATATCATTTTGAAATATGTTTCAGGGTCACCGAGTCCATAAATAGCAGATACTGTGCCAACAACGATAGCATCCTTACGTTCAGTTAAAGATTTTGTAGCTGATAACCTCATCTGTTCAATGTGCTCATTCAAAGATGCATCTTTTTCAATAAAAGTATCGGATACAGGAACATATGCTTCTGGTTGATAATAATCATAATATGAAACAAAATACTCTACTGAATTTTTTGGGAAAAATTCTCTCATCTCTGCATATAGCTGGGCAGCTAAAGTTTTATTAGGAGCTAAAATTAATGAAGTTTTATTCGTCTGGGCAATGATATTTGCCATAGTATATGTTTTTCCTGAACCAGTTACTCCCAATAAAGTCTGATGTTTATGTTGTTTTTTTATGCCGTCAACCAGTGCCTTTATCGCTCTGGGTTGATCACCGCTAGGCTTCATTTTTGATTCTATCGTAAGTCTTTTCAAAATAATTTTCTCACTCTATATATTCATTCATGATATCATAGCCTTTTTAAAGGAACTCTATTGAAATTATCAAATCGTATAAAATTAATCCAACCGTCGTCTACTATGGCGCTTACATCAAAGGCAAATGAGCTTAAAAATCAAGGTGAAGATATCATAGTACTAACTGTTGGAGAGCCTGATTTCGATACACCAGAATATATAAAAGAAGATGCCAAAAAAGCCATAGATGCGGGCGATACTAAATATACTGCAGTAGATGGTACTGCAGATTTAAAAAAAGCAATAGTAAGCAAATTTAAAAATGAGAATAACCTGGATTATAATCTTGATGAAATAATTGTCTCAGCAGGTTGCAAGCAATCGATATTTAATTTTCTGCAAGTCATCATAGATGATGGAGATGAAGTGATTATTCCGCAGCCATATTGGGTATCATATGCGGATATGGTTAAGTATTCGGGTGGCAAACCGATCATGTTATCTACGAACTATGAAGATAATTTTTCTATAGACATGCATAAATTTGAATCTCTTATAACGGAACGTACAAAACTATTTATGATTAACAGTCCAAATAACCCCAGTGGAAAGTACTATGATACTGAGATGCTAATTAAATTATCTGAAGTTCTTAAAAAATATAATAATGTATTTATTTCCTCAGACGATATATATGAACACATACATTGGGGCTCTGAGAAATTTCATAACATCTTAAATGTTTGTCCAGAATTAAAATCTAGAACGATAATACTAAATGGAGTGTCAAAAGCCTATTCAATGACAGGTTGGAGAATAGGTTATGCAGCTGGAAATTCTGAGATAATAAAAAAAATGAAAACTCTGCAGTCTCAAAGTACATCATGTGCTAGTTCGGTTTCACAAGCTGCGGCATGCTCTGCGTTATCAAATACATGTGAGGAAATGCCAATGATGAATAATGAGTATAAAAAAAGGCATGATTATGTAGTTTCTGAGCTTAATAAAATTGAAGGTGTCAAATGTAAGCCAACTGATGGTACATTTTATGTTTTCCCATCATTTAAAAAATTTATAGAGTTGAACAGCAACATATCAAGCGATTCAGAACTAGCATTATATATCCTAGAGAAAGCTAAAGTAGCCGTTGTCCCGGGTAGTGCTTTCGGCATTGAAGGTCATATAAGGATTTCTATAGCCATTGATATGGACTCTCTAAAAGATGCTATGCAAAGACTTCATTCCGCACTTAAATTATAAAGTATCAAACTTATTATCTTATTTGACTTAGAATATTTTGTTGACAGATTTATGACTTACTCCTCGGGACGGACTCGAACCGCCGACCTGGTGATTAACAGTCACTCGCTCTACCAGCTGAGCTACCGAGGAATAATGACAAGATATTAATAAAAATGCATATAATCTTCAATCTTTAATTTACAGATATTCAATCCAAACACTTTATATCATAAAGTTTCGATATTTATAGTATCATTATTTAATTTTAATAAGTGAAATTAAATTAAAAATTGATAATTCCTAAACAAATGTTTTTTAGCATCTCTTATGATAAAATTATAATCACATGACATACGTAATTACTGAAAATTGTATTAAATGTAAATATACAGACTGCGTCGAGGTTTGTCCTGTTGATTGTTTTCATGAAGGCCCGAATTTTCTAGTAATAAACCCAGAAGAATGTATTGATTGTAGTTTATGTGAACCAGAGTGCCCAATAAATGCAATATTATCTGAAGATGATTTAAAAGATGAAGATAAAAAATATTTGGAGATTAACGATAGATTATCGAAAAAGTGGCCATTAATCACCGAGGCCAAACCAGCTCCTGATGATGCTAAAGAGTGGGAAAATAAGCCAGATAAACTTAACTTACTCGAGGAATAGCTTACAGATTATCAGTATTTTCAAAGATCTGAGGGTGATAATCCTCGAATCTTGTGCAATGTGATAAGAAAGTTAATTTTGCCGTGCCCGTTGGTCCATTTCTATGCTTAGCTATATTTATTTCTGCCACATTTTTATCTTCTGAATTAGGATTGTAGACGTCGTCTCTGTAAATAAACATAACAACATCTGCATCTTGTTCAATAGACCCTGACTCTCTTAAATCAGACAGGAAAGGTCGTTTATCATTACGCTGCTCTAGGCTACGGTTTAATTGTGATAGTGCAATTATTGGCAGATCTAATTCTTTCGCCAAACTTTTAAGCTGTCTGGTAATTGATGCAATTTCATTAACTCGATTCTCACTTTTTTCAGGTAATGTCATCAGCTGTAAATAATCTAAAATAATCATATCTATCCCAGTTTCACGCTTCATTCTTCTAGCCCTTGAGCGCAGAGTCATTGGAGTAATGCTGCCTGTATCATCAATATATAATGAACAATCTTGCATCATATCAATAGCTTGAGTAACCGCTCGAGTATCATCATTTGAAGATTCATAATCGCCTGTCCTTATTTTTGAAAATTCAACAGTACTCAACGAAGATAACATTCTAAGCGCAATAGACTGTGAAGACATTTCTAAACTAAAAAAACCAACCTTCTTTTTTTGTTTGAATACAATATCTTGGGCTATATTCATGGCTAAGGCTGTTTTCCCCATTGAAGGTCTTGCAGCAATTACAATTAAATCAGAGTTTTGAAGGCCTCCCATTATTTCGTCTAGTTTTGAATAACCTGTTAAAAGGAAATCTGAAATATTACTATTTTTCTTATTATAAATAGAATCGACCATTTCATTGACTATAGGTCCTATTTTTATAAGGCCTTCATTTTTTTTTGTGTCTGATGCGATTGAAAATATATCTGCTTCTGCCTTATCTAGAATGACTCGTAAATCTTCTGTGGCATCGTCATGAATGCTCTCTATGGTTCTAGTGCTCGCTTCAATTAGCTTTCTCATAACTGATTTTTCTCTAACAATTTCAGCATATTTGACTATGTGTGCTGATGTCGGCACTGTCTTCGCTAGATCTTTCAAATATTCAATGCCTCCAACCTTAGATAATTTATCTCGCGATTTAAGTGCTTCTTCAAGTATAAGAATATCAATAGGCTGATCATTTATTTGCAGTGTATAGATCTCTGAGAATATATCTCTATTTTTCACGTCATAAAAATCTGTTGGTGTTATGAGATTTGAGATTTTTTCCCAAGATTCAGAATCAATAATTAATGAACCTAATAGAGCTTTTTCAGAATCAATAGATACGGGTGTCTTTGGAATACTACTCATAAGGTAATATTATATGATAATTAGATAATATAGAATCTTGACTTAATTAGATTCTTGGTTTTCTTCTGATTTTTCTACGACAATCTCAATATCACAGGATACTTCTGAGTGAAGTGAAATATTTGCATGGAATGTCCCCAGTTCTTTAATCGCACCCATAGGTAAATTAATTTGCTTTTTCTCTATATCAAAATTATCTGTCTTGATCTGGTCAGTGATATTTTGTAATGATACAGATCCAAATATCTCATCGCTATCCTCTTTGACCTGAAGTTTATATATTTGTTTGTAACCAGAGAGCTTCTCTTTGATAGCCAGGGCTGCTTCTTTGGCCTCTTGCTCTTTTTTCATGAGCTCATCTTTTATTTTGCTTATGATCTCGAGATTTTCTTTAGATGGTGTGAGCGCAGATTTAGATGGCAGTAAATAGTTTCTGGCAAAACCACCCTTCACGTTCACTTCGTCACCAACTTTGCCTAAGTGTTTTACGTCTTTTAGTAATACAAGTTTCATTGTCTCTTATGGTTATCACAGTAAGGCAATAAAGCGAGGTATCTTGCAGTTTTTATCGCTTTATTCATTTTCCTTTGCTGACTCGCATTGAGCCCTGAAACCCTGCTTGGTATAAGTTTTCCTGCTTCAGAAATATATTTTTTTATATAACCTAAATTTTTATAATCAATATTGTTAATATCATTTTTCATAACTTTATGATGCTGATTTAAGTTGATCTTTATTCATAAATGAGGGCTCTGTTTGTGGTAATTTAGTATTTATAATTAGATGTCTCAAGATATGATCATTAAACTTAATCAATTCGTTGAGCTGGTCAATGATGGTGGTGTCTGCTTTAAAATTGATTAGTATATATCTTGCTTTATTCTCATTGTTAATGTCATAAGCCATCTTAAGCGGTCCCCAATCTTCGTGTCTATCTATAACGCCACTATTTTCAGTGATTACTGACTTATATTTTTCGACCGTTTGATCAGTAAGAGAATCCTCTCCGACTGAAAACATCAATACTAACTCATAATTTTTCATAATTTTACCTAGGAGAATACTACAGTACTAGACTAGATTTTTCAAATATTGGCAACGATTTTATCGATATTTTGCAACTTCATAGAGTATCACACCGCAGGCTACAGATATATTCAGACAGGCAACACTGCCATGAATCGGAATAGAGCACATGATATCGCATGAATTTTTTAGGCCCTTTGATATGCCGACATCCTCTGAGCCCATCACAACACAAACGCCAGTGTGCTTTACTAGCTTGCTCATTTCTCGGTAACTAGACTTTGCCCTATGGTCAGTACCTACGATAGTTATATTATGCTTTTTAAGCCTTTTTAAAATTACATTCAGGTCATTTGATTCGTATATATTAATGCCAGATGTTCCTCCACAAGATGCTTTATGTACAGCTGGAGATATAGGTGATGAGTTAGATTTTCTCTTAATTATCAAATTACAACCGACAGCGTTAGCTGTTCTTATACACGCACCTAAATTATTTGGATCTTTGATTTGATCGAGGATTAGGATAAATGGATTTTCAGTTGTTAAAAGATAATTATCTAAGTTGAAAAATGACAGGTCTATATCTTCTATTTCACAAACAACACCTTGATGTTTATTTGATTCACATAGCATTGATAACTTATCTGCGTCAACCTCTTCTATATACAATCCCGCATCTATAGCTTCGGTAAAAAGATTGGTTAGATTCTTACTCGTGTAGTTTTTCTTAAGATATATTTTTATTATTTTATTATGATCTGAATTGATAATGTTTGAGACTGCATGTATGCCGTAGATATATCTTACTTTGTTATCAATCATTTAATATATTTGTTTTTTTAATAATCTCATCTCTTGCTGGACCAGTGGATATAATATCTATCGGCGTATCGATTAATTTTTCAATAGTTTCTATGTAAGCCTTTGCGTTTTTAGGTAAACTGTTAAATTCTGTAATACCAACAGTTGATGACTCCCAGCCCGGTAGAGTGATAAATTCAAGATCTTCTACTTCAAATGTTTCATAATTGATCGAGCCATAATTTGTGCATATGGATATTTTATCAAAGTGATCTAACACGTCTATTTTAGTCAATGCTATCCCTGATAAATTATTTATTTGAATAGCTTTTTTTAAAACTTTTAAGTCCAACCAGCCACATCTCCTGGCTCTGCCAGTTGTAGCCCCTACCTCTCCACCGATTTTACCAATTTTTTGTCCTTGCTCATTATTCAATTCAGAAGGGAACGGACCATGTCCTACCCTTGTTGAATAAGCCTTTGTAATGCCAAGACCATAGTTTATTAAACTCATGTTTATACCTGTTCCAGAAATAACTCCTGATAGTGTTGTGTTAGATGAAGTTACATATGGATAAGTGCCATGATCAACATCAAGCATTGTTCCTTGCGCACCCTCGAACACTACTCCACCTGATTTACAGAGCTGATTTATGTATTCATCAGTATTAACAATGAATGATGATATTTTTTTATATTTATTTAAAATATCATCTGTGACAAAACTAATATCTATAGGTTCCTCTTTATAATATTCTTTCAAAATGAAGTTATGAAATTCCATAAGCTGAGTCAATTTTTTTTGAAAGATGTCGACGTTTTTAAGATCTAAAAACCTTATGCCTTTTCTTGAAACCTTATCCTCATAACAAGGTCCTATCCCTCTGCCTGTAGTTCCTATAGACTTTTTGCCAAGACTGATTTCGCGAGCTTTATCAAGAGCTATGTGGGTAGGTAATATAAGATGACAGTTTTGGCTAATAAACAGTTTATCATGAAGCGATATTTTATTATTTGTAAGCTCATCAATTTCTGTTATAAGTGCATCTATGGAGACAACAACTCCGTTACCAATTATAGATTTTACGTTATCTCGAAGTATTCCTGATGGAATGAGATGCAAAACGAATTTCTTGTCATTAATTACTAGGGTATGACCAGCATTATGTCCACCTTGAAATCTAACGCACGCCGATGCATTCTCTGAGAGTACATCAACAACTTTCCCCTTTCCTTCGTCACCCCAATGTGTTCCAATTAAAAATATATTATTTTTCATAGACAGTAATTACATCCTTTAAATCAATACTGAAGCCTGTTGCGTTTCTGGTCGAGCCATCATTGCATTTATATGAATCATACCTTCCACCCAGTGCAATTGGCTTTCTTAGATTATTGATATAAAAAGAATAATTAAATCCAGATTCATAATCCATAGTTTTTAGTGAGCATAAATCTATATTGATGGTTACTCCTTTCAGAGTCTTAAGTTTATTAGAGATATTTGAGATGGTTTTAATGTTTTCTAATGCGTTGTAAGAATATCGCTCACAAAAGTTCTTTAATTTTTTGATTATAGTTGGTGGCCCATCAAATGAGATTAACTCTGATAATTCATCATACTTTCGTTTGGGAACTTTAGATTCTTTTAAGAGTACTTTAATCTCATCAATAGATTTCATATTGATTAATGAGATAAGTTCGTCTTTATTTCTATCTGATATTTTTATTGTGCTCAGAAAATAGTTAATAAAGAAAGAATCACTTAAATCAATTACTATACTTTTAGTTCTCGATAGAGATACTATCTCATAGCACATTTTAATGAGATCTATGTCTGTGCTGTCACTAATATGACCAAAGTACTCTGCCCCAATTTGGAATGGATTGTTTCTATCAAATGATGATGATGTTTCTCTATAAATATCACCCATATAGCAGTATTTGTTTGATTTATTTATATGATGTGATTGATAATCTAATCTGACGATTTGAGGAGTAATGTCAGCCCTTACTCCTAAATCTCGGGTATGTGAGATTCTGGTAGTGTAGTTTTTTAAGTTATCTCCATTTAGATTAGTAAGATTATTCAGAGAATCAATAATTGGTGTGACCACAAATTGATATTTATATTTTTTGAAAATATTAAGGACTAAGGATTTTAATCGTTCGAATAATAATGCCTCTTTCTCAGAATAATATTCAATTCCATCAGGTATCAAGAATTTTTGAAGGTTCATATGTTAAACACCAAGTAATAAATTATTAACCCAGAAATAATACATGCAAGACCAAACATTCTCAATGTCTTATCCTTCATTTCTGTAATGTAATTCAAGGTTTGTTTGAATTTATCAGGATATAGTAATGGAAATATTCCCTCAACTATCAGTATAAATGCAATTACTAATGAGAGAATCTGTAAACTAGTTATTTTTTAACACCATCGGTATCATTAAAATACTTGAAGAAATCAGAATCGGGCTCGAGCAATATCATGTTACTTTTATCATTAAAGGTAGACTTGTATGCCTCAAGACTTCTGTAAAACGAGTAGAATTCTGGGCTTGCAGAGAAAGCGTTTGCATATATTTGTGTTGATTGTGCATCACCCTCACCTTTTATCTCCTGTGATTTCTTGTAAGCTTCCGCAATGATAGTCTCAGATTCTCTCTCTGCTAGTGATGTGATACCTTTCGCTTCCTCTTTACCTTTAGATCTAAATGATTTTGCAACAGTAGCTCTCTCTTTTACCATACGGGCATAGACAGAGTTACTTACCTCATCAGGAAGATCAACCTTCTTGAGTCTGACATCAACAACAGTAATGCCAAGAGCTTGAGATAATTGATTAGCACCTTGTGTAACTTTCGCCATGATTTCAGTTCTATCGCCTGAAACAACATCATTTACAGTCCTTTTACTAAACTCACTTTTTGTCAGGTCATTTACAATTTGAGACAACCTATTAACTCCTATTCTCTCATCACCTTTTGATGATCTATAGAAGTTTCTTGGATCAGATATTTTCCATTTTACAAAAGAGTCCACAATCACATTTTTTTTCTCACTGGTAAGAAATTGTTCTGGTTTTGAATCCATAGTTAATATTCTAGAGTCATATTTTTTGACATTGTTAAGAAAAGGAATCATAAAATATAAACCCGGCTCATCATAGGATGATACAATTTCACCGAGTCTAAATTTAATTACCACTTCCCTTTCATCAACGATAAATGTTGCTGAAAAAGCTATTAATACAAGTGCAAGTAGTGCTGTGAGTATATTTCTATTATTCATTGTATAAATCCCTTTTACGTAGATTAAAGTTATTTTTATTACTGGTTATTCTGTCCATAATAGAGGTATTATCAACTCCATTAGAAGACTGATTACCATTATCTTGATTTGCAATTTTTGGCTGATTTCGATTGATAAGTTGATCGAGTGGTAAATACATCATATTATTACCTCCCTCTACATCTATCATTACCTTACTGCTGTTGGATAAAACTGATTCTACCGCCTCTAGATATAGTCTTTCTTTAGTTACCGCCGGTGCTTTTTTGTACTCACTATATAACTGGGTAAATCTTGATGCCTCACCTTCAGCTGCGTTAATAAGTTTGACTTTGTAAGCAATGGCTTGTTCTAACATTTGTTTTGCTTGACCTCGTGCTAACGGTATTATCTCATTTCTATACGCCTCAGCCTCATTTATATAACGTTGCTCATCCTCACGTGCTTTTATAGCATCAGAGAATGCATCTTGTACCTGCTCAGGTGGCTGTGCCTCAAGTATATTTAGAGATTGTACATTTACTCCTGCCCCATATATATCTAAAACATTTTGTAGGAGACCTTTCGTATCCTCTGCTACTTTAGTTCTTCCCTCTGTGATTATAAAGTCCATAGAATTTTGTCCCATCACTTCCCTGATGGCACTCTCACCAGCTTGTGAGACTGTAATATCTGGTTCTCTCAAGTTAAAGATAAAGTCACTTGCATCCTTTATATCGTATTGAATAGCGAAGCTGATGCTAACAATGTTCTCATCCTCAGTAAGCATCACTGCCTTCTGCTGAACAGATCTAATTTTACTCACGTCTACTATTTCAACTGATTGTATAAATCTTGGAATCCAATGTGGGCCTGGCATTGTTATTTCGTTGAAGCTTCCAAACTGAAGTACAACTCCTCGCTCTCCATCATTTACAATATATATGCCTGATAGAAAATAGATTGCCAGAATTATTCCAGATAATAATCCGGCGCTTTTCTTTGGAGACGGAGGAACGGAACTACCTGACCCTAAGAGGTCATCGATTGTTTTTTTAAAATCTTTAAATACCCCATCTAAACTAGAGTTGTTCTTGTTCCTACCCCAAGGGTCTTTGTTACCAGGTTCATTCCATGCCATATAAATCTCTCCTGTGTAAATGATATACCATTGGAATCAGAGCATCAATTCTATATTACTTTAATTTACTGCAATTAATTTAGGGAGTTGTGAACAAATTTTGATAAGTCATCATAATCTATTTGTGGATACTCCACGGTGAAATTTATTTTGAACTTATTTTTCCATGTGATTTGTCTTTTAGCGAGCTGTTGGGTCGATAAGGATATCGTGTCCGAAAGACCATTTAGATCAATATTGTGATTTAGATAATCAATAGTTTCCTTATACCCAATTGCCCTCATAGATTGGCTATCCTGGGTCAGGTTATATTTAGTAATCAATTGTTGAACTTCCTTAACTAGTCCTCTTCGTAACATTTCTTCAGTTCTCTTCGATATGCTCTCTCTCAGCAAATTTCTGTCTTTAATATCAATAAAAATAACATTAATTTTAATGTCTTTTTGGTTATATAGTCCTGTGTATTTATTACTTCTGTTATGGTTTGCAATTGATCTTTCCAGTAATTTTTCTAAGCGATAACTATCATTACAATTTATCTTTTCTACAGGTATAGATATATCAGATTTGAATGCATCATAAATTTCTCCGTAAGAGTATTTGCTTAGGATGTATTTTATTAAATCAATGTCAGATTTAATTAAGTTATAATCGTGTGTTAATCCATTCAATAACTGATACACATACATCATTGTACCTCCTACAATCAATGGATATTTATTATTAGATACAATAGCTTTAATAGATAAGCTTACATCTGAACAGAATTTAGATACATTGTAATTTTCATCTGGTTCAATTTTATCTATTAGATAATGCTTAGTACTTTTCAAATCAATATTACTTGGTTTTGCTGTTCCAATATCTAGACCTTTATATATAGAATATAAATCTGCGTTAATTATTTCGAAAGGAAAATCTTTTGATAACTTCATTGAAAGCTTAGATTTACCAGAGGCAGTAGGGCCAAGAAGAATAAAGACTTTATGCATCGGTATCATTAATAGAAATCAATCTATATTGATCTATTATTTCAAAAGAAATAATGAAATTTGCATTAATCAGTTTTTGCGGAATAATCTCTGGCCATTCGATAAAATGTACTGCTTCAGTCTCTAAATTGTCGTAGAATCCGATTTCATCAAGCTCTGACACATTGTTTATTCTATATAAATCATAATGAAATATTAAATTTTCTTTTATATTATAAGTGTTAATAATTCCAAAAGTTGGGCTATTAACGTCATTAAATTTATACTTATAGGATAATAGTTCGTTTACAAAAGTAGTTTTACCGCTTCCTAATTGACCTTTCAAAAGGATAATAGTTTTTTTACCAAAATTTATATTCAGTTCTCTAAATATCGGTGGATAATCTTCGATAAAAGGAACAAGGTAGTTTCTATTTCTCATATGTTTACCAATTTCGAATATGTATCTGGAATCATAGATGGTAAATAATTTTTTATCTTTTTACTTTTAAATAGATGATCTGCTGAATACGAATGAAAAGTAGTGGCCTTTATACATGCATCAAATATATCAGGATTTAGAGATAATTCGCATAATAGTATTCCAGACAAGGTATCTCCCATACCTGCAACAGCCATTCTATGATTACCATCCATACACGTATAAAATTTATCCCCGTCATATATTACTGTTCCAGATCCTTTCAGGATTACAATACAATCAAACATGTCATGAAGCATCTTTGCAGATTCGTACCTATTGTTTTGAACATCATCTGTGCTTAGATTTAGCAAATATGCCGCTTCACCTGGATGAGGCGTTATAATTAGTTTATGCATATATGAGTGATTCCTTTTTAAAAATTTAAGCCCTCCAGCATCAACGACAATTGACTTTATTTTATCAAGATTGTTTGTTATGTAATCTAAATATTCTGACGTAACCTTATCTGTACCAGGTCCAAGAAGAATATTGGTGAAGTTATCAAAATTATCCTTAAAGTCTGAAAAACAAAATTCCTTTGAAATTACTTCAGGAATGATCATCGGAAGTGTATGGGCGTACTCTCTATTGGTATAGACATGAAGGTATTGACATCCTGCCTTTATAGATGCAGAAACTGATAGAAGCATAGCTCCATGATATGGTTGCTCGCCAGAGATTATGCAGCTTATCCCATTGGACTTTTTATGCTCTGGTGGTTGAAAGTTGAGTTTAAAATCTTTCGAGAAACTTTTTCCAGTAAAAACATTACTTGCTGAAATTAGATAATTTTCTGATGTAAATTGATTCGAGATTAAATTTGAATGATATAAATCCTCCCATGTTTCCCTCCCTTTGTTTGTGAATATACCCCTTTTATATGACAATAATGATATTAAACAGTCACACTTAATGCATACAGGACATGTCTCGCCAGTTAAAGGATTTAACCCACTAGGAACATCAACAGAGTATGTGTATGCACTAGATGAGTTAATTCTGTTTATAAGGTTGACTTGTTTATTATCCAGATCCCTATTAAAGCCATATCCAAAAATACAATCAACTACACAGTCATAGGAATCTAATGAAAAGTTATTTACTAATTTATCACTTAGATCAAACTTTTCGATAATAGACATATTACTGTTTTTCTTAGTAATGAATATTTCTATTTCATACCCGCGACTAACTAATTTATGAGCACAGTAAATACCATCAAGGCCATTTGATCCTGGTCCACATAAAAATAAAAATTTTTGATTCTTTGATCTAGATCTTGAGACGATGTCGCAAATGAAATCTGATGCTTTGTTAATAAGAAATTCTTGATCAACAGAATTATATTTCTCCTCTAGATTTTTAGCCTCATGATATGAAAGGTCAGGAAAAAAATGTACTTTGGACATTTTTAATTTAGACTTAATTGAGATAGGTAATGAAATGACGTTTTGAGTATTTGATTTAGAATATCGTTATCACGATTATATTTCTGAATCGGCAAATTATCATACCTGTCACTTTTAAGATCATACAATGAGGAAAGACCATCAATGAGACCGAGTGATAAGGCCTCAGAGCCTGTATAGAATAAACCAGAATATATAGAGTCATTTGCAGATAATTTATTAGATCTACTCTCTTTTAAATCATTAATAAATTGAGTATGTATCTGATCTGTTAATTTTTTTACATGGGAGTATTGCTTAGGTGTAAGCTCATGAAATGGATCGAGTATAAGCTTATTGTCTCCCGAATAAATTGTTCTAGATTTTATTCCTAATTTATTAAAAAAACTCCTGACATCGTAGCTATCTAGTCTCACTCCAATTGAGCCAACTATACTTGTTTCGGATGCAAAAATTTCATCTGCTGCCATTGCAATATAATAACCGCCTGATGCCCCAACGTCTTCAATAATTGATATGATATCTTTATCAGTCTCATCTTTGATCTTTAGGATTTCATCATGTATTATTTTAGATTGAGTAGCGCTCCCTCCTCCACTATTTACTTTGATAATTATTACTGATGTGTTTACGTTTTCACTTGCTCTTTTGAGTAAAGGTATTATATTTTCTGCACTCGATTGACTTTCAGATGCAATAAGACCATTGACTTCGATGACAGCAATGTGTGGTTGACTAAAGTTGATATCTTTAGCCATTGGTGCGACGAAAAGCAATGATATAAATGCGACGAAAATAAGAATCCTGAAAATAATTTTATTTCTATAGTCCCTCTTCCTCTCGGATATAAGCACCGATACTATCTCGTTTAATGTTTTATTATCTTCACTCATCACATGACTCTAATATAGATAATACTTCTTTTAATTCCGTAGGTAAATCTAATATGAACTCATATTCTTGATCAAAATAAAATGAAAGATAATATGAGTGTAAAAAAAGCCTTTTTAATTTGATTCTTTTATTCATATCCTTGGTGTTTTTATCATTATATTTAACATCTCCAGCTATCGGGTGGCCAATAGATTCTGCATGGAGTCTTATCTGATGTGTTCTTCCTGTTTCGATGGTAATCTCTACAAAACTATATGAGGTAAAGTTTTTGATAAGCTTCATTTTTGTATGGGCATATTTACCTGATGTATTGTTTACGGTCATTTTTCTTTCACGCGTACTCTTAGATATCCCTGATTGAATATCAATATTATCTTTTTGTAAGTTACCTGTCAGCAATGCATAATATTTCTTTCTAACCCCTCTTTGTGAAAATTGCTTACCTAAATATGATGATGATTTATAATTTTTCGAGATTAAGAGACACCCTGATGTATTCTTATCTAGCCTATGGACTAATGATAATTCATTTTGTTTATAAGCTCTCCTTAGAGATGATAGAAAATCAAATTTTTGATTCGTCCCAGAATGTACAGCAATACCACTGGGTTTATTAATGATGATGAAATTCTCATTTTCATACTCTATGAAGATACTTGGATCCTCTAGTATTCCTTGAGATATATTCTCATCTTTTAATAAATATGGCGGTATCCTAATGATATCCTCATTTTTTATCCTATAAGAGACAGGCTTCCTGCCCTTATTCACTCTTACTTGTCCACTCCGGACTAATTTATAAATTAGGCTTTTTGGAACTTTTTTTAGCTGCTTCAGGAGAAAATTATCTAGTCTCTGACCGCTTAACTGCTCATTTATTTCAAAGATATTAGATTTTTTGATACCCATGTTACTCAAATTCATTTGATGATAGCATCAAACGTTGCTATATTAGTGTTTTATAAAGTTCAAATGTATTAACATAAACATTTTATTAAATTACATGACAAATATAAATTACCTAAATAGCTAGCGCAGGGTATGAAATTATTGAAGAATATGCGCATTTTTAGAAGAAAAATATAAATAATAAGTATGATTAAAAGGATTCATAATGAAAAAAATACTACTCAATGCCTCTCAAAAGGAAGAGGTGAGACTGGCTGTCGTAGAGAACAACAAGCTAACAGAATTAGATATAGATTTTCCTTCGAGGAACATAAAGTCCAATATATACAAAGGGGTTATATCTCGAGTTGAGCCTAGCTTAGAAGCGGCTTTTATAAACTTTGGAAGAAAAAGACATGGCTTTCTTCCTTTTAAAGAAATCACTGCAGATTTGTTTACTGGCTCCAGTAAATCGTCACGTGACTGTCTAGAGGCAGGAAAAGAGATAATTGTTCAAGTAGATAAAGAAGAGCGTGGCAATAAAGGTGCTGCTCTAACTACTTATTTAAGTCTAGCCGGAAAATATCTTGTTCTTCTTCCAAAAAATCCATCGACTGGTGGTATATCAAGAAGAATTGAAGGAGATGATAGAGTCAAAGCAAAAAAACTAATGGATGGTTTAAATGTACCTGATGGAATGAGTGTCATTTTGCGAACTTCAAGTTTAGAATCATCACAGGAGTCAATTAAATGGGATATAGATTACTTAATACAAATTTATGAATCTGTTTTAGAAACGTCGGTTCAGCAAGACGCTCCTTTTCTCATATATCAAGAGAGTAGCATGATGGCAAGGCTCACTAGAGATTATTGCGACGAGACTGTGGATGAGGTCTATATTGATGATAAGGAATTTTTCGATAATTTTATAGGTGCAAAGAAACTATTTCTACCACATCATAATCTTAAAATTGAACATCATTCGGATTTAACGCCAATATTTAGTAAACATAAAATTGAGAAGCAAGTCCAGACCGTGTACAAAAGAAACATTAATTTACCCTCAGGTGGGAATATTGTAATTGACTCCACAGAAGCGTTAGTTAGCATTGATGTAAACTCTGCAAGATCTACTAAAGGAAGCGATATTGAAGAAACTGCATTAAACACAAACATAGAAGCAGCTGTAGAAATACTCACACAGTTAAAATTGAGAGATATTGGGGGATTAGTTGTGATTGATTTTATTGATATGATGTCAATTAATTCTCAAAAAAATGTAATGCGTAAAGTCGCAGAATATGCAAAAAAAGATAAGGCAAAAATACAATTTGCTAGAATATCTAAATTTGGATTAATGGAGTTATCTAGGCAAAAGCTAAAATCATCGATAATACAAAATAACTATGAAAACTGTCCAACATGTGATGGAACTGGTCAGATAAAATCTTTATCATCTCTGGCTATTTCTGTATTAAGGATTATAGAGGAGGAAGCTATTAATTCGAAAAATAAAGAGACAGTATACTTGCCAGTTAGACTCGCAACATATTTGCTGAATGAAAAAAAAGAAACAATTAAAAATATAGAATCAAGACATAGTGTGGCTATTAAGATCGTCCCGGATCCAGAATTAGATACCTCTAGCTACGAAATAGATAATGAAGGCCTTGAGGAATCAGAATTCAAAAAGAAACTGAAGAATAATAATAAAGATAATAAGAAAAATAATAATTCCGATACTGCTGATGGCATGATTATCCAAGATAAAGAAGTTGCATTAATGTCTGCTGTTAAGCCTAAAACTATTCCGCCCAAACCCTCTGTAAATGGAAAAATAAAAAATCACGAGAAGACTGGTATCTTTGCAAAAATCATAAAAATGATCTTTGGTAGAAATAAAGAAGAAGACAAAATTAATAAGAAACATAAAAGATATTATGGCAAGAGCAGAAGATATAATAAAAACTTCAAATATAATAAATTTAAATCCAATAATAAAAAGAACTATACAAGAAATTCTAGACAAAAAAATAATTAGTAGTGTTTAAGATTCTATTTAGATTACTTTTAGCAATGATTTTTTTTGCTAGTATCTATATTATCTATACGAATACAACGTACAACTCGTATGAAAGTCTGAAAAGTAAAAATCATATTTCTGTAAATTTTCAGAATTTACCTGAAATGATCTTGCCATCGAGAGAGAGTTCTACTGGATATCAATATGAGTTAATAAAAAAATATATTGAAACAATCGGTCAGAAAACCTTAATCACGGAAAATATCACATATGATATCAATGTTTACTATACGACATCTGTTTGTGCAAGTTGTGTAGTTATAAATGAGGAGGATTTACTAATAATTTATAACGTAAATGGAAACGAAGGTAAGGATGTTGAAGTAATTCAGTCCTTTCAAAACATTAATTTAGAATATGATAGCTTAGATACATTTGAAATAAACTACTCTAATAATTCAATTGATGAATTAATTTATAATATTGATAACTATTTAGTGACAAATTCAATAATAACCAGAAGTGCGTACCTTTTTTATAAGAAATATTTTCCTAACTTACGTATCAAGACTAATCTAGGTAAAGTGATTATGGTGTGGGATTTTCCAGGAGATGATGGTTCTATATCAGCCGACGTAAATGCTTTCTTTGAGAAAGAAGATACTAAAGAATTTATCATTGACCTCAAGGACAAATACTATTCAAAAAATAGTATATCCTCATACATATTTATTGGATCAAGGTTATTTATCTCAGATATGATAACAAAACTACCAAAATATGAATCATTATTTAAAAAAGCATCCGAAGACAATGATTTAGATTGGAAATTGCTTGCATCTATCTCCTACCAAGAATCGAAGTGGAATAATGATGCTGTATCACCTACAGGAGTAAAAGGTCTAATGATGCTTACACAAAATACAGCAAAGATGTTAAACGTAAATCGATTAAAACCAAATGAGAGCATAGTCGGAGCAGCTCGTTATTTTAGCGATCTACTAAAGAAGTATTCTGCATATAATGAAATTACAAGAACTAATCTTGCACTGGCATCTTACAATGCTGGTCCAAATCACATAAATGATATACTTTTGTTAGCTAAAAATAATGATGATAATATAGAGAATTGGAATGTGTTAAAAAGTTATTTATACAAGCTTAATCAAAAAGAGTATTACAAGGAAATGAAATACGGATATGCAAGAGGGTGGGAAGCAGTGCAATATATTGAAAACGTGAAACAATATTATGATATAATCACGTTCTTAGATAATAAAGACAATGAGAGTGATAATGAATTATTTAATGAGGTTCCAAGTACGCTATGACAAATGGTAACTTAATAAATGATGCTTTTGATAATGGTATCAATGAGAATAACAGAGATGAAGTAAATAGCATAGTTAGAGAAATAATATCTGACCTAGACCTTGGTAAAGTGAGAGTTGCGAACTGCATAGATGGTAATTGGCAAATAAATGAACAAGCAAAGAAAGCTATACTTCTATCTTTTAGACTTAATCAAAATAAATGTATTGAAACAAACTATACTAAATTTTACGATAAAGTTGATTCTAAATTTTTACACACCACTGAAGACTATCTAAAAACTAATAATATTAGAATAGTTCCTCAAGCGATAGCTAGATATGGATCTTTCATCGATAAAAATGTTGTGCTGATGCCTTCTTTCGTGAACATTGGTGCATATGTTGGAGAGGGAACCATGGTAGATACTTGGGCAACAGTTGGATCTTGTGCTCAAATAGGTTCTAATGTTCACTTATCTGGAGGAGTCGGGATAGGTGGTGTTCTTGAGCCACTTCAAGCATCACCAACAATTATTGAAGATAACTGTTTTATTGGGGCTAGATCTGAAGTCGTAGAAGGTGTAATTGTTAGGAAGAACTCTGTTATTTCAATGGGTGTTTTCATAGGGAAAAGTACTAAAATATATGATAGGGAAACACAAACTATAACCTATGGTGAAGTTCCAGAGGGTTCTGTTGTAGTATCTGGTTCTCTACCCTCAAAAGATGGTTCTTGTAATTTATATTGTGCAGTAATTGTTAAAAAAGTTGATGAAAAAACATTAAGCAAAGTTGGAATTAATGAAATTCTGAGAGAAGCTTAATAAGTTCATCTTTGTATATTATTTTAATACCATAACTTTGAGCTTTTTTTAGCTTAGTTCCAGGTTTCTCTCCACAGATTAGAATATTAGTTTTCTTGGATAAAGTATTTGATATTTTGTATCCATTAGCTTCAAAAATATCTGATAGATCAGATCGCTTGTATTCATCAAAACTTCCTGTAATTACAATACTCAATTGTTTGATTGCGCTTTTACTCTGATAGATTAGATCAATCCCTGATGAGATTAACTTTTCAACATTAGATTTATAGTACTTGTCTTTGAAGTACAAAAGAATATTTTTTGCTACAATTGGTCCAATATCATGAATCTCAACCAAATGCTCATATTGACACTTTATCAGTTCATCAATAGATTTAAATTCAGATGCTAATGCTCTTGATGATGATTCTCCAACTTCTCTTATGCCCAATGCATATATAAACTTACTAAATGTTGTTTTTTTTGACTCTTGTATTGACGAAAGATAGTTATTAATTGACTTATCCCCGACTCTGTCAAGTTTTTTAAAATCTTTATCAGTCAATGTGTATAAATCCGAACTTCTAGAGATTATTTTTTTTGACACCAACTCCTTAATAAGTTGATTTCCGATACCTTGAATATTCATCGCCTTCCTAGAGATAAAATGAATAATTGATTGTTCAATTTGAGGGACACAGTTTTTATGATTAGTACATCTGTATGCAACTTGGTCATCAATTTTTTCTAACAAGCTACCACAGCTTGGACACTTTTTAGGTGGCTTGATCTTTCGTGTACTTTCTCTTTTAGTCAGCTCAACCCTATCGATATCAGGTATCACGTCGCCTGCTCTTTTAACATACACATAGTCATTGATACGTATATCTTTAGTGTTAATCTCGGAAAAATTATGCAAAGTTGCTCTCGCTACTCTAACACCACCAATATTGACAGGAGTGAGTTCTGCGACAGGTGTGATTGTGCCTGTTCTTCCAACTTGAAACGTGACATCCTCGATTTGAGATAGTGATTCTTGTGATTTAAATTTATAAGCAATTGCCCATTTTGGAGACTTAGATGTAAAACCAAGAGGTTTATAGTACTT
>CABYTF010000005.1 GCA_902521725.1 uncultured Gammaproteobacteria bacterium
CGCTCTTCTTGGAATGGAGCTATCTTGTAGTGATTATATGAATATAAAAAATGTCGAGGTTTACTCGGATAATCGTGTTGATAGTCCAATGTATCGCGAGTATCTTCCAAAATCGATTCCATCAGATTACAAGCAAATACTTACAGATATTAATAATTTTGATTTAAATAAATTACATAATGTTATATTGATTGATGAAAAGTATTTTGATGAAAAAATGAGTGCTCAACTTATTGATAAGTCATTAAGTGCTCTAACTGGGGATGGGTTTATTATTCTAGTTAATAGACATATAGATAATGATTATAAATCTAAGCATCACTCTCATACTGTCGGCACCCAGTTAAAAGAAGGATACGACATACCTCACTATTCGGATCTCATCTTCAAAGAACTCCAAGAAGAAAACGAAAATAGAACGACTGCAGTTCAAGTAATTCACAAAAAAGATAATGTATGACATTTTAAATTATGTTAGTGGTTTTATTTGGGGTCCTTTTACGCTGATTTTGATTCTTGGAACAGGTATATTTTTAAGTCTTGGTCTAAAAGGTTTTACTCTCACTTATATAGCTGTTGCTTTCAAACAATTATTTTCAAAAGAGGAAGATTCATCAAGTGGGGAAATCTCCTCATTTCAATCACTCACAACCGCACTTTCTGCAACAGTTGGAACAGGTAATATTGCAGGCGTGGCAACAGCAATATTCGTCGGTGGACCAGGTGCAATTTTTTGGATGTGGGTTTCTGCAGTATTTGGAATGGCTACAAAATTTGCTGAGGCATTTCTTGCGATTAAGTATAGAGAGAAAAATGAACTTGGTGAGACTATCGGTGGACCAATGTATTACATCAAGAATGGCCTGACTTCTAAATTTATGGTTTTTGCTTACCTCTTTGCTACAGCAGGTATGATTGCGGCACTAGGAATTGGCAACGGTGTTCAAGTTAATTCTGTATCACAAGTAATCAATAATGAATTTGGTTTTTCAACGTTTTCAATTGGAATTGTTATCGCTATATTAGTAGCACTTGTAATTCTTGGTGGAATTAAATCAATTGGAAACATCACATCGAAGTTAGTACCTGTAATGTCTCTTGTCTATATTCTTGGTGGCTTGCTGATTATTATTTTAAATGCAAATCAGGTTGGATATGTATTTAATTTAATCGTAACATCGGCATTTACTACAACTGCTGCTACTGGTGGTTTTGCTGGCGCTACAGTTTGGATGGCTTTGAGATATGGTGTGGCACGTGGCGTCTTTTCAAATGAAGCAGGACTCGGCAGTTCTCCGATAGCTCATGCAGCAGCGAAAACAAATAATCCTGTCAAACAAGGGATGATATCAATGCTAGAACCACTGATTGACACACTCATCGTTTGCACAATAACTGCTTTTGTAATCCTGATGAGTAATCAGTGGGTTGGTGAGATTAATGGCGCGGTGTTGACAGTCGCATCTTTTGAAAACCTACTGACCAATGGTAAATATATTGTAATTTTTGGTTTAATACTGTTTTCCTTCAGCACAATAATCGGATGGAGTTATTATGGAGAGAAATGTGTTGAATTTTTGTTTGGATCAGGGGTTATTATTTATTATAGAATATTATGGATTGTCATTATTCCGGTGGCAGCATCTATAGAGTTAAATCTAATGTGGTTGATTGCAGACATCATGAATGGGTTAATGTCTATTCCAAATTTGATTGCATTGATTCTTTTAGCGCCTGTAATTTTCAGACAGACAAGTGAATCGATAGGAAGTTTCAAGGCCTAAATGGATAGACAGCAACACATAAAATTAGCTTTAACTGAAGATCAATATAAAAAAGATATTACGACAAAGATTGTGCAGCTGGATAAGAAGTGCAAAGCCATAATCAAAGCAAAAGAATCATTTCATATATATGGTTTAAAATGGTTTTCGGATGTATTCAAATCCGTTAATAGATCTACAAAAATAAAACTTAAAGTTAAAGACGGAGATCTTGTAAGAAAAAATAAGATAATTGGTGAAATATATGGAGCGAATCATGCTCTCTTAAACTCTGAGAGGGTAGCGCTCAATTACCTTCAAACTATGTCTGGCACCTATGATAAATGTATAAGGTTTAGAAAGAAAATCTCTAATAAAAAAATACAATTACTTCACACAAGAAAAACTATACCTTTGTACCGACTTCCTTTATCAGAAGCTTGTAATGCTGCAGGCTGTGCTCCTCACCGATATGATTTGTCATCGTCTATATTAATAAAAGAAAATCATTTGAAGTTGGCTTCAAAACCACTCGATTTAGTCACAAAAGCGATCAATAAAAATAAAATTGTTGTAGTTGAAGCAAAAACACTTAAGTTCGCAAAAACGGTCTCAAATTTGAAAATCTCGAGAATTTTATTAGATAATTTTACTCCCGCTATGATAAAGAGTTTTATCTCAAGCAATCCAAAAGTAAAAATTGAAATTTCCGGTTCAATTAATCTAAGTAACATAAATAAATTTGCAATTAAGGGTGTACATTACATATCTATTGGAAATCTAACGAAAAATATTGAATCAAAAGATTTATCCATGCTTATTGTTTGACTGTATGGTAATGTTACAAGCTGATATAATAAACTAAATGGATAATTCCTTTAATATTACACAAGCAATTAAGAACTTTTTTTCTAGAGAAGAAAAATCAGGAATACTTCTTCTCCTCTTTGCGACACTTGCACTTATAACTGTTAATAGCCCATTACAATCGCTCTACTATGATGTTAAATACACTGATATCCCAATAAACCTTGGTGATTTCAACTTTACCAAATCGGTTTCTCATTGGGTAAATGATGGTCTGATGGCAATTTTTTTCTTTGTTATTGGTCTAGAGCTTAAAAGAGAAATACTCGAGGGTGAATTATCAAGTTTTGATCGAATGGTTCTACCGGCCATTGCCGCTATCGGTGGAATGGCAGCTCCGGCATTAATATATATTCTAATTAATATCAATAACCCAGAGAACATGTCTGGATGGGCCATACCAACTGCAACTGATATAGCATTTTCATTAGCTGTCTTATTAATTATTGGAAAGAGTGTTCCACTTAGTCTGAAAGTTTTCCTCTTGTCTTTAGCTATTATTGATGATTTAGGTGCAGTGCTAATAATTGCTTTTTTCTATACAGCTGAGATAAGTAGTGTTTATTTATTATATTCATTGATAGTTTTTGGACTATTAGTAGTTGTAAATCTATCAGGCAATCAGAAGATGTATATCTATATGGTACTGGGAATATTTTTATGGTACTTCGTTTTGAAATCAGGAGTCCATGCTACCATTGCCGGAGTTCTACTAGCCACTACTATCCCAAACAATGTCGAAAACAATGTTGACCACTCTATGCTAAAACACCTCGAACATAAACTACACAATTTTGTTGGTATTTTGGTCTTGCCTGTATTCGCTTTTTTTAACAGTGATATTAATTTTTCTGATGTGACTATGAGTAGTGTTTACAGTCCTCTTTCAATGGGAGTAATTTTGGGATTATTACTAGGTAAACCAATAGGAATCACTCTATTCACTTACGTAGGCATGAAAACTAAACTATTTAGCTTGCCTGAGAATGTAACGCTCAAAGATGTTTTTGGTCTATCACTATTATGTGGAATTGGATTTACTATGAGCTTATTTATAAATGGTCTCGCATTCACTGAAACATACTTGATTGATAGTAGCAAACTCGGAATCTTCATAGGATCTATCGTATCTGCTGTTGCAGGTTATTTGATCCTTAAATCTAAATATAGTGGATAGTAATTAGTCAGTTGTGCAATCCATTGTAAGAGCTTCTGTGGCTCTTGTTGGAATCACATTCATGATAAAGTTATGAGAATCAAACTTCACTAGCAAGTCAGGTGCAACTAGTTCTATAGAATCTTTAGTTCTTTTCACAACTGCTAGATTCATGTTATTCAATTTCTCGTTATCTTTTTCCAGATCAAGTATAAAAACTATGCGTTTCTCATAGTTATAACATGTCAGTTTATCTGTCATTGTTCTTCCATCAGATGCGTATGTAGTTGATAAAAATAATGGTAGTACAATGGCGGATAATTTTTTTAGGGAAAGCATGTATTTTACTATTGCATGTATTGCGACTTTACACAATTTATTTTGCTAGTTTCCACCAATGGTCATGTCTTTTATCAAAACTGATCCGCAGTTAATCTTTGAATTTCCATAAAAATCGCATCCAATCTCATCGATATTTTTGAACATGTCCAACATATTAGAGGCAATGGTGAAATTAGTTACTGGATGAGATATTTTCCCTTTTTCTATGAGATACCCAAAAGCACCTCGTGAATAGTCACCTGTTAGAAGATTAGCTCCAGATCCCATCATCTCAGTGATCAAAACTCCACTATCTATTGATTCAATTAGATTATCACTCATTGGCTTTGATGATCTAATCTGTATATTAGAGTAACCGCTGTTTGCAGTGGATTTAAGATTTAATTGTTTTGCGGAATAGGTGTCTAGTAAATAGGTGTCAAGCACACCATCACTAATAATCTGTTTAGAATATGTTTTTACGCCCTCTGCATCAAAAGGTCTTGTTCCTAGACCCTCCTCGACTATTGGGATTTCAGAAATATTAATATGATTTGAAAATATTTTTTCACCAAGACGATCAATTAGGAAACTATTTTTTTTATATATATTATTTCCATTAATCGCTGATAGAAAAGAAGAAAAAAGTCCTACAGATAATTCAGGAGTCAAAATAACAGGACATTTTTGTGTTGAAATAGACTTTGCGCCAAGTCTTGAAATGGCTTTTTCAGCACTTAATTCACCTATGATTTTAGCGCTATCAGTTTTCTCGAAATTCCTTCTTGTGGAGTAAGCATAATCTCTCTCTTTCAAACCGTTGTCCTCAGCGATCACAACACAAGACAGTGTATAACTAGTGGATGAATAAGATCCAACAGCACCATGAGAATTGAGAATTAAATTGTTAGATTGCGAATAAGCGTACTCTGACCCTTCACTGTTCTTGATTTTATTATCGTAATCTAAAGCTGATTTTTCACATTCAACAGTCATATTTATAAGTTCATCAGTCGTGAATTGCTTTGGGAAGTTGATATCACAATCTATATTCAGCTTATTGATTAGATTCTCACATGGTAGTCCTTGGTAATCATCTGGCTCTAAAAATGAGGCAATTGTCTCACTTTTTTTGATTGTAGAATCTATGCTCTCTCCCGAAAGGTTGTTTGTACTTGCTATTCCCTTTTTCTTTCCATCAATGCAAGTCACTGTCAAAGATTCGTCATTATGATATTGGATATTCTCCAGATCACCGAAGCGAGATGTAACATCAGTGCCACTTGCAGAATTAAAATGGAATTCATACTCTTTGTTCTTGTCGAGACAATCAATTATATTTTTTAGTCTAAGTGATATGTCTTCGAAATTTTCGGACATACTATACCTCTGTCCCGCCTACAGTAATATCATCAATCTTAAGTGTAGGTTGACCTACACCGACAGGTACGCTCTGACCCTCTTTACCACACGTGCCTACTCCATCATCTAATTTCATATCATCTGCTACCATTGATACTTTTTTCAAAACATCGGGTCCATTACCTATCAAAGTCATTCCTTTTATTGAGTTGGTGACTTTCCCTGACTCTATTTTATAAGCTTCTGATGCGGTGAAAACAAATTGCCCACTGGTGATGTCAACTTGACCTCCTGAAAAATTAACTGCATAAATGCCGTCTTTCACGCTGTCAATAATTTCATCTGAAGTGGATGATCCGCCTAGCATATAAGTATTTGTCATCCTGGGCATAGGTAAATGAGCATAACTCTCCCTTCTGCCGTTACCTGTTGGCTCCACATTCATCAATTTAGCATTCATCAAGTCTTGCATGTATCCTTTCAGAATTCCGTTTTCGATGAGAATATTCTTTGCTGTTGGGGTGCCCTCGTCGTCTACTGACAGAGATCCTCTCCTGTTGTCGATAGTTCCATCATCGATTACTGTGCATAACTCAGATGCAACCTGTTTCCCAATTTGGTCCGAGAAGTTAGAAGTTTTTTTTCTATTAAAATCACCCTCAAGACCATGACCGACAGCCTCATGAAGAAGTACACCTGGCCAACCAGATCCCAGAACAACTGTTGTATTACCAGCTTTGCAGGGTATAGAATCAAGATTCACATTGGCTATTCTGATGGCTTCATCTGCTAACTCGAAAGGCTTATTTGTGCCAAGTATTGTGCTGTAGGAATATCTCCCGCCGCCACCTGCACTTCCGCGTTCAACACGATCGTTTGATTTCAAGATTACCATAACATTAAATCGAACTAATGGTCTGTCATCAAAGCAATATTTTCCAAGAGAATTAGCAACAAATATTGAATCGTGACTAGAGCTAAGGTTTATAATGACCTGTTGAACTCTTTTATCTTTTTTCTTGATGTAATTGTCGACTTCTCGTAAGAAATCAACTTTTTCTTTATCGCTAATTGATGTGATTGGCGATTCAGAGATATAGAGTTTTTTAAAGTCATTATATTCTTTGAGATTAATTTTTTTGTCCTCATTCGATTTTACAATTGATTTGGATAATTTTGCTGCTTCGATAATTTTTTCAAAGTCAAAATTATTGCCATATGAGAAACCCGTTTTTTCATTACTTACAGCTCTAATACCGTATCCGCTGTCAATCTGTTGTGAACCATTTTTAACAATACCGTCCTCACAGGTCCAACTTTCAACTGTAGTATATTGGATATAAAGATCTGATAGATCTATAGATGACCCTGATGCCTCAGAAACTATAGCTTCAATTTGATCAGAACCAAGTTTGTTTTCAGGAAAAATGTAGTCTTTGACAATATTCATTATTTTTTCATCAATTTCATATGATCTAATACAGGGAAGTTTTCTCTGATGGATTTTAATTGTGCTAAATCAATTTCACTTGATACAAAACCCTTTCCCTTCTCCAGCGTTTCAAGTGTTTTACCCCAGGGACTTACAATCATCGTATGTCCATAGGTTTTCTTACCGTTAATATGATAACCTCCCTGACATGAGGTTACAACATATGATAAGTTTTCAATTGCACGAGCTTTAATCAGTGTCTCCCAATGTACTTTTCCTGTTTGTTCTGTAAATGATGCGGGAAGAATTATTATTTCGATCTTTTTTTCATGTTGTAGCCTGAATAATTCGGGGAAACGGAGGTCATAACAACACGCTATCCCGGCACGACCAATAGGTGTATCGATAACTTCTATAAAATCACCTGGCATAAAATATTTAGATTCATTGTAAGATTCCTGAGATTTAGGAAGTGTCACATCAAAAAGATGAATTTTGTTATAAAGAGAAACCCTTTCCCCTTTATGGTTGTAAGTTATCGTACTTGCCATTACTCTATCTTTATCTTCAGATTTAATCGGTATAGTACCAGCAACTATCCAGATTTTGTGAGCACTAGCTAATTTAGATATGTTATTTTGTATTGGACCATCATCAAGTTTTTCAGAATTCTTAATATAATCATTATCATTTTCTGGCATAAGCGCGAAATTCTCCGGAAGAACAACGAGTTTAGAATCAGTGTCAGAAATTTGCTCAACATAAGTCTTAACATCATATAAATTCACTTTGATGTTAGGACCAGAATTCAACTGTATTGCCGATACTTTAGACATTTGTTAAGAATATATTAATTGAGGATAGGTTTAAATGACTGGGTAACTCTTATTTTAGGATTTTTCCATGGACCTTTTATCGAATACTCTATTCCTGCAAGTTTATTGGTATCAAGACCAAACTCTTTAAGAAGCTTGTCATAAAAAATTGATGCAGCCGCACCAATGGGTCCTCCCAAAACAGCTCCAGTAACTAGGCTCGTGGATGATAAATCAGGTATAAATAATAATGTTTGATCATGGGTCTCATTGACTAAATCTGATCTTCCGGAGAGTCTCATTTCGCCAAAACTACCTAGAATAGTCATTTTTTTTGTATCCGCAACTCCATTACCTAAACTCACATCTGATTTTAAATTATCAAATCTTAACCCTTTAGAAAAAAAGTCTGAAAAATCTAGAGAAAGTCTCTTAGGAATTGATGAAATACTGAATAAACCTAAAACTTGTCCGATAGCTTGTGTCCCTTTATCTAACTCGTTAATTTGACCATTCTTTATAGTGAAATTGAGATCACCCTTTGCGTTTGAAAAAGAAAAATCTTCTAGTGATCCCAGCCACTCGGCATCTAATTTAGCGTCCAAGTTGCCTCCCTTTAGAGCGCCTGGATACCCAAGTCCTGCAAGGGCTTGACCAAGGTTATTACTTTTTATGTTAGCAAGAATCTGTGTCTTTTCATTTTTATTTGTAAACCACTTTCCCGAGGATTCCATCTCTAGATGCAAGTTATTAAAGCTCAGTTTATCAATTGAAATATAATCATCTTTAGGCGAAAGAATAATATGCACGTCGTCAAGCACAGCTCTCGATGTTTTTACATGTTTAGACTTAATATCGATCTGAGGGATTGATTCTCCAATGCCATCACTCCTAAGAAAACGTGTATCAATCAACTCAAATGATCCTGTAGTAGCAATAGTAGATTCTATGTCATGAGGTATTTTTAAAAATCCCCTTGCGATGGGTGATGATATGCTTGTATAAATGAAACCCTTATCATTTTTAAATTTAAACTCGTGTTCCTCCAAATTTATGGACATAGGATATGGCACTGAAGGATAATACTGATATCTAAAACTAAAGTTTTTTCTATCATCGCTATTTTTATTAAACGGCTTAATAAAATTCAGTGTCACACCACTTAGATCACTGGTGACATATGATGAAGTCTTATTCTGAGAATAATCATAGGTTACAACTGACCTAATTTTCGTCTTTCCTTGAATTAATTTCCCCGTATCAAAGTAAGCGCTTAGCACATCCATATCAAAAAAACCGGTTGATGACAGAGTATACTTCTGAGATATGCTATTTGATCTTGTCATAATTCTTGATTTAAAGTTCATGTCATTAACTGAAAGGTCAAAATTATTAGAACTTATCAAAGCAGAAGATGAATATAATTTCATTTTAGGAAATGAAAAATAGATAGTATCGGACTTATTTATATATACATCCTCTATAAGAGATTCAGTGAAAATAACTCCTCCATGATAATAAACTTTCATGCTTCCTTTTCCGTCGTAATCTATGTTGTTTGTTAGATGTATATCTAATGGAAATATGAGCTTACGGAGATTATTAGATATTTTAAGCTTTATAGATGGAAATTTTGATGTTTTATATCCAGAAAATGACAAATTATAATTTTGATTATTTACAAAATTAGAACTACTAAAGTATATTGATTTTCCTTTTGAAATATACGATATTTTACCGGCAACGTTGCTCAACAAATTCCTATTTTTCTGATTAATTGACAAATTATCGATATTGATTAGACCGGTGAGTAATGTTCCATATAACCTGGCATTAATATTTTTTAAGGAGTATTCATCATCAATATTTATTGAGGTATTTACAAGAGATAAACTAAAATAATCTAGATTGCCTCGATTATTCAGATGTACTTGGATATTTTCTATATTGCTTGAGGAAAGTTGAGCTAATGCATCAGACTTTTTGATACCAAATACTGGAAGGAATTCTTTGACTATCTTATTGCCATTTTCCTTAATGAATATTTTCATATTTCTTTTGTTATCTTTACTAACGACAATTTTATTGTTAGTGATATTTGTATCATTTATAACATAGTTCATTCTCATCAGGCTCAATGTTTCAGATTCTTTCTCTTTAACGAATAAAATATCACTATTAATATTTTCTACAGTATAAATTGACTTTCCGATGTTCATACTAAGTCGATCAGTTGAAATATTGCCCGATGCCCTGATGACATTAGTATCACGAAGATTAAGCCATACTCTAAGAGACATCTGATTGGATTTAAAATTTTGCATTGGATTGGGTAGTAGAGAATATGGAATCTTTATTGAGTTGCCGCTAACAAATATTTTGCTTTCAATTTTATCATCCTTGAGTTCGCCTCGATAAACTAAAGTAATAGGATTAGGGCTAGCTTGGTGGATGAAGTTTGAGTGAATTTTGATAATATTATTTCGATAGCTAGCAAAAAGATTCTTAGCTTTAAACAATAAAGTTTGATTACTACTCATATCCGTTAATTTTATTTTGGAATTATTTAAAACTATTTTGGGGATATTAGCTTTGATGACCGAGTTTGATTCATCTGTAAGATTCTTCTTATTAAGAAATATTTTATTTTTACCATATCGCAGATCTAAGTTTGTGTTGTCGATGACAATTTTATCAATTGATATATTCTGATTTTGAAGACTATCAAAAGTATCAATGTGTATCTGACTATTAGGTACTTCTAAAAATATTCTATCTTGCTCGTCGCTCATATATATGTTTTTCATTTGAACTACTGGCTCAAAACCAACCCATTTGATATTTAATGATTTAATACTTACATCGACATTAAATGATTTTTTTATTTCACTCTGAATAAAGAGTGTAATCTTTGATTTCAGATTTTCTGAATTCTCTGAATAGACTATAATTGCAGATAAGAAAGTAAGGAAGATGATTATTATATTAATAAATACTTTTATTGCTCTAGGCATATTAAATCATTTGTTCATTATTCAAACTTTCGTCCCATAGTTTTTCGAGAGAGTAAAATTCTCTTGCCTCAGGATGCATGACGTGTACTAGAACGTCGCCAAAATCGATAAGTACCCACTCTGATTTTGAATATCCCTCTATACCTATAGGTTTTATTTTAACTTTTTTGAGTTTTTTTATAATATTGTCCGAAATTGATTTCACGTGGCGAGTAGACCTTCCTGATGCTATTATCATAGTATCTGTAACAGATGATTTGTTTTTTACATCGAGCGATATAATGTTTTCTGCTTTATACTCCTCAAGTAGAAGGCTTATTTCTTTATCTAACATCACTTATATAGACCGTTTTTTTCAATGTACTCGCAATTCTCTCTCGAGACATAATTTTTAAAAGATTCATCTTGTTTTATCATCTGTCTCAATGTAGTAGCTGATATATCGGATTTATGCGGAGTTGAAAAATGTATTTTTCCAGATTTGGCTTGGTTAAACAAATTGATATTTTCTTCTATATATTTTTTCAACACGTCAATTTTACCATATCTTTCAATATTATCTCTAGAAAGAACAATAATATTAACAGATGATAGAATATCAGCATATTTATACCATGATGTGAAACTGTAAAAATTATCCTCTCCCATAATGATCCTGAGTGATCTACTTTTAAACTTTTTTTTGAAGTAATAAACAGTATCTATTGTGAAGGATATGTTTTCTGATGTATTCTCAAATGTACTGACAGAAAAAAATTTATGACCTTTGATGGCATTCTTAATCATATTTACTCTGTCAGAGTAACTTGCAAAGAATTTTCTTCCTATGGGTGATTTACTTGTAGGAACAAAAATTATTTTCTCCAGATCATAATAATCTTTTATTTTACACGGAATATCTATATGAGCTGTGTGGACAGGATCAAATGAGCCAAGATATAAACCTATGTTTTGCTCTTTAATTTCTGATCACTCCTCTACTTGAGACAACGTACTTCAAATTTGTTAATCCCTCAAGACCCACTGGACCACGTGCGTGAATTTTATCTGTACTGATTCCAATTTCGGCGCCAAGGCCATATTCAAATCCGTCTGCGAATCTTGTTGATGTGTTTACCATTACAGAACTTGAGTCAACTTCTCTCAAGAATCTAGATTGTGATTTTTTGTTCTTTGATATTATGGAATCAGTGTGTCTACTTCCGTACTTTTCAATATGATCTATTGCCTCATCAATGCTATTTACAATTTTTACAGCAATGATCGGCTTTAAATATTCCTCATACCAGTCTGACTCATTTGCTAATTTTGTCTTTTTAAAAATAGCTTTTGTTTTTTTGCATCCTCTTATTTCCACATTATGCTCAGAGAGTGTTGTTAATATCTTGATGATAGAAGATTTTGGGAAATCTTTATGAATGATTAGAGATTCAGCGGCGTTACATACTCCGTACCGTTGTGTCTTTGAATTTATCGTACATTTCATAGCAACTTTGAAATCAGCATCGCTATCAATATAAACATGACAATTACCGTCTAAATGTTTAATAACAGGAATTTTTGACTCAGTTGATATTTTTTTTATCAGATTTTTCCCGCCCCTTGGAATTATTACATCAACATATTGCTCTAGCTTAAGAAGCTCACTCACAGCTGACCTATCTGTAGTGTTTATTAACTGAACCATATTTATAGGCATTTTGCACTCACGAAGAGATTCTTTTATTATACTGGAAAGAGCTAAATTAGAATTAATGGATTCACTACCACCTCTGAGGATAATACTATTTCCTGATTTGATTGATAACCCAGCAGCATCGATTGTAACATTTGGCCTAGATTCGTATATCATCCCTATCACGCCTATTGGCACTCTCATTTGTTCGACAGAAATACCACTTGGTTGAATTGTTTTGTTAATTTTTTTGAAAAGTGTATCCGGAATTGATTTTATTTTCTTAAGGCCATCAATCATGGAAGAAATTCTTTCATCGTTTATTAGTAGCCTATCTATCAGTGCATCTGACATTTTATTTTTGACAGCATTCTTTACATCAATAGAATTTCTTTTAAAGATATACTCTTTTTGACTACTGAGCTGATTGATTATACTGTTTAGTATTTTATTTCTTTGAGTATTCGATAGACTTCTAGATAGCTTAGAAGCCTCGTTAGACGCACGACAGACACCTAAAATATATTTTTTTATTTTTTGTTTAATCATTTTGCATGTTTACTCATTAAATCATGGAATAAACTACTAAAGCTAACCCAGGGATTCGATCTTTTTGACATATATTTTGATTTTATATCAATGCTAGCAATATTTTTTAGTAAAAATAAGAGTTCATCTAAAGTATATTTCTTTGATGCATTTTTATATTTTGTTATTAAAAAAGAGGGAATATATGGTTTTGACGTCGTTGGCTTTACTAATGAATAGATTTTCTCAAGCTCTTGGTTGACTAAAAAAATAATGTATGACAGAGATGTGTCTATTTCTCTTAAATAACCACTTACTTTAACAAATCCTACAGCATCTTTGTTGAGAAGTGTATCAATGAGATCATATTCAGAATATTTCGAGCTCTCAATCATGGAATTCACTTTACTGCCCATTAGGCCTTTTAAATAGATCGATTGTGAAATTGAAAGAGTATTATTTAGGTTTAGATCAATCAACTCTTTGATGTAGTCTTGATTAAACTCAATATTATTAGCCTTACACTTACCAACAACCCACCGTTCTAGCACTTGACCTTTGAGTTCATATATTTCCACCACACATGCTATGTTAGAAATATTTTTATAAAGGCTAGTTTTCTTAAATGATGCTGATTGTCTATCTAGCTTTAAGATAATTCTGTCTTCAGTATGTTGAGAAATCCATGAATCAAAAAGTTTTTTCATGTTTATAGGAATTGATTTAGATACTATGTTTATTACAAATAATTTCTTTTCCTCAAAAAGTGATTGTTCATATAAATTACTTTTTACGTCTTCTGTTTGAGCATCATCATCTATAACGTAATTCACCGTTTTGTAACCTAATTTTCTGTAAAAACGGATTATATCCCGCTCTATTTCATTGCTTATATTTCTTGGATTACCGTGCACCAAAAATAATGGTATTTCTGCTGTAAGTGGGAAATTCTTAAATTTAACATAATCAAGTATCATGATTTAAATTATACTATACATAACAGATGAAGAGCGCTAAAAAAAACGAGGTTGGATTTATTGGTTTAGGCATTATGGGAAAACCAATGGTCATAAACTTAATAAAAAATGACATTAAGGTTTATTTCTATGCGAGGAAGAGACAAATAATAGATGAAATATCGAAGATTGGAGGTAAGTTTATTCCAAATCCTAGTGATATTTCAAAATTCACAAAAATCATCTTGACGAACCTCCCAAATACAAAAGATGTCGAAAATATTGTCATTGGTAAAAATGGAATTATCAATAGTCTACAAACCGGCTCTATTGTAATAGACATGAGCACGATATCACCTGAAGGCACAAGATATATAAATGGCAAATTGCGAGAAAGAAAATCCTATCTTGTGGATGCTCCGGTATCAGGTGGTGAGGCTGGCGCGAAATCTGGGAAATTATCAATTATGGTTGGTGGAGATAAATCAGCTTATCTCAAAATCAGATTTATTCTGTCAATTCTAGGCAGCAAAATAACATATTTAGGTAAAAGTGGATCAGGTCAAGTTTGCAAAGCTTGCAATCAAATCTTGGTGGCACAAACTATACAATCTATTAGCGAAATTATCACTATTGCAAAGAAGTCAGATATAAATCCGATGATAATTAGAGAAGCTCTTCTCGCGGGATATGCCAATAGTAAAATTTTAGAGGTTCATGGGAAAAGAATGATTACCTCAGACTATAAACCTGGGTTTAAGCTATCTCTTCATCATAAAGATCTCAAAATAGCTAAGAATTTAATCAAAAACATGGGCTTAAATCTGAAAGGATTGAATCAAGTTCAGAAAGCAATGAGGTCCGCGGAAAGTGAAGGTCTGTCAGAATTCGACTCCTCTGTCATCCATACTATATTAGAAAAAACTTATAAATAATTATTAGTGTTTTTATTTTAATATATTATAATATCCGCATGGACGACAAATACGAGAGTATATATAGAAATCTAAATGTAACCCCTACAAAACAGAGGGTTGATTTAGCGCAGCTGATATTTTCAAAGAAACAGCATTTTACTGCTAATGACCTTATAGCAATGGCTGATAAAAAGAAATTGCATATTTCTATGGCAACAATATATAATACTCTTTCTTTATTGGAGGATAAAGGAATGTTAAAGACAATAAATATAGATAATGAATTAAAGTTCTATGATACTAATCTAGATAATCACCATCACCTTTACAATACAACCATGAGCACCTTGACTGATATTGACCATGATAAGATTGTTTTTGCAGAACTCCCAGAGTTACCAAATACTCTCCAAATCGAGAGCACAGAAGTATTAATCAAGGCAAAAAATAAATAATAATCTTAATTTGTTTTAAGATCACCTTGTAAGCTTTTTTTAGCGATCTCGTCTAATACAATTTCCTTGTTATATTCTGGGTGATCTACGCCTATTCTCACATCAGAACTTGAAATGAAATCAGCTATGTCATCTTGCTCAAGCTGAAAACGTAAGAAGTGAACTGCAGATGTTTTCTCATCCGTGCTCCTGTCTAAATCCTCATCTGCATAAGCTATAATTTTTTTATCGCCGGAAGATAACCAAACTTTATTTTCTATATCATGGAGCTTGAACAACATCTCTCTTCTCACTTCAACATCAGGAAACATTATCAACATTGTTGCTTTGAGATTTGTTCCATCAGGAATGAGGGGATTGTATGCATCAATTTCTTCTTGAATTTCCTTCTTATTGAAAATTTTTTCTATCCTCAGCATTTCCTGTACTTGATATTTGATAGTCATATAATCTTCAAATATAAGAACAATGTTATCGCCAATATTGATTGTCCTGTTTTTTTTATGACTAATTAGTTCTTTTTTTATTGAGTCTCTCTTAGAATCATATTCTTCAAGTGAGAGAAGGTCTTTAGGCTCTAATTTCATGCTCTTATTCCATACGCTTTCTTAATTAAACTAATCGGATGCTCAGGCTCTTGTATGTTCCCTAGTGAATTTTCAATATGATGAGCGGCCAATGAGCAGTCACTTGTAAAACTATCAAAATTGGCATCTTTAAATGACTTGGTTATAGGTCTAGCAATTTTGATAGCAATATCATGTGTTTCTAGCTTTACTCCGTATGTTCCATCATGACCAGAACACCTTTCGATTGCATTGACGGTAGTACCAGGAACTAGTTCGAGAATTTTTTTTGTTAACATGCCAAAGTTTTGTACTCTCTGATGGCATGCAACTTGATACGATATGTTGCCAAGCTCTGTATTAAAATCTGTTTTCAATATACCCTCATTATTCAACATATTTAAAAATTCAAAGGGGTCTCTAAATGATTTGGAGACTTTCAATAAATCTTGATTATCAGGGAAAAGAAGTGGCAGCTCTTGTTTATACATCAAAACGCACGATGGAATTGGCGCAATAATCAGATATCCTAGATCAGTGAATTTTTTGAATTTAGGCAAGTTCTTTTCCATCATCTTGCCGACTTCCTCGATGTTTCCTAATTCTAACTTTGGCATCCCGCAACAGTTGTCGTCGGTTATCATTTCCACAGTTACATCATTGTGTTTTAGAATATCATAGAAGTCTTTGATTACTCCGGGCTCGTTAAAGTTATGATAGCAAGTAGTAAAAATTGCTACCTTGAATTTTGAAGTATTAGATTGATTGGTTAGGTTGAGCTGTTTCGCAGTTTTTGATACAAATTTAGGCAACTTTGCGTTTCTATGGACCCCAAACTTCTCCAAAAGTTTTCTGAAAACTTTGTTATTGTTAAAGAAATTTACAAATGTAGAGACAAAATACCTAGAGAACATTTTGCCTAGCATATCTGTAGAGGCAAGAACTTTGTCACGAAAAGATATTTTTTTCTTTGAATTTTTAATTGCCTTACCTCTTAGCATAAGGTGAGGAAAATCAATCTCCCATTCATGTGGTGGAACATATGGACACTTTGTCATAAAACATAAGTCACACAAATAGCAATGATCTACAACTGAATCAAAGTCATTATATGAGACTCCGTCAACTTCAAAAGTTTCAGATTCATCAATGAGATCAAATAAAGTAGGGAATGAATTACATAGACTCACACATCTCCTGCAACCATGACAAGCGTCTGCGACTCGTCGTAGCTCTTCCTCGTATTTTTCTTCATTCAAAAAATCGGGGTTTTTCCAATCTATAATATGTCTGGTTGGTTTTTCAAGCCCACCTTCCAAGCTAGGTTTTAAATTCGCGTTGTCCATATTTCCCTGTTTTTTAGTTAAATCCTAGTGGGTAAACAAATTACCCACTAGATAGATATTTTTATGAGATTGATTCTAGCGCTTTAGTAAAGCGGTTAGCATGTGATCTCTCAGCTTTTGCAAGAGTCTCGAACCAATCAGCGATCTCATCATGACCTTCATCTCTTGCTGTTTTTGCCATTCCAGGGTACATATCTGTGTACTCGTGTGTTTCCCCAGCAATAGCTGCTTTTAAGTTTGAAACACTATCTCCGATAGGCTCTCCTGTAGCAGGATCTCCACATTCTTTTTCAAGATACTCTAAATGACCATGAGCATGACCTGTTTCACCTTCAGCGGTTGAGCGAAAAACAGTAGCTATATCATTTTGACCCTCAACATCAGCCTTAGCTGCAAAGTAAAGGTATCTTCTATTTGCTTGGGATTCCCCAGCAAATGCGTCTTTTAAGTTTTGTTCTGTTTTTGAACCTTTTAAACTCATTATAGTCTCCAATATGATTATTTAGAATGATTCTAAATTTATCCATTACATATGTCAAATATTTTCTGCTATGATATTTAAGATGATAATGATTCTTGTTATCTTTGAGACGAGATTTTGAACAGACTATTATTTCAATTCTATAAAAAAATAGCATTTAAAGTTGATCCAGAGAAAGCTCATGATATATCGCTCTCTATTCTTGAGTTTATCTACAAAAGCTTTCTTGGAAAGATATTTCATAAAAGATTTGAAAAAAATAGTATCAAACAATTTGATGTTCTTTTCGATAACCCTGTGGGACTAGCTGCGGGGTTTGACAAAAATGCTGACTATCTTAATTTTATCACCAATATTGGATTTGGTTTTGTTGAAGTTGGTACCTTAACTCCAAAGGCCCAAGCTGGGAACCCGAGGCCAAGGGTTTTTAGATTAGCCAAGGATGAGGCGATAATTAATCATCTCGGTTTTAATAATAAGGGTATTGACTATGGAATATCTCGCATAAAAGAATTTAATAGAAATATACCCATAGGTGTCAATATAGGCAAAAATGCCTCGACAGATGTAAAAGATGCTTTCAGTGATTACGAGTATTGTTTGAGAAAAGCTTATTCAGTAGCAGACTATATCACATTAAATATTTCCTCACCTAATACAGAGAATTTGAGAGACTTACAGAAAGGAGAAAAGATAAGTAGCTTCCTTCATTCCATAAAAACACTTCATGATAATTTAAAAAAAGTTTATAAAAAACATACGCCACTAGTTATTAAGATTGCTCCTGATGTGACTGATGAAATAATTTTTGATTTGTCAAATCTAGTAAATGAGTATGATATAGATGGAGTGATATGTACTAACACAACTATAGATAAATCTCATTTGAGTGATCAATTCAAATCTTTACAAGGAGGTTTAAGTGGTAAACCCCTTTTCCGAAAATCAAATGATGTACTAACTAAAGTTTCTAATGCTCTTGGAAGAGAGAGAACAATAATTGGTGTAGGCGGTATCGATTCTTATGAATCAGCAAATGAGAAGTTTAGATTAGGTGCAAATTTACTTCAACTTTATACAGGTCTTGTATACAAAGGGCCAAAAATTATCGAGGATATATTACGATACTAGTTTGATTCAGGCTTCCAAGTGCCGTATGCTTCTTCAGTGTTTTGTGGTGCTTTTTGGGCTTCACCTTCGAGAGCACTTGTTTGTTGATCATAGACATATTGAGTAAACTCAATGAGCTGTTTCAAGATATCGTCTTTATCTTTTTTGGGGATTTCGGCAGTTGCTACTATTGAGCCAACTACCGCAGATAAATACTGAGATGCTAGTATCGGATCCTCATTTTTCGGCTCATAGTCTACAAGAACTTTTTGTAAGCCTTTGAGTAATTCTGGTTTTAGTACAATTTCAGTCATAAATATTCACACAAGTTATATTATAATATGTATGTATGCAAGATAAATCTGCTCTATCAGTTAAAACGTTCGATGTTGGTCCTATGCTAAATATTGTTTATCTTATTTGGGACAACACTACAAAAGATGCAGCAATAGTAGATCCGGCGTGGGATTTAACTGAGGTTCTAAATTTTACACAACAAAAAGGATTAAAATTGAGAAAAATCCTTTTAACTCACAGTCATCATGATCACGTCAACTCTATAGATACACTACTAAAAAAATATGATTTGCCAATTTACATTAACAAATTTGAGGCTAATTTTTGGAGGAAGAAATACGATAATTTGATAACTACCGACTCCAACGACTCATTTTCGCTCGGAAAGTCGTCTATTTCAACAATTCACACGCCCGGACATACTCCCGGATCTTGTTGCTACTCATTTGATGAGAAACTCATTGCAGGCGATACATTATTTGTTTTTGGTTGTGGAAGATGTGATCTTCATGGAGGAAACCCTGAAGAGATGTACAATTCATTAAAAAATCTAAAGACTAACCTTAGTCAAAACACAATTATTATGCCCGGACACAACTATTCAATAAAAAGACAGTCAACCATAGGAGAGGAGATTACTGGTAATCCATTTTTCAGTTTTGATAATTTGAAAGATTTTGTTCAATATAGAATGCATGATCATGATAAAACTAGACAGGAACCATACGCTCCAATTACTCTTGACTAGATTATTTCAGACTATATCTTAGTTTTTGTATCAATTTCCTAATCAATACTTTATCAATAGCATTATTTGTAATAATTTCTTGCTCTCTTGTCACATGCATACGTGATTCATTAAAATCATAGGAACCAGAGGCTTTCAAAGTCCCTGTCATACTATTATTTTCTGAAATTATAATTTCATAATTTAATGATTTACTAATTTCGTACTCATCCACTCTACCTGAAGAATTTACAGAAATTTGTCTTGTTTGACTTGATATAGAATTTATTTTTACTACAGGATATGTATCGTGATCTTGGCTCTGTGATATGATCGATGAACCTAGTTTTTGTGAGAGCAAATTTGAAATCGATGTATAGCCATTAGAGATAATTGTAATGTTTTCTAGACCGTCAACGTTCATCGATCCTCTAAGTTGATAACCACATGATGATATCATTGACATAGCTACAAAAAGGTAAAAAATTCTCATTTGATCACAAAGTTTATAAGCTTATTGGGTATATAAATAGTCTTAAGGATAGATGCTTTAGCTAGGTACTCTTTTGTTTTTTGATCTTCTAGTGCAATTTTCACAATTTCCTCCTCTTTGAGGTCAGATTTTACATTTATTTTACTTCTGAGTTTACCATTAATTTGTACTATTACTTGAACTTCTTGACCAACATCTACTCCTTCAATTTTCTCTGGCCATTCAGGATTACTAGCTTTTTCGGCTTTTATCTCAGATAGAATAGCGAAACATATATGAGGAGTAATAGGATAAAGTAATTTAGCCATACTAGAGATGCATCTCTTTGCATATTCATTTGATATTGACTCTTCATCAATTGATTTGGAAAGACTGTTGAAAAATTCCATTACAGCAGCTATAGCTGTGTTATATGATTTTCTTTTAAAAAGATCTGTTGATACTTTGTCAATTGTCTCATTATGTTTGATCAAGATTTTATTATTTTTGTTTTTTGGAACATCGTAAGAATTACACACCAAATATGAGAGCTTCCAGAATCTCTTGAGAAATTTATAGCCACCCTCAATTGCTGAGTCAGACCATTCAAGATTTTGTTCAGGGGGAGCTGCAAATAGAATAAAAAGCCTTATTGTATCGGCGCCATATTTATTTATTATATCGTCTGGATCAATTGTGTTGCCTTTAGACTTTGACATTTTTGCTCCATCTTTTAGAACCATGCCTTGTGAAAGTAGAGATATGAATGGCTCATCATTATCTACTATGCCTTCATCTCTTAAAAGCTTATAGAAGAATCTTGCATATAACAGATGTAATATAGCATGCTCAATACCGCCTATGTATTGGTCAACAGGTAGCCATGATTTGAATTTTTTGTTGAACATTTCTTTTTCATTATGCGGATCAAGAAACCTCAAGAAATACCAAGATGATTCAAAGAATGTATCGAATGTATCAGTCTCTCTTGTAGCTTTTTTACCTGTTACAGGACAAGTAATATCTTTCCACTCACTAGTTCTATCTAACGGGTTACCCTCACCATCTAATTTAATATCTTTTGGTAACTTGACGGGTAAATCTTCCTCTGGAACTGGGTAAACTGTGCCATCTTCATGATAATAGACAGGTATCGGGCATCCCCAATACCTTTGCCTGGATATACCCCAATCTCTTAGCCTATAGGTGACTACCTCTTCACCGAGATTATTATCCTGAAAATAATTCGTTATCTTTTCTTTGGCAATATCTGATTTTAGTCCATTAAATTCAGAGGAATTAACAAGCGTGCCTTTTTCAACATTTGGAAGACTATTTGTGCTCTTTTCATTATCAATTACTTTAATAATTTCAAGATCAAATTTTTTAGCAAAGTCATAATCTCGAGGATCGTGAGCAGGAACACCCATTACTACTCCGGTGCCATAGTTATCAAGAATGTAGTTGGCAATCCATATTGGGATTTTTTTTTGAGTTATTGGATGGAAACAGTATTTACCTGTAAAGACCCCATCTTTTTCCACTTTAGCAGAAGTCTCTTCAGAAAGTTTTTGTTTTTGATACTTAGTTATAAAGTTTTTTATTTTTTCATCTTTTTTTGAAAGATTTGAAGCTATATCATGATTGATGCTAATAGCTAAGTATGTGACACCAAATAAAGTGTCTGGTCTTGTGGTAAATGCTGTGAAGATTTCAGAGCTACTTTCAGATACAAAGTTTATATTAAGACCCTTAGATTTTCCTATCCAATTCTTCTGCATTAGCTTGACTGATTCAGGCCATCCGTCTAGCTTGTCGATGTCATTAAGTAAATCATCAGCAAAGTCAGTAATTTTTAGAAACCACTGAGGAATTTTTTTACGCTCTACTAGAGCGCCTGATCTCCAGCCCTTTCCATCAATCACTTGCTCATTAGCAAGAACTGTTTTGTCAACTGGATCCCAATTAACTTCGGAAAGCTTTCTGTATACTAATCCTTTTTTTAAAAGTTTTAGGAAAAACCATTGTTCCCATTTAAAATATCCCGGATCGGCTGTTGATATTTCATTGTCCCAATCATATAGTATTCCAATATTTTTTAGCTGAATCCTCATATGTGCAATGTTTGATTTTGTCCACTCCTCAGGGTGAACATTGTTTTTAATTGCTGCATTTTCTGCAGGCAGCCCAAATGAATCCCAACCCATTGGTTGAAAGACATTTCTGCCTTTCATGATGTTTGATCTTGTTATTACATCACCAATAGTATAGTTCCTAACATGGCCAATATGTAATTTGCCACTTGGATAAGGGAACATGCTAAGCACATAATATTTATCTTTGCTTCTAGTGAGTTTTTCTCTAGTACAACTATTCTCATCCCATACTTCTTGGGCATTTTTTTCAACTTCTCTAGGATTATAATCTTTATTCATAGTGTTTTTTTGCTCTATTTAGGGCGTTGATGAGTAGTGAGAAAAATATTAACATCAAAATCAAAATATCACCATATTCCGAATAGAAAGATCTATTCATTTTTGTTGGGATTCGACCCTTTAATATTCCCTCTTCATTATTTTTGATCATATCAACTATTTGTCCATCATTTTTTATTACTGCACTTATACCTGTGTTAGTTGCTCTAAGGATGTATCTGTTGAATTCAAGAGCTCTTATTTGTGTTATCTGAAGGTGTTGATATGGTGCTAATGACATACCAAACCATGCATCATTGCTGATATTAACTATAACCTCATGACTTGAAGAAGATTCAATAAGGTTTGGAAATGTACTCTCAAAACAAATCATAGGTAAGATGTCAACGTTACCAAATGATATTTTATCTATCTTCTCAGAGCCACTTGAAAGATTTGAGAGTGGGATATTAAGATTTTGGGACAATTTTATTAGAGAATTATACCAAGGGGTGTACTCACCGAAAGGTACTAATTTTCGCTTATTATATATATCAATTTTGTCTGAGAAAAAAAACATACTATTGAAAACCTTGTCACCATTTTTTGAAAACAATCCTGTGATAAGCAAATTTGAGTCATGAGTTGTTGCTTGAAAAAATTTAAAAAGCTCATCTTCTTGAGTAAAAGGAATTGGTATGATTGTTTCTGGAAAGATCACTAGGTCACTCGTCCTATTCATATCAAGCATAGTGTTATATTTGTTCATTATCAGAGAATATTGACTACTATCATATGATTGCTGGGGGTAGATGTTAGGTTGATAGAGTGTATAACTAAGAGTCTCTGTGTCAATAGAGTTGTCATTTTTATAATTTATTGGGTTAAGAGAATAAAGTACAAATAACACAAAGGAAAAAGATAGAAATATTTTATTTCTATCAGTAAAAGCCTTATAGAAAAATAATGAAATGAGAACCACAAAATAGCTGACTGCGAAACTACCCATAGTAGGATATATAGAATCGAATATAGTTCCATTTTGACTGTGTCCAATAAGAAGCCATGGAAAGCCTCCATATAGTATTGACTTTAAGTATTCTGCCAATACAAAGAGAGATGCAACATAGCTTAGGTAAAAATAATTATTTGATGATAGAGATTTATATAGCCCAATCAGTAGATATGGAAAACTAATAATTAGTGCGAATAGTAAAGTTATAATACTGCTAAGCAGATACCCAAGCGAACCATAATTAATCAAAGAATTATTTATCCATGATATGCCTAGAAGATGACAAAGTAGCGTGAAATAAATGACTGCCTTAATCTTATCCTTAATTGATAAATTCTCTAATGAATGGAAGAGAAGGATTAAAGAAAAGAATATAAATACTTTATAGTCAAAAGGCGAAAATGATGAGACATATAATATAGAAGATATTGAGAGATACAGGAGCTTCAAATCTTTTTACGATCTTTTCTTATGGTAAGTTGTATGCGATTAATTTTTTTTGAATCTGCAGAGAGAACTGTAAAAAAGAAATCCTCATTTTCTAGAGTCTCCTGCTTATTTGGAACTTTTTCAAATTTATTCACTAGAAAACCTCCGATCGTTTCAATATCCTTATCAACTAGGTTACAGTCAAATTTTTCATTGAAATCATCCAAAGATAATAGCGCATCAATTATGTATTTATTATTAGCCTGCTGAATTATGAGTTCTTTGCTGGAAATATCATGTTCATCATCAATCTCCCCTATTATTTCCTCAATTAGGTCTTCTAAGGTAACTAGTCCTGAAATATTACTGTGTTCATCAATAACAATGGCAATATGATTACGACTAGCTTTAAATTCATTAAGGAGTACATTTAGTCTTTTACTTTCAGGAATAAATTTTGCTGGCCTTATATAATCATGAAGATCAAAGTCGTCAGAGCTTATAATTTGATTTTTTAATAAATCTTTTGCATGTAGGATCCCAAGAATTTCATCAGGTTTGTCATGTATTACTGGAAAGCGAGAATGTCCTGATTCAATTACTTTAGTCACTACTGAATTTAGTTCTTCATTCACATTAATCGTGATCATGTGTGGGCGAGGAATCATAATTTCTCGTACAGGGATTTCTGATACACTAAAGACTCCTAAAATCATTTGAAATATGTCTTGAGTGATTAAACTATTCTTCGCTGCCGTATCCAAGAGAGTGATTAAATCTTTTTTATCTTTAGGTGTGTCGCCTAATAAGTCCTTTATCTTATCAAGCCAGTTGTTATCTTTAACTTCGGACATATGGGTTACCAAAATTCATACTATTTAGCAATCTAACCTCTGTTTTCTCCATAAACAAGCGCTCTTTTTTTGTAGTATGGTTATAGCCCTGCAGATGTAACATCGAGTGGACAATCATATGCGCCCATCTAAAATTAGGTGAAAAACCATATTTCTTTGCTTCCCTGTTAATAATCTCTGGGCACAAGATAATATCACCATATAAACCGTCATCGCTGTAGGTAAATGTGAGTACATTCGTCGACTTATCTGTTTTCAAATACTTGCTGTTTAGAGTCCTCATTCTTTTTTGGCCTACGAAAATAAGATTGACATGATTTATGAAACTCTTCATAAGACTAAAGCGTATCCAAGTCTTCAGGTTAGATGTTGATGGCACATAGTGATTTTTTATATACTTGACGTAATTAATCTTTATTTTTTTTTCTTTTTTCATATTCACTGATAATAGATGAGACAATCTTATGCCGCATTACATCCTTCGGTCCAAACTTCACTACATCAATACCTTTTATATTTAATATAAATTCTAAACAATCTTTTAGACCAGATTGTGAGTCTTTCGGTAAATCTATCTGACTAACATCCCCAGTTACCACAGTCGTAGACCCGTAACCAATTCTAGTTAGAAACATCTGCATTTGTGATATGGTAGTATTTTGAGCCTCATCTAGGATAATAAATGCATCATTTAGTGTTCTTCCTCTCATGTATGCAAGCGGTGCTATTTCTATGACTTTTTTTTCTAAGAGTTTATTGACGGTTTCAAAACCTAAACATTCATACAATGAGTCATATAATGGCTGTAAATACGGATCTATTTTCTCAGCTAGATCGCCAGGTAAAAAGCCTAGCTTTTCCCCTGCTTCAATAGCTGGTCTGACTAAAATTATTTTTTTAACGAGCCGTTTCTCTAACGCGTTTACAGCACATGCCACTGCTAAAAAAGTTTTTCCTGTCCCAGCTGCACCTATCCCAAAGGTAACAGTGTTTGAATTTATCGTATCGATAAATGATTTCTGATTATTTGATTTAGGTTTAATAATTAATTTTTTAAGTTTTATACTACTATCGATATCATCTGCGTCGTCAGATAGGAATTCACTCGAATTATTCAAATATAAATGTAGTTGCTTAGGTGTTATTTCCTCGCTTTCAGATAAGTGGTATATTTTTTCAATGAAGTTTGAAGTATTTTCTACGTTAGTATTTCGACCTGAAATTTTGAAAGCATTACCTCTATTTGAAATTTCAACTTCAAAAAAGTTTTCTATTTGCCTTATATTTTTATCAAGAAGACCACATAATCTTATCAACCTATCATTATCAATTGGTTCTAGTTTTATATGTTGATCGATGTTCTTTTGAGTCAATTTTATAACCTACAAAGCTCCATCTAATGAATTCCGATTAGATCGTGTAATTTTAACATCTATAATCTGTCCTATTAAATCTGTGGGAGCGCTAAAATTTACTATTTTATTAGTAAATGTCCTACCGAATAGTTTCATAGGATCTGTCTTAGACGTTCCCTCTATTAATACCTTTTGAGAAGTTCCTACCAATTTAGATAAATACTTTTCAGAGTTGATTCTTATAAGATCCTGAACAAGACTTAATCTTTTTTTCTTTTCAGACATAGAAATGTTGTCTGGTTCAGATGATGCAGGTGTTCCAGGTCTCTTGCTATAAATGAAACTATAGCCATCATCAAAACCAATCTGCTCTATTAAATCTAGAGTCTCTTCGAAACACTCGTTTGACTCACCTGGATATCCAATAATAAAATCTGAGGTAATACTGATATCCGGTCTGACATTCCTTACTTTCTTAATCATGTTTTTATATTCTAAGGCAGTATGTTTTCTTTTCATTTTCGAAAGGATTAAATCTGAGCCCGATTGAACTGGTAGGTGAAGATTGCTGCATAATTTTGAATTATTATACTCTTGGATCAATTCATCGGTAAAATCAATCGGATGAGATGTTGTATGTCTTATTCTCTCTATTCCGTCGACTTTAGATATATATCTAATTAGCTCAGAAAAATTTACGGAACGTTTATCTCTGTTTCTGATACCTTTATAGGCATTAACGTTTTGTCCAAGTAAAATAATTTCTCTTACACCATTACTAGCTAGGTTAGAGACTTCGAAAAGTATTTCATCAAGTGGTCTGCTAACCTCCTCACCTCTGGTGTAAGGCACAACACAAAATGTGCAATACTTACTACAACCCTCCATAATCGACACATATGCAGAAACATCTGATGATGTCGATCGAGGCAAGAAGTCAAATTTCTCTATAAGAGGGAAGGAGATGTCAATTGGTTTTATATTTTTCGAAATAGACTCATCAATCATTTTCGGCAACCTATGAAGTGTTTGTGGACCAAAAATTATATCCACAAAGGTTGCTCTTTGTTTTAAACTTCTCCCTTCCTGAGAGGCAACACAGCCGCCTACTGCTATAAGGGTTTCTGGTCTAGTCTGTTTAATTTTTTTCCATCTCCCTAATTCAGAAAAGACTTTCTCTTGTGCTTTTTCTCTAATTGAACAAGTATTTAGAATCAGAATATCTGCATTATTGGGATCCTCAGTACGAGTCATATTATAATGATGAACTAAAAGATCGGAAATCTTATCAGAGTCATAGACATTCATTTGACATCCTTGCGTTCTGATAAAATACTTTTTATTTTCTATCATTTATTAAAAAGGTATGTCTTCATCCTTAATGATATCTTGATTTGAAAAATCGTTGTTATCTTGACTCTTTGGAGTGAAGGCGTCTGATGAGTCGGACTTGCTGCCAACAAAGGTAAAATTATCGGAAATGATGTCAGTAGAAAACTTTTCAATTCCATCTTTGTCTTGCCATTTCCTAGTTTGCAGTCTGCCCTCTACGTATAGCTGCTGTCCTTTTTTAACATATTGACCTATTGTTTCAGCTGGTTTGTTAAAAAATACAACTCTATGCCATTCAGTCTTATCTTCGTATGATCCAGAATCTTGATTCTTGAATTTCCTATTAGTAGCAATAGAAAGATTTACTACAGCATTACCGCTGGGCATAAATTTGACCTCAGGATCATTTCCAACTCTGCCTAGCAGAATTACTTTATTGACCGACAATACTAGCTCCTTTATTTTTTATAGTAAGACAATTAAGTGTCCACACAACAGATATTACAGCAGTAAAAAAGAAAATGCCACTTAATCCATATCTATCGTATAAGTATCCACCAATCAAGCCGCCTAAGAATGTTCCAAAAAACTGAAAAGATGTATAAATGCTCATAGTCAGACCACGATTATCTATATTTGTATTCTTAGATAAGGTAGATGGAATGCCAGCCTCTAAAACGCTAAAAGATCCAATATAACAAATTAATGCGGTAGTGATTATGATGAGACTAGTATCAAAAAATAAATATATAAAGATAAGGGATAGTGAGAGTAGCAGTACTGATGTATTTCTTGTTAAGTGTGGTTTGCTTCTCTCTATTCCTAATAATGGTAATGTTATAACTAGAGACAATATGAAAATTGAGGAATAGAGCTGTGGAAAATCGTCTACGGCAATACGGTATACCTCATACATCATTACAGGTATTGCAATGAAGATTGAAGTTAAAATCATATGTAATATCAAAATATCCAAAAAGAAACGGTTAAATTTTTTATCTGATATTATTTCAACTAAGTCATAATTAAATTGACTTTTTGATAAGGTAGTTGTTTTCGGAATTAGCGCAGTCAATAATAAACTGAATATTGTAAGGAAGATGACTAAAAAGAAAAGACCTGACAGATTAAAAAATTTAGTTACTAGTGGACCTAACATAAACGCAGTGAAAAAAGCAGCTCCGATAGCAACTCCAACGATTGCCATTGATAATGTTCTATTTTTCTCAGTAGTACTGTCTGATAGCAGGGCCATTAAAACGCCAGATATTGCACCAGCACCCTGGAGCGCCCTGCCTAAAACAAGATAATAAATATTTTCTGTATAAGCACAAATCATAGAGCCTACTAGAAATATCAATAGACCTATTAAAATTATTACTTTTCTGCCATATCGATCTGATAATAGCCCGAAAGGAATTTGCATTATAGCATTTGTGAGACCGTAGATACCTAATGTAACGCCAATCAAAAATGGAGTTGAATAGCTATAAGAATCGGTATAAACAGATAGCACGGGAAAAATCATAAAAGCACCAAGCATCCTGAAAAAATACATTAGGGTTATTATGGAAATAGACTTTTTTTCTGAGACTGAAAACATATACTAATAACTACTGGGCAGAATAAAGGAGTAGACAGGTTTGCATTTACAAGCAGAATATTTAGCTACTCTCAATTTTCACTCCAACGATTAACAGTAAATTATAACACAAGCAAACTGTTGGTCTTATAACAATAAAAAATGTTAATATTGTCTGATGGACAAGTACATTAAGATTAAAGGAGCAAGAACTCATAATCTTAAAAATATCGATCTAGACCTTCCAAAAAACAATTTGATAACTATAACCGGTCTATCAGGATCAGGGAAATCTTCTCTAGCATTTGACACAATATTTGCTGAGGGACAAAGGAGATATGTGGAGTCACTGTCAGCATATGCTAGACAATTCCTATCAATGGTAGATAAACCAGATGTTGATAAGATAGAAGGGTTATCGCCAGCTATATCTATTGAGCAAAAATCTACATCACATAATCCAAGATCCACTGTTGGTACAGTAACAGAGATCCATGACTATCTAAGATTATTATATGCAAGAATAGGCGAGCCAAAATGTCCGGAGCACAATGTAGGTTTGGATGCGATGTCTACATCTGATATTTATCAGAAGCTGAGCGAGACCGTAGAGAAAAAAACTGTACTCATACTCTCGCCTATTGCACGACAACAGAAAGGTGAGCACATTAAAACAATACAAAGTTTTGCGCAACAAGGTTACAGCCGTGTGAGAGTTAACAGTGAAGTTCATAAAATAAATGATATTTCTAAACACATGCTTGGGCATATTATTGATCCAAAGAAGAAAAATGATATAGAAGTATTAATAGATAGAGTTGAAGTGAATGAGATGAATAAGCTTAGAATAATTGAATCATTGAATTCATGTTCAGAAATTTCTGATGGCATAATATTCATAAATGAAGTTGATAGTAACAAAGAATATATCTTTTCAACTAAGTATGCTTGTCCATACTGCGGTTATTCAGTTGGTAAACTTGAACCAAAATTATTTTCATTTAATTCACCCGCTGGAGCATGCGAGCGTTGTGATGGATTAGGCGTAGATGAGTTCTTTGATGAAAATAAGATTATCGAGAATCCTGAATTGAGTCTGAGCAATGGCGCCATAACCGGATGGGATAAGAAAAATCTTTTATATAATTCCATGCTTACTTCATTGGCTGACCACTTCAAAGTAAATATAGATGAAAAATATTATAAGTTACCCAAAAAGTTTAGAGATATTCTTTTCAACGGCTCTGATGAGAAGATTGAATTTAACATTATTAAACTTAATAAAAGAACCAAAAAAACCGTTAATACCTCAGAAACAAGGATCTGGGAGGGGATATGTAATATTTTTGAACGAAATTATAATAACGCCTTTAGATTTAGTGTTAAGAGGTATTATGAGAGATTTCTTACTGAAAGTGTTTGTCGGGAGTGTGATGGTGATAGACTTAATATTTCTGCAAGAAATGTTTTTGTTGGAGGAAAGTCAATAAGTGAAGTCTCAAATCTAAATGTCGAAGATGCCATACAATTTTTCGATACTTTAAAACTTGATAGTATGAAAAAGAAGATCTCCGAGAAAATTATTTATGAAATATCATCGCGTTTGAAGTTTTTAAATAATGTTGGTCTGAAATACCTCACTTTATCGAGGAGTGCAGAAACCTTATCTGGAGGTGAGTCGCAGAGAATTAGACTAGCAAGCCAGATAGGATCTGGTTTGACTGGAGTGATGTATGTGTTAGATGAACCCTCTATAGGACTACATCAGAGAGATAATGACAGATTGCTGAAAACTCTGAAGAATCTGCGAGATCTGGGAAACACTGTAATTGTAGTCGAGCATGACGAAGATACTATTTTATCATCAGATTATATAGTTGACATCGGTCCAAATGCAGGTGTTCACGGTGGACAAGTAGTTTTTTCAGGTAAACCAACAAAATTGAAATCTGCGTCTTCTCACACATCAGATTTTATCTCAGGTAAAAACAAAATTGAGGTACCTAATAAGCGACTCAAGCCGAATGAAAAATGGATATCTGTAAGAAAGGCTTCTGCAAATAATCTAAATGATATTAACGTCAAAATACCTATTGGTTTATTGACGTGTGTAACTGGAGTCTCTGGCTCTGGAAAGTCCTCACTTATAAATAATGTTTTATATTTATCGATTGTGAATAAATTGCTTGAAAATAATGAGGGTTTTGTCGATTGTGAAAACATAGATGGAATAGACAACATAGATAAGATAATTGATATTGATCAAAGCCCGATTGGAAGAACGCCGAGATCTAACCCAATAACATATACTGGAATTTTCTCATTGATAAGAGAGGAGTTTGCAAAAAAACCTGAATCTAAATCTAGGGGATATACTCCTGGACGCTTCAGTTTCAATGTAAAAGGGAAAAATAATGGCGTTTGCCCAAATTGTGATGGACAAGGACAGATAAAAGTTGAAATGCATTTCTTATCAGATGTTTATGTTCAGTGTGAAAAATGTAATGGGAAAAGATACAACGATGAAACTCTAGAAATAAAATTAAATGGAAAAGATATAAGTGATGTCCTTGATATGACAGTAGAAGAAGCTCTAGCATTTTTTAAAAATTATCCCAGAATATACAAGAAACTAATGGTGCTCTCTGACGTTGGCCTTGGATATATAAAACTAGGGCAAAGTGCCATAACACTCTCAGGCGGCGAAGCACAAAGGATAAAACTTGCAAAGGAATTGATAAGACCGGATACTGGCCATACATTATATGTCCTAGATGAACCTACAACTGGTCTTCACAATTATGATGTTAAAAACCTACTTAAAGTTTTAAAAAGATTAAAGGATAAAGGGAATACACTAATTATTATTGAACATAATCTAGATGTTATAAAAACAGCGGACTGGATTATTGATCTAGGACCTGAGGGTGGTAATGGTGGCGGTCATGTAATTGCAAGTGGGACTCCAGAGGATCTTATTAAAATCAAAAAATCTCACACAGGCAAGTATCTAAAATCAAAATTATAATATTATTCTGATAACAGCACGTAAGCTACTGGTGACGCATCACCAAGTCTGTAGCCTTTCTTAAGAATTCTGAGGTAGCCCCCTGGTCTACTTTTAAATCTTGGACCAAGGACTTCAAACAGTTTTTTTACGGTTTTTTTATCACCTAGTCTTGAGTAAGCCAGTCTTCTTCTCATTAGAGTATCATTTTTAGCAAGTGTAATTAGCGGCTCTGCAGTTTTTCGGAGTTCTTTAGCTTTAGCAAGTGATGTTTCTATATGTTCATGCTCAAATAGTGAAATAGCCATATTTCTGAACATAGCCTTTCTATGAGATGAATTTCTATTAAGCTGCCTGCCTGATTTCTTGTGTCTCATTATCTTTTTTCTATACTTTTTGGAGGCCAATCTTCGATGATTTGGCCGAGTGATAAACTATGTGTTGATAGAACATCTTTTATTTCTGTGAGAGATTTTTTTCCAAGATTTGGAGTTTTGAGAAGTTCGTTTTCACTTCTTTGAACCAAATCGCCGATATAATGAATGTTTTCCGCTTTTAGGCAGTTTGCAGATCTTACTGTTAACTCAAGATCATCCACTGGTCTTAGCAAGACTGGATCAATATGATTTTCATCAACTTCATCTTGAGTTTCGTTCTTAATTTCAAGGTGACTAAACACCTCAAGCTGTTCTCTTAATATTTTACCCGCGGTTCTAATAGCATCTTCAGGGTCGATGGTGCTATTTGTCTCGAGCTCTATAATTAATTTATCTAGGTCAGCTTTTTGTTTTACCCTTGCATTATCTACACTGTAAGATACTTTCTCTACTGGCGTAAACGATGCATCGACCTGCATTTTACCTATTCCCAGATCTTCTAGTTCGTTAAACTTTCGCTTAGTAGCAGGCTGGTATCCTTTGCCTTGTGATATAGTTAAATTAATTACCAATTCAGTTTTATCATTTGTAATGTTGGCCAAGCAAAATTCTGGGCTTTTAATTTCAAGGTTTGGGTGCTCCTCTATGTCTGATGCTAATACCGGACCTTTCCCTTTTTTGCGAAGAACAACCTCAATCTTATCTTTTTCATGCAAAACTAAAGCTAATTTTTTGATATTCAGAATTATTTCTAGAACATCTTCTTGTACACCGTCAATAGTACTATATTCGTGGAGTATATTATCTATTGAAACCTCAGTTACAGCACTGCCAGGCATCGATGATAACAGAACTCTTCTAAGTGCATTTCCTAAGGTGTGGCCAAAGCCTCTTTCCAGGGGCTGAATTACTATCTTTGATTTAGAATCAGATATCATTTCTATATCGACTAAGTTTGGTTTTAAAAATGTGATTGCTTTCATAAGTTACCTATTATTTTGAGTATAATTCTACGATCAACGATTCATTGATTTCTTTTGGTAGTTCAGATCTCTCAGGGATTCTTAAATATGTCGCCGTAAGATTTTTAGAATCTACATCAATCCAATCGCTAGGGTTGCGTGTTTCAGCCACAGACATAGCAAACTGAATCCTAGACTGATCTTTGCATTTGCCCCTGACTGAAATTTTGTCAGTTGCTTGGACCTGGTAAGATGGAATATTTATTACATTGCCATTTACTTCAATATTTTTGTGATTTACTAACTGTCTAGATTCTGCTCTTGTTGACCCAAAGCCAGATCGGTACACAACATTATCTAATCGCGATTCTAAAAAAGTAAGTAGATTTTCACCTGTTGACCCTTTTTTGCTGGCTGATTTTTTATAATAATTTCTAAATTGTTTCTCTAAAATTCCATACAATCTTTTGACTTTTTGCTTCTCTCTAAGCTGTAATGCATAATCAGATAGCTTTTCTCTTCTCTCACCAATTATCCCTGGCTTTCTCTCAAGATTACATTTAGTGTCGAGGGCTCTAGACCCAGACTTTAAATATAAATCGGTACCCTCTCGCCTCATTAGTTTACATTTTGAACCAGTATACTTTGCCATTAAACTCTTCTCTTCTTAGGTGGTCTGCAACCATTATGTGGTAACGGTGTAATGTCTTTAATATTCGTAATTTTATATCCTACATTGTTAAGCGCCCTTACAGCAGAGTCTCTGCCAGGACCAGGTCCTTTGACTAAAACTTCTAAACTTTTGAGACCAAAGATAGTAGCTTTTTGTCCCGCCTTTTCTGCTGCGATCTGTGCTGCAAAAGGTGTGCTCTTTCTTGAGCCTCTGAAACCTGAGCCACCAGATGTTGCCCAAGCGAGCGTGTTGCCCTGTTTATCTGTGATGGTTACGATGGTATTATTAAAAGATGCATTTATATGCGCAATACCCTCATTCACAACTTTTTTTACTTTTTTCTTTTTAGATTTTTCTACCATATCATTTAGCTTTAAGTAATTTTCTAGGACCTTTACGGGTTCTACTATTATTTTTAGTTTTCTGACCACGCAGAGGCAAACCTTTTCTATGTCTAATTCCTCTATATGAGCCTACATCCATGAGTCTTTTGATATTCATAGAATTTTCTCTTCTAAGGTCGCCCTCGAGCTGATAAGCATCTATAAATTGACGTATGCTCTCAAGATCTTTTTCCTGTAAATCTTTTACCTTTTTTGTAGCTTCAATACCAACTTTATCGCATATATGCTTTGCTCGGGTGTCACCGATACCATAAATGGAAGTTAGAGCTATCCATATATGCTTGTTGTTAGGTAGATTTATTCCTGCTATTCTTGCCATTTCTATCTCTGAGCGTAAATTCTATAGTTCATTGGTCTCTAATACAACTAATATCTCATCCTTGTCTTTGTTTGTGTCTAGGGTCTTTACATATGACTCTTACAACGCGGTTTCTTCTAATAATTCTGCAATTTCTGCATAATTTTTTCACTGATGCTCTTACCTTCATCTCATTCCTCCTCCAATACCTCTGAGGTTAGCTTTCTTCATCATTCCTTCGTATTGCTGAGATAATAAATGTGACTGCACCTGTGCCATCAAATCCATTACAACTACTACAACTATTAGTAATGATGTTCCCCCAAAATAGAATGGTACATTAAAATATAATATTAGAAATTCTGGTAACAAGCATACAGCGGTTATATACATAGCTCCGACAGTCGTTAGTTTAGTTGTAATCCCATCAATATATTTTGCTGTCTGGTCTCCGGGTCTAATTCCAGGTATGAATGCTCCTGATTTTTTTAGATTATCAGCTGTCTCTCTAGGATTAAAAACAAGAGCTGTGTAAAAAAAACAGAAAAAGATTATAGCCAGTGCATACAACATTATGTATGGCGGCTGACCGGGAGATAAGGTCATTGCGATCTTTTGAACGATACTATCTGGTGACCCAGATCCTGACCAACTCGCTATCGTAGCAGGAAATAAAATTATTGCCGACGCAAATATAGGTGGAATTACACCAGCCATATTTAGCTTTAGTGGGAGAAAGCTACTTTGCGCTGCATACATCTTTCTGCCTTGCATTTTTCTAGCATAATTAATTGGAATCTTTCTTTGCCCTCGTTCGATATATACAACAAATGCAGTGATAACTATAGCTAATAAAAATATAAGTATGACGCTAAAGTTTTGTATTTCACCATTTCTTGCAAGCTCTATAGTTCCACCTATTGCAGAAGGTAACCCTGCAACAATTCCAGCAAAAATTATTATTGAAATACCGTTTCCTACGCCACGTTCTGTGATTTGCTCACCAAGCCAAATTAAAAACATAGTTCCTGTAACCAAGGTAATAACTCCTGTGATGAAAAACCCTAAACCAGGATCAAGAACTAATGTAGTTGTTGAGGTATTCTGATTCATCAGTGCGTTCATTACTCCCATTGATTGAAGCAGTGCAAGCAGTAATGTGAAATAGCGTGTATATTTTGTAATAGTTTTTCTTCCTCTCTCACCCTCTTTTCTCAACTGGATTAGGGGTGCGTATATATGTGTCATCATTTGTATGATAATAGACGCAGAAATGTAAGGCATCACACCAAGCGCGAATATAGACATTCTGGACAGTGATCCTCCGGAAAACATATTAAACATATCAAGAATGCTGCCTCTTTGTTGTTCAAATAAAAAACTCATTACTGCAGGGTCGATGCCTGGAAGAGTAATAAAGCTCCCGAGTCTGAAAACAATTAATGCGAAAATAACAAAAAAGATTCTTTGCCTTAATTCAGATGATTTTGTTAGACCTCCAAGATTGGGAGACATACTAGAAGCAGCTCTGGACATTACTTGATAAACTCCATCACTGATTTTGTAGCGACTACATCAACTAACTTTTTCTTTGAAGAAATAGTCACAGGTCCTATTATCTTTACTTTCTTGGCTTTATTACAAACAAGATTATGCTTTTTTAGTAAATCTATGGTTATTTCTTTTTCTTTGATCTTATCTAAATAATCATATTTTAGTTCAACAGTATTAATATTTTTCCGTGTGGAAAACCCAACTTTAGGCAATCTTCTTTGCAACGGCATTTGACCTCCCTCAAAACCTACCTGAACTTTACCTCCGGTACGAGACTTTTGTCCTTTATGACCACGTCCACAAGTTTTACCTGTTCCTGACGCTATACCTCTGCCCACTCTTTTTTTTGTGTGTTTAGATTCTCTCTTTGGTTTAATCTCATTTAACATCGCATTACTCTTCAATACTCTCAACGATTAACATATGCTTGACAACATTTATCATTCCAAGGTTTTCTGGAGTGTCATCTAAAATCCTAGTGTCGCTAATTCTTTTTAGTCCTAGACCTTTAATGCACGCTATCTGTTTCTTTGTTTTACCAATCAGACTCAATTTTTGTGAAACTTTAATTTTACTCATGACTTTACCTTATAACTCGCTTGTTTTCTTTCCTCTTTTCAATGCCACTTGGGCTGGATAGTACATTGATTCTAGACCCTTGACTGTTGCTTTAACCACATTTATGGGATTAGTTGATCCTATACTTTTAGCAAGAACATTATGTATCCCTGTTGCCTCAAATACGGCTCGCATAGCTCCACCCGCTATAACTCCAGTACCCTCTCCAGCTGGTTGCATATATACTTTTGCAGAACCATGCTCAAAGGTAATTGCATGATGAAGAGTTCCCTTTTTAAGAGACACTGATACCATACTCTTCTTTGCTTTCTCCATAGCTTTCTGGATTGCTACGGGAACTTCTTTCGCTTTGCCATAACCATAGCCCACTCTTCCATGTCCATCACCTACAACTGTTAATGCTGTAAATCCAAATTGACGACCACCTTTGACGACTTTGGCAACACGATTAACGGCAACTAGTTTTTCTATATAATCTGAATTTCTCTCATCGGTCGCCATTATATTTTTACTCCTTTGTCTCTTAATGCCTCAGCAACTGCTTTTACTCTGCCATGATATCTATATCCGGAACGATCGAAAGCGACATTAGTAATTTTAGCTTTTTTGATATAATTAGCCATTTTAAGACCAATATCTGCGGCACTCTTAATATTATTAGCTTTGGCTTTGTTGTCTTTCTGATTAGTAGATATAGTCGTGATTACTTTATCGCCATTCGGTGAGATCAACTGAAGGTACATATGCTGAATTGATCTGTGAACGCTGATTCTATGGTTACCTGAATCAGCTATTTTCGATCTGGTCTTGGCAGCTCTTCTCAGCCTTTGCTCGTTTTTATTTCTAGTAATTAATTTCATTATTTTTTCTTAGCCTCTTTTTTGACTATTTGTTCGTCTGCATACTTTATCCCTTTACCCTTATATGGCTCAGGTGGTCTTACCGATCTAATGTCTGCAGCTACTTGCCCAACTTTTTGCTTATCAATACCAGATATTACAATTTCAGTTTGAGATGGTGTGTTTATTGTAATTCCCTCTGGTATGTCAAAGTTAACTGGATGAGAATAACCTACGACTAACTCTAATTTGAGCTTATCCGCTTTAGCTCTGTAACCTACTCCAACAAGTAAGAGTTTTTTCTCCCATCCTTTGGATACACCAGTAACCATGTTACTAATTAATGCTCGGGTTGTTCCACTCATGGCTGTAGACTCTGACTTTGTGCTCACACTGAGGAGATTCTCAGTTTGCTCGATAGTTACATCATCTGGCTTGACAAACTCTAGTTTACCTTTCGGACCCTCAATATGAATAGTGTTATTTGTGACATTAAATTTAATGTCTGCTGATAATTCTACTGGTTTGCTAGCTACTTTAGACATAAACTATGAGATATAACAAATAATCTCTCCTCCGCATTTCTTCTCTTTGGCCGACTTACCTGTCATTAAGCCCTGAGAAGTTGATATGATACATATTCCGAGACCATTTTTAACAAGCGGGATCTCATCAGATGATTTATAAATTCGAAGTCCTGGTCTGCTAACTCTTTTTATATAGTCAATAACAGGTTTACCCTCAAAATATTTCAGATCAACAATAAGTGTCCTGATTTTACCTTCATCGCTATTGTAACCGTCAATGTAACCCTCATCTAACATGACTTTACATATCGACTCTTTCATTTTTGAGTACGGTGCAGATATAGACTTCTTATTGGACATCTGTCCATTGCGTATTCTTGTAAGAAGATCAGATATTGTATCGTTCATGCTCATAGCTTTACCAACTCGCTTTCGTTAAACCAGGAATAAGCCCTGACATAGCCATTTCTCTTAATTTAGTTCTTCCCAATGTGAACTTTCTATAAACTCCTCTTGGTCTACCTGTTAAGGCACATCTATTTCTTTTCCTTACTGAGAGTGCATTCAATGGAATCTTTTGTAGTTTTAATCTAAGTTGTATCGCTTCATCATCAGATGTTTTGCTATCTTTTAACTTTTCCTTAATCATTTTTATTTTAGAGATATATTTTTTGTTAAGTTTTTCTCTCTTTTTTTCTCTCTCGATCATAGATAATTTTGCCATGTCATTTAAATGGAAAGTTAAACTGTTTGAATAACTCCATTGCCTCCTCATTATTTTTTGCACTAGTTGTTATGCATATATCAAGTCCCTTAATTTTGTCAATCTTATCAAAATCAATTTCAGGGAAGATTATATGCTCTTTGATGCCTAAAGTATAATTCCCTCTACCATCAAAAGATTTTTCGCTATAACCTCGAAAATCCCTAGTTCTCGGTAGAGATATTTTTATAAGTTTTTCAAAAAAATCATACATCATTTGACCTCTTAACGTCACTTTGCAGCCTATAGGCATCCCCTCTCTAAGCTTAAAATTAGCAATCGATTTTTTAGCATATGTCAAAACAGCTTTTTGTCCAGCAATTTGAGTTAATTCCTCTTGGGCTTTCTCTAATATTTTCTTATCCGCTATCGCTGAACCTAGTCCCATGTTTAAAGTGATTTTTATCAGACGAGGAGCTTCCATATTTGATTTAAATTTAAACCTCTCCATCAATGCAGGCACAACATTTTCTTGGTAATATTCTTTATAGGTATTCATTAAATATCTATTACCTCCCTATTAGATTTATAAATTCTAACTTTCTTACCAGACTCAAGTTTCTTGAATCCAACTCTATCCTGTTTCTTCGTTACAGGATTAAATAACATAATATTTGATAATTCTATAGGCATCTCTTTTTCTATTATCCCACCTTCTATTCCAGCATTTGGGTTTGGCTTAGTGTGTTTTTTTGCCATATTAATTGCTGAAACAAGGCATTTATTGTTATCAAGCAGCTTTATAACCTCTCCTTTTTTACCTTTGTCCTTTCCTGCAACCACTATGACAGAATCTCCTTTTTTAATTTTGTTCATCTACAGGACCTCCGGTGCCAAAGAAATAATCTTCATGAACGTTAAGTCTCTCAACTCTCTGGTGACAGGTCCAAATATTCTAGTGCCAATTGGCTCCAGTTTATTGTCAAGAAGAACAACTGCATTGCTATCAAATCTGATTAGAGAGCCATCCGGTCTTCTCACGCCTTTTTTGGTCCTTACAATCACGGCGTTGTACACCTCGCCCTTTTTAACTTTTGCCTTTGGAAGGGCGTCCTTGATCGCGACCTTTATCACATCTCCAACTGAAGCAAACCTTCTATGGGAGCCGCCCAAGACTTTGATACACATCACTTTCCTAGCTCCACTATTGTCAGCTGATTTTAAAATTGTTTGCATTTGAATCATAGCTATTACTATTCCTCTACTAATACCCAAGTCTTAGTTTTTGACACTGGTCGACATTGCTTAATCTTAATTATTTCGCCCACCACACACTTATTATTCTCATCATGAACGTGATATTTGGTCGATCTCTTGATAAATTTTCCATTTACAGGATGCTTAACAAGTCTCTCAACACTTACAACAGCAGACTTGTCCATTGCTGATTTCAATACTTTTGCAGTGATAATTTTTGCTTTATTTTCCATTCTTCATCTCGTTCAAGATTGTTTTCACTCTTGCTATGGTAATTTTATTTTCTCTAAATAAATTTGGTTTAGGATTTAAGCCAGAACCTCTTTTTATTCTCAGATTAAACCTCTCTTTTGCAAGATCCTCAAGGGTTTGCTGTAATTCGTCCTGGCTCTTTTTTCTTAATTCATCTAACTTAATCATAGTGCAGTCCTAGTAACAAATGTTGTTAATACAGGTAGTTTTGCAGCTGCGAGCCTGAATGCCTCTCTAGCAATCTCCTCGGAGACTCCCTCCATTTCATATAAGACTTTCCCAGGCTGTACTTTTGACACCCAATACTCAACATTTCCTTTACCTTTACCCATTCTCACCTCAATAGGTTTTTTTGTTATTGGCACATCAGGAAATATCCTTATCCATACCTTGCCACCACGTTTTATATATCGAGTCATAGCTCTTCTTGCTGCCTCAATTTGTCGTGCTGTTACTCGTCCTCGTGAGGTGGCTTTCAAACCGAACTCACCAAAACTTACTTTCGCTCCAGATGTAGCAAAACCTCTGAGTCTACCCTTTTGCTGTTTTCTAAATTTTGTCTTCTTTGGTTGTAACATTATTTACTTTTCTGCTGTTGTTTTTTTGTCTCTTCATTAATTTCGTCTTCGGAATATATCCAGACTTTAACGCCTATAATTCCATAAGTTGTTAATGCCTCCGCAAAACCATAATCAATGGCTGCATCAAGTGTGTGAAGTGGAACTCTTCCTTCTCTATACCATTCACTTCTTGCTATTTCAGCTCCATTTAATCTTCCGGCTACATTTACCTTTATTCCAAGGGCTCCCAATCTCATGGTGTTTGTGACTGCCCTTTTCATTGCCCTTCTATACATTATTCTTCTCTCAAGCTGTTGTGTTATGCCCTCTGCAACAAGCTGCGCATCAAGTTCAGGTTTTTTGATCTCCTTTACGTTTACTTTGACTGTCGCTTTATCAGCGTTCAATATAGAGGCAATTTTATTTCGGAACTTTTCGATGTCCTCGCCTTTTTTACCAATTACGATACCAGGTCGTGATGTGTAAATATTTACGACAGCCTCTTTAGTTGGTCTTTCTATTACAATTTTACTGACAGAGGCGTTTTCCAGCTGTTTCTTCAAATATTCTCGAATGCGGTAATCTTCAAGAAGGTAACTTGAGTAGTCTTTACTCCTAGCATACCATTTGGAGGAGTACTCTGTAGAAATACCTAGTCTAAATCCTGTTGGATGTACTTTTTGTCCCATTACTTATTCTCTTCCTGTCTATCACTTACAACTATAGTGATATGACTTGTTCTTTTAATTATTTGGTTTACTCTTCCTCTAGCCCTAGGTCTATGCCTTTTGCCGTAGGGACCTTCATCAACCAAAACATTTTTTACAATTAATTCATCTAAATCGCTGGAATTGTTGTGCTCAGCGTTAGCGACCGCTGATTCTAATACTTTTAAGATTAATTGTGAAGCCTTCTTATTGCTGTAATTTAAAAATTCAAAAGCTTTATTCACAGGTAGCCCCCTAACTTCATTAGCAACAAGTCTGCATTTTTGTGCGGATATTTTTTGATATTTTAAAACTGCTTGTGTATTCATAAATTATCCTTTAGCCTTTCTATCCCCAGAATGTCCCTTAAATACTCTTGTAGGAGAAAATTCGCCGAGCTTATGTCCTATCATATTCTCAGTCACATATACTGGGACATGCTGCTTACCATTATGGACAGCAATAGTTAAACCAATCATATCTGGAGATATCACAGATCTCCTAGACCATGTTTTTATGGGTTTTTTATCATTTTCCTTGAGGGCTTTATCCACTTTTGCCTGTAAATGGTGGTCAATGAACGGTCCCTTTTTTAGTGATCTAGCCATATCTACTTTCTACTCTTGTTAGTTCTTCTTCTGACAATTAGCTTATCAGTTCTTTTATTTGATCTAGTTTTAAAACCCTTAGTTGGTGTTCCCCATGGAGATACAGGATCTCTTCCGCCTGATGTTTTGCCTTCTCCCCCACCATGTGGGTGATCTATAGGATTCATTGCAACACCTCGTACCGTTGGTCTTATTCCAAGCCATCTTTTTGCGCCAGCTTTTCCATGCTTTTGAAGATTAAACTCACTATTTCCAACCTCGCCAATAGTAGCTCTGCATGTTTTGAATATTTTTCTTGTTTCGCCAGATTTTAATCTCAGCGTTGCGTAATCTCCCTCCATTGCAACTATTTGTGCCACTGTGCCTGCACTCCTTGCTATCTGGGCACCTTTGCCAGGTTTCATCTCAATACAATGAACCTGCGTTCCTACAGGAATGTTGATCAAAGGGAGTGTATTACCAATATTAATCGATGACTTTTCACCCGACATGAGTTTATCGCCAGATTTGAGATTTTTTGGGGCTATAATGTATCTTCTCTCACCGTCGGCGTAGAGAAGAAGAGCTATATTTGCATTCCTGTTAGGATCATACTCAAGTCTTTCGACTGTTGCAGGAATATTATCCTTGTTTCTTTTAAAGTCTATTATCCTGTATCTTTTTTTATGTCCACCACCGATGTGTCTGGTGGTTATCCTTCCTTGATTATTTCTGCCACCACTTTTATTGAGCTTTGTTAGTAAGGGTTCATGAGGCTGTCCTTTATATAGCTCAGAATTTGATACTTTTACCCTGAAACGTCTACCAGGTGAAGTTGGTCTTGATTTTACGATTGTCATTTACTCACCTCTTCCTCACCATAATTGATGTCAAAACCTTGCTCTAGTCTGACATAGGCTTTTTTCCAATCTTTTCTCTTACCAAATGTACGTCCAATTCTTGTAAGTTTCCCTTGCATGTTAATCACCTTAACGCTTTTAACTTTTACATCGAACATCAATTCAACTGCTTTTTTAATTTCAGGCTTTGTAGCATTTTTCAACACAGAGAAGACATGCTGATTTTCTAGGTCTGCACGTGTAGTAGCTTTTTCTGATACACGTGGGGCTACAATTATACTAGCTAATCTCTCTGTATTCATAACATTGTTGCCTGCTTAATTTGTTCAAGTACGTTAGAATCAATGACGACATTGTCATGTTTCATTAGAATGTAAGGATTAATTTCTTTGTGATCAATTACAGTAATATTTTTTATATTTCTAAGAGAGAAAAAAGCATTTGGGTTATCAATAGACGTGATAAATAGAGCATTGATAATTTTAAGATCACTAAGTAGTTTTTGTCCTAATTTTGTTTTTTTGTCTGTGAAAGATAACTTATCAGTTAAATGTAGCCTTTTTCTTTTAAGAAGTTCTTTAAAAATACAGTTAAGTGCGCCTCTGTACATTTTCTTATTGATTTTTTTGTTGTAGGATTTTGGTTTAGCTGCAAATGTGACTCCACCAGTCCTCCAAATTGGGCTTCTTGTTGTACCAGCTCTAGCTCTACCTGAACCTTTTTGAGGACGGGGCTTGGCGCCACCACCGCTGACTGCCGATCTATTTTTTTGTGATTTGGTTCCGCTTCTCTGATTAGATAAAAAGTCTGTTGTGACTTGATGAACAAGTGCTTCATTAAAGTCTTTTGTAAATAATTTTGAGAGTTCTTTACTCATTTTTACTCTTCTCTTTATTTTCGTTTGATGAATCTGCTTCAGTAGCTGATGAGCTATCCTCTATATTCTTATCTGTACTAGCACTTGTATCTAGTGTCTCAATGGACTCATCAGGATTTTCTTTCACTTCCGCAGTTCCCTTTTCAGAGAAAATCTCTTTGGCAGTGTATTTTTTTTCTGTTGGCTTTATTATCACAACACTACCCTTATGTCCTGGGATAGATCCCTTTACGAGCATGATATTTTCATCAGGAATGATTTTTACAATTATAAGATTTTGAATAGTTCTGTTTACATTACCTAAATGACCAGGCATTTTTTTGCCCTTAAATACTCTTCCAGGGTCTTGACACTGCCCTGTAGAACCAAGGGCTCTATGAGAAATCGAATTACCGTGAGTGGCATCTTGGGTTTTAAAATGATGTCTTTTTACTCCGCCTTGAAAACCCTTTCCTAGCGTTCTGCCTGTAATATCCACATGTTCGCCCGCCTTAAATGTATCAATCTTAATATCAGATCCAACAGAAAGTTTCTCCTCTAATGTTCTAACTCTAAACTCAACCTGACCTTTTGCTGGGCTAATATTGGATTTTTTGTAGTGACCAAGAATTGCCTTATTCAACCTGCTCTCTTTTTGGTTTCCATATGCAATTTGAACAGCAGAGTAACCATCTCTATCAACAGTCTTGATTTGAGAAACTCTGTTTGTATCAATGTTAATGACTGTAACAGGGATTGATGTGCCTGATTCATCAAAAACACGTGTCATGCCAGTCTTAATGCCCACAAGGCCTATGCTCATTTTCTTGTCCTCAAAATGAAAAAGTTAGTTAATTCAGTATTAATTTAAGGTGCTGAATCTTAACATAAAATTCGTAAATGTTACACTTTTTTAGGGTTTTTTGATTGGATTCAGGACTCTATGTGGATGGCGTATTAACTGAGTTCTATTTGAACATCTACACCTGCTGCAAGGTCTAATTTCATAAGAGCATCAACCGTTTTATCCGTTGGCTCTATTATATCCATTAATCTCTTGTGGGTACGAATTTCATACTGGTCACGTGCATCCTTGTCAACGTGCGGAGAGATTAATACAGTAAATCTCTCTTTTTTGGTAGGAAGTGGAATTGGTCCAATTACTCTTGCACCCGTTCTTTTAGCTGTCTCTAATATTTCTTTTGATGAAGCATCAATGAGCTTGTGATCAAAAGTTTTTAGGCGGATCCTGATATTTTGGGTATTTTTCTTCTTTTTAGCTACCACTTTAAGACGCCTTCTCGATTAGTTCTTCTGCTATGTTTGATGGTATCTCTGCATACTTTTCAAACTCCATCGTATATGTTGCTCTTCCTTGAGTCATTGATCTTAAGTCTGTAGCATATCCAAACATTTCTGAAAGCGGGACCTCAGCTTTTATTATATTCCCCACAACAGTCTCTTCCATGCCTTGAATAATCCCTCTTCTTCGATTCAAGTCACCAGTTACATCACCTAGATAATCCCCAGGGGTAACTGCCTCAACCTTCATTACAGGTTCAAGTAAAACAGGATTTGCTTTTTTTGCTCCTTCTTTAAAAGCTTGAGACCCAGCCACTTTAAATGCCACCTCACTAGAGTCAACATCATGGAAAGAACCATCGTAGAGTGTTACCTTGACATCCACAACTGGGTAACCACCAATAACGCCATTTTCCATTTGCTCAATAACGCCCTTGTCGACCGGACCAATAAATTCTTTTGGAATTGCACCACCTACTATTTCGTTTACAAATTCATAACCTTTTCCTGCCTCTTGAGGTTCTATTTTTAACCAAACATGACCGTATTGACCTTTACCGCCACTCTGCTTGACATATTTAGCTTCTTGCTCGATTGATTTTCTAATTGTTTCTCTGTAAGCAACTTGTGGCTTTCCAATTGTAGCCTCGACATTAAATTCCCTCTTCATTCTATCGACAATAATGTCTAAGTGAAGCTCGCCCATACCTGAGATTATTGTCTGATTAGATTCCTCATCTGTAGTCACGCGAAAAGATGGGTCTTCTTGTGCTAATTTTCCCAATGCTAAACCCATTTTTTCTTGATCATCTTTAGTTTTTGGCTCAACGGCAATTGAAATTACTGGTTCAGGAAATTCCATTCTTTCAAGAGTAATTACAGAAGATGGGTCGCACAGCGTGTCACCAGTTGTAACTTGTTTGAGACCTACAGCTGCAGCTATATCACCTGCCCTTACTTCTTTAATTTCCTCCCTGGAATTTGAGTGCATTTGAAGTATTCTTCCTATTCGTTCTTTTTTCTGTGTAACTGCATTGTATACAGTATCCCCTGCTTTTAAGACGCCAGAGTACACCCGGAAGAATGCAAGTGTGCCTACAAATGGGTCTGTTGCTATTTTAAATGCCAGTGAAGCGAATGGTTCGTCGTCTGAAGACTTCCTCTCGCCTTCTGTGTTGTCCTTGTCATCATTGATACCTTTAATAGCAGGTACATCTAATGGAGATGGCATAAAATCTATGACAGAATCTAACATAGCTTGGACGCCTTTATTTTTAAACGCAGTACCACATGAAACAAGAACGATTTCGTTAGATAAAGTTTGAAGCCTCAAGCCTTCTATTATCTGCTCTCTGGTTAGTTCGCCGTTATTCAAATACGCATCCATTAAGTCCTCATTTGCTTCTGCGGCTGTTTCAACTAATTGTTCATGTAGCTCATTTGATTTGGCTGTTAGCTCGTCCGGTATCTCGACCTCCTCAAATTTCATTCCTTTAGATTCCTCGTCCCATATAATAGCTTTCATGTCGATAAGATTAACTACACCTTTGAAATTGTCTTCAGCTCCTATCGGGACTTGAAGGGGAACTGGCTTTGATCCCAGTCGAGTTTTAATCTGATCAACAACTCTGAAAAAATCAGCTCCTGCTCTATCCATTTTATTAACGAATGCCATTCTTGGCACACTGTATTTATTTGCTTGTCTCCATACAGTCTCAGACTGTGGTTCTACTCCCCCAACTGCACAAAAAACAGCAACGGCGCCATCAAGAACTCTGAGTGATCTCTCAACTTCGATTGTAAAGTCAACGTGTCCAGGTGTATCGATGATATTTATCCGATGCTCATCATACTGCCCTGTACTTCCGCTCCAAAAACATGTAGTGGCAGCAGATGTGATCGTTATGCCTCTCTCTTGCTCCTGCTCCATCCAGTCCATGGTCGCTGCGCCATCATGCACTTCACCTATTTTGTGAGATACACCTGTGTAATAGAGAATTCTCTCTGTAGTGGTAGTCTTGCCGGCATCAATGTGTGCCATGATTCCTATATTTCTGTAGTGCGTCAAATCTGTTGTTCTAGCCATGAATTACCACCTGTAGTGTGCAAATGCCTTATTTGCTTCAGCCATTTTGTGAGTATCCTCGCGTTTTTTTACAGCCGAGCCTCTGTTATCTATGGCATCAGTGATTTCAGATGCAAGTTTTTCCTTCATGGACTTCTCACTTCTTTTACTCGCTGCCTCGATGATCCATTTCATTGCCAGAGATATCTTTCTCTTTGAGTTTACTTCGATAGGCACTTGGTAGTTTGAACCGCCCACTCTTCTTGATTTGACTTCAACCGTAGGTCCGACATTTTGGAGTGCTTTCTCAAGAACTGTTAGTGGCTCCTCCTTAGTTTTTTTTGACGAAATGAATAAAGCCTCATATACGATTTTCTCCGCAGTTCTTTTTTTCCCGTCCTGCATTATCATATTCGTTAGGCGTGTGACGTTAGTACTTTTGTAAATAGGATCAGGAGTGATTTTCTTTTTAGGAATGTCTCTTTTTCTGGGCATATCTTAACTCTTCGGTCTCTTCGTACCGTACTTTGATCTACCTTGTTTTCTATTTTCTACACCTTGTGTGTCTAGACTGCCTCTAACGATGTGATACCGAACTCCTGGAAGATCTTTCACTCTACCACCTCTTATAACTACTACAGAATGCTCTTGAAGGTTATGGCCTTCTCCGCCTATGTATGAGGTGACCTCTTGCCCATTGGTCAACCTTACCCTTGCAACCTTTCTGAGTGCCGAATTAGGCTTTTTGGGTGTTGTAGTGTAGACACGTGTACACACACCTCTTCGCTGTGGACAAGATTCCAAGGCAGGTACATCAGATTTTGAAATCTTGGATTTCCTTGGGTTTCTAACAAGTTGATTGATTGTAGCCATATAATTCCTAATAAGTATGCGAAATTCTATTGGTACAGCATGTATGTGTCAAGAAATGTTTAATATTATATGAAAAAAACATAATATTAATCTTTAAATAAATCTTCAGCGGAAGTTTCTGCAGACTTCTCTGGAATTACGTTTATTTCACTCGCTATTTCTTTTTCAAGCATTTCCTCAAAAGATTCACTTTCCTCTGTCTGAGCAGATAAGCCTGTGCCACATGGAAGTAATCTACCAACTACCACATTTTCCTTTAAGCCTCGCAATTTATCTTTTCTCCCGTTAACAGCAGCATCAGTTAAAACACGGGTTGTCTCCTGAAATGATGCTGCTGAGATAAATGATTCTGTGACTAATGATGCTTTAGTGATTCCTAACAACATTGGTTTGTAAGTTGGCAAGACTGCTTCAGGATTCTTTGATTTAAGAGAATCAATTTTCTCAAGAAGCTGTGTTTTTTCCATCTGTTCACCAGACATTAGTGAAGTATCACCCGCAGTTAGTATTTCTACCTTTCTCAACATTTGACGAAGTATAACCTCAATGTGTTTATCGTTAATCGCAACACCTTGAAGCCTATAAACGTCTTGCACTTCTTTTACTAAATGCTCTGCAAGATCTGTTATTCCTCTATAAGCCAGAATGTCATGTGGATCAAGTTCGCCATCGGAAATAATCTCACCTTGAGTGACGCTTGCGCCTTCAAACACATTAAGCAGTTTGGTCTTATTGAGCATTTGAACATGTTCGTTGCCCTCTTTATCAGTAATAATTAATCGGCGTTTACCTTTTGTTTCCTTTCCAAATGAGACAACACCTGTTTCTACTGCGAGCTCGGCTTTGTCTTTGGGTTCTCTGGCTTCAAATAAGTCAGCGACCCTTGGTAAACCACCCGTAATATCCCTTGTTCCAGATGTCTCACGCGGTGTTCGCGCAATTACATCTCCAACACCTACTTTACTGCCAGATGTCAAATTAACTGTGGAGTTAGATGGCAAATGATAATGCGCTGGCAGATTTGAATTGACCAGTGTTAACTCTTTACCTTTAGTGTCGACCAGCTTGATCATTGGTTTTCTGTTTTTATCAAATGATGCGCTAGAAGTGTCTTTAACTTTAATAGAAGTGATCCCAGTTAACTCATCAACAATATTTTCTATGCTTATACCATCTTCAAAATCCTCAAACTCAATGATACCTGCTGTTTCCGTGATGATTGGTGTAGAATGGGGATCCCATGTCACGATATTCTGACCTCTGTCTACCTTTTCACCATCAACTGTTTTTATTACTGCCCCATAAGGAATTTTATATCTCTCTTTTTCCCTGCCACTATCATCTAGAATGCCTAGTTCACCAGATCTGGATACAGTAATTATTTCTTTTTGACTATTAACAACAGTTTTCAGATTATGGTATCTAATTGTTCCCGAATTTTTTACTTCAATGCTATTTGCAGCAACAGCTCGTGATGCTGCACCGCCAATATGGAATGTTCTCATGGTTAATTGAGTACCAGGTTCACCAATAGATTGTGCTGCAACCACTCCAACTGCTTCTCCAATACTTACTTGTCGACCTTTGGCTAAATCTCTTCCATAACACTTTGCGCATACTCCATGTCTTATATCGCAGGTAATTACCGATCTTACCCAGACTTCATCTATGGCATTTTGCTCTAAAAGAGAAACGTTGTTCTCATCAAGCAATGTGTCCTTTGGAAGTATTACAGAATTTGTTTTTGGGTCGACAAGATCATGTAATAAGGTCCTTCCTAATACTCTCTCATTAAGAGGTTCAACAATATCTCCTCCTTCTATTAGCGGTTTCATCAATATGCCATTTTCTGTACCACAATCCTCTTCAGTCACAACTAAATCCTGAGAAACGTCAACTAAACGCCTTGTGAGGTACCCTGAGTTAGCAGTTTTAAGGGCAGTGTCTGCGAGCCCTTTCCGTGCGCCGTGAGTAGATATGAAATACTGCATGACATCTAAGCCTTCTCTGAAATTAGCTGTAATTGGTGTCTCAATGATAGATCCATCAGGTTTTGCCATAAGTCCTCGCATTCCTGATAGTTGTCTTATTTGCGCTGCGGAGCCTCTTGCTCCAGAATCTGCCATCATGTAAATGGAATTGAAAGATTTGTGCTCGACTTTCTTTCCATCAGATGTCTTCGTAACTTCAGTTCCGAGTTGCTTCATCATAGCTTGAGATACTTGGTCATTTGTATGTGACCAGATATCAACAACTTTGTTGTAGCGTTCACCAGCAGTCAGTAATCCTGAATTGTATTGTTTTTCAATGTCTTTAACTTCCTTCTCCGCTTTAGCAGTAATGGTTGTTTTCTCTTTAGGTATTACCATATCATCCACGCCAATTGATACGCCTGCTAAAGTAGAATATTTGAAGCCCATGTTTTTGATTTGATCTGCAAAAAGCACAGTCTCTTTTAGGCCAGCTAGTCTATAGGCTACGTCAAATAATTTCGAGATAGCTTTTTTGTTTAGGTCTTGATCAATAAATGAATATGGAATAGGTTTAGGAAGTATCTCAGAGATAAGTGCTCTACCAGTCGTCGTGTCAACAATTTTTGTTTTTTCAACTAGCTGATCTCCTTCATGTTCAGTGATATTCATTCTAACTCTAATCTTTGCATGCATGTCTATAAGTTTGGATTGATAAGCTTTAGAGACCTCTTCTATATCACTAAAAATCATCCCCTCGCCTTTACAATTTGGTTTCTCTCTTGACATATAGTAGATGCCAAGAACCATATCTTGAGATGGGACTATGATAGGACTACCGTTTGATGGTGAGAGAATATTGTTGGTTGCCATCATTAATACCCTTGCCTCCGTTTGAGCCTCCACGGACAACGGAACATGGACAGCCATCTGATCACCATCAAAGTCTGCGTTGAAAGCAGCGCACACGAGTGGATGAAGTTGAATGGCTTTGCCTTCAATCAACACAGGTTCGAACGCTTGTATACCTAATCGGTGTAATGTAGGTGCTCTGTTTAGCAGAACAGGATATTCTTTAATTATATCCTCTAAAATATCCCAAACTTCTTCACCCTCTTTTTCTACAACTTTTTTTGCCGATTTGATTGTAGTGGTAATACCTCTTGTTTGAAGCTTTCCAAAGATATGTGGTTTGAATAGTTCTAGAGCCATTTTTTTTGGAATACCACATTGGTGTAATCGGAGTGTTGGTCCGACAACAATTACAGATCTACCTGAGTAATCAACCCTTTTGCCCAAGAGATTCTGTCTAAATCTTCCACCTTTACCCTTTATCATGTCAGCGAGAGACTTTAGAGGTCTTTTATTTGTTCCAGTGATTGCTCTGCCTCTTCTGCCATTATCCAGAAGAGCATCCACTGACTCTTGTAACATTCTTTTTTCATTTCTAACAATGATATCTGGTGCTTTAAGCTCAAGAAGTCTTTTAAGCCTATTGTTTCTATTGATCACCCTCCTATAGAGATCATTAAGATCTGAAGTAGCAAAGCGACCTCCCTCAAGAGGGACAAGCGGTCTAAGATCTGGTGGAAGGATCGGAAGCACATCTAGAATCATCCACTCTGGTTTATTGCCAGAATTGATAAATGATTCAATCAGCTTGAGACGTTTGATGTTTCTTTTATTTTTTGCTTGCGATTTTGTAACCTTAATCTCCTCAGATAGATCTTCATATGCCTTCTCCAAATCGATACTCTGAAGAAGCTCTTTAATCGCCTCGGCGCCCATACCTACCTTTATTTCATTTCCATATTCTTCGATTGCTTGATTGTACATTTCTTCATTCAATAGAGTGCCTGTCTCATAAGGAGTCAAACCACCATCTATGACAATAAATGCCTCAAAATATAATACTTTCTCAATTTGTCTCAAAGTCATATCCATCATTAAACCTATCCTTGATGGTAAGGACCTGAGAAACCAAATGTGTGCCACAGGTGCAGCTAATTCGATATGACCCATCCTCTCTCTTCTAACTTTAGACAAAGTAACTTCAACTCCGCACTTCTCACATACAACACCTCTGTGCTTGAGGCGTTTGTATTTTCCACACAAACATTCGTAATCTTTGACTGGGCCAAAAATCTTAGCACAAAATAGACCGTCTCTCTCGGGTTTAAATGTCCTATAGTTAATTGTCTCAGGCTTTTTAACTTCGCCGTATGACCATGACCTCATTTGATCAGGTGACGCAAGTGATATTTTTATATGATCAAATTTTTTATCATTAGTATTTTTTTTAAACATGTTTAATATTTCTTGCATAATGTTCCCTAGTTTGGTTTATTCTCTGAATCCAAGTCAATATTGATACTTAGAGACCTAATTTCTTTTAGTAAAACGTTGAATGATTCTGGTATGTGCGCATCAGTTGTGTAGTCACCATCAACAATATTCTTATAAACTTTATTTCGCCCAGCTATATCATCAGATTTAACTGTCAAAACTTCCTGAAGAACATTTGTGGCGCCGTAGGCTTGTAGTGCCCAAACTTCCATCTCTCCAAATCTTTGACCGCCAAACTGTGCTTTACCACCCAGCGGCTGTTGAGTCACAAGACTATATGGGCCTGTAGATCGGGCATGCATTTTATCATCAACTAGATGGTTTAGTTTTATGATGTACATATAGCCAATAGTGACAGGCCTTTCAAATTTTTCTCCAGTTCTCCCGTCATACAAAATTGATTGACCACTCGTAGGAAGCTCAGCCAGCTCGAGCATCTTTTTAATTTCCTCTTCAGAAGCGCCATCAAATACCGGTGTAGCCATAGGTAGACCGCTTTTGAGATTGTTGGCTAGAGTTATGATTTCATCGTCACTAAATTTATCAATAGTATATTTTGTAAAGCCCGGACACTCCTTGTAAACCTTTGATATAAACTGTTTTAACGTCTTAACTTCTTGCTGCTCCTTGAGCATTTGATTAATTTTATCACCTATGCCATGAGCAGCCCATCCAAGATGAGTCTCTAAAACTTGTCCTACATTCATCCTAGAAGGCACACCTAGAGGATTTAGAACAATATCTACGGGTGTACCATCTTCACGATGAGGCATATCTTCAACCGGAATGATTTGAGAGATTACTCCCTTGTTACCATGACGACCAGCCATTTTATCACCAGGTTGAAGTGTTCTTTTTACAGCTAGATACACTTTTATTTTCTTTTGTACACCAGGTCCTAAATCATCTGGCATAGTGATTTTCTTAGTAACTTCATCAAGATCTTGATTGAATTTATTTTGTAAGTCATCAATGCTATTTGCTAAGTTGGCCAAACTAATATTCGCCTTCTCCACTTTAGTCTGTAATTTAAATAGATCATCATTATTCACTGTGTCAATTAGTGCAGCAGTCAATTTAGATCCGGCCTTGAAGTCTAAAATTGATTTGGAAAGTGTTTTATTTAATAAGAGCTTTCTAGCCCTAATATAAACCGTTTCTTGATTAATTCTAAGCTCATCAACAAGGTTTTTCTTAACCTCTTCTATTTGAGCTTCCTCTATCTGAATTGCCCTTTTATCTTTATCTATGCCTTCTCTAGTGAAAACTCTTACGTCTATCACAGTTCCATCCATACCTGATGGCACCTTTAAGGATGAATCTTTGACATCTGACGCTTTTTCTCCAAATATTGCTCTTAGAAGTTTCTCTTCAGGAGTAAGCTGAGTCTCGCCTTTTGGTGTAACTTTTCCAACGAGTATGTCACCAGATTTAACTTCTGCACCAACGTATACAATGCCTGATGCATCTAACTTATTAAGCAAATTTTCACTCACATTCGGGATGTCTGCTGTTATTTCCTCAGATCCCAACTTAGTATCCCTCGCTACACATTCGAGCTCTTCAATATGTATAGATGTAAATCTATCCTCTCTAACAACTTTCTCAGAAACGAGAATTGAGTCTTCAAAGTTATAACCATTCCACGGCATGAATGCTATTAGTAGGTTTTGACCTAATGCAAGTTCTCCAAGATCTGTAGATGGACCATCGGCAATCGCATCACCTGCGGTAACTCTATCCCCCGGCTTGACTAAAGGTCTCTGATTTATGCAGGTATTTTGGTTAGTTCGTGTGTATTTTGTAAGTGGATAAATATCAACCCCAGTGTCAGAATCATCCCCAACATATTTTTCATCAACATTTACAATTATTCTTGATGCATCAACATAATCAACTTCTCCATCTCTTCGTACTTTTACTGACGCTCCTGAGTCAACTGCAACGGTTTTCTCCATACCAGTACCTACTAGAGGTTTATCAGGGATTAACAGCGGGACTGCTTGCCTTTGCATATTTGAACCCATCAATGCTCGGTTAGCATCGTCATGTTCTAGAAATGGAATAAGTGCAGCTGCAACTGAGACAACTTGGCGTGGTGAAACATCCATTAGTTCAACCTTATCTGGTGATGAAATTGTGAATTCGTTGTTGAAGCGGCATGATATTAAATCACCAGCAATATTCCCTTTTGAATCAAGAGCTGTATTAGCCTGTGCAATCATATACTTGCTCTCCTCGATTGCGGATAACCATTTAATTTCGTCTCTTACTCTATTTTTGCTGACAACTCTATATGGTGTCTCAAGGAAACCGTATGAATTCGTTCTAGAGTATGTTGCAAGTGAATTAATTAGACCAATATTTGGTCCCTCCGGAGTTTCGATTGGACAGACTCTCCCATAATGTGTAGGGTGAACATCCCTTACCTCGAAGCCTGCTCTTTCCCTAGTTAACCCACCTGGACCAAGTGCTGATATTCTTCTTTTATGAGTAATCTCGGCTAGAGGATTATTTTGATCCATAAATTGCGATAACTGACTAGTTCCAAAGAATTCTTTGAGAGTCGCAGTTATAGGTTTTGAATTAACAATATCTTTTGGTTGTAGTTTTTCTGCTAATTCCATTGTAGTCATTCTCTCTTTGACTGCTTTTTCTACTCTAACCAGTCCCACTCTGAAGACATTCTCAACCATCTCGCCTACACACTTGACTCTTCGGTTACCTAGATGGTCAATATCATCAACAGAATCTGATCCATTTCTTATATTTATGAGAGTCTTAAGAACATCTAATATATCCTGATTGGATAATGTGGTCTCACCCTCCATGCTCTCACGGCCTACCCTTGAGTTAAACTTCATTCGCCCAACATCAGACAGATCATACCTGTCCATAGACTGAAATAAATTGGTAAACAATTGATTAGCTGCCTCTTCGGTAGGTGGCTCACCTGGTCTCATCATTCTATAAATTTCAATCAAAGCAGATTTTTGATCAGTAGTTGGATCAACATCTAGGGTGTTGCAAATAAAAGCACCCCTATCAAGATCATTTGTGTGAAGGATTGTGAAATTAGTAATGCCAAATTCATGTATTTGAGCTATGGCATCGAGGTCAATTTCTTGATTGCACGATAAAATATTCACTGGGACTGTTTTTAGATTGATTAATTTTTCCTTAGTAGCTTTATCTATTTTCTGATTAGCGTCACAGATGAGTTCTCCCGTATCAGGATCAATTATTTGCTCTGAGACTATCATATCGACTTTCAGATCAGCACCTTTCAACTTAATGGCTACATTGCTGGCAACACGTTTCCCTAGAATAAAATCATCAGGCACTTGAAACACTTTCATTTTACTTTTCTTGGCAGCATCAATTTGTCTAGCTGTAATACGTTTTCCTTTGCCAACAATGAGTTTTTTATTATGATAGATGTCAAATGAAGCAATACTACCCTTGAGATCTTCTAGGTTTTGGTCGATAAATATTTTGCTATCTTTGACGGTAATTTTATTGAAGTCATAAAACTGAGCAATGATTTCTTGTGTGGAATACCCGAGAGCTCGCAGAATTATCGTTGAAGCTATTTTCCTCCTGCGATCAATTCTTGCGTAGATAATATCTTTTTGATCAAACTCAAAATCTAACCAAGAACCTCTGTAAGGAATGACCCTTGCTGAAAAAAGCAACTTACCAGAAGAATGTGTTCTTCCTCGATCATGATCAAAAAAGACTCCTGGCGATCTATGAAGCTGAGATACAACGACTCTCTCCGTTCCATTAACAATGAACGTGCCATATTTGGTCATTATTGGTAACTCGCCAAGAAAGACCTCCTCGTTTTCAAAGATTTCTACTTTTTCTGAATTTTTCTCGTCTAGATTCGTATAGAGTTTAAAGTTCACCTTAATAGGTACTGAATATGTTTTGCTACTAATCCTACATTCCTCCTCATTAAACTCGGGCTTGTCCAGTTTGAAACTGGTGTATTCAAGTTTACAGTTGTTGGAATAGTCGTATATCGGGAAAACTGATTCAAATACCCTGTGGAGTCCTGACTTGTCTATGTCAAAGGTACCATTAGAATATCCTAGAAAATCATTATATGAGTTTATTTGCAGATCAATTAAATTCGGTGCCTCTATTACGTCACTAGTTTTTCCAAAGCTTTTACGAATACGTTTTTTTTCAGTATAAGAATACGTCATAGCCAAAAGATCCTTCTGGTTTCTACCAAATTTAAGTTCTCAAAACTAGTTTGAGTAGTGTTATGTTCTAAGAGTTTATTTAAGTTCAACAGTTGCTCCAGCTTCTTCCAATTGCTTTTTAAAATCGTCTGCTTCCTCTTTGGAAGCACCTTCTTTTAAAACGCATGGTGCTGATTCAACTTTGTCTTTTGCTTCTTTCAGCCCAAGACCAGTAATTGCTCTTACAGCTTTAATAACTGCAACCTTATTACTGCCCATGTCTGCTAGAGATACATCGAATTCAGTTTTCTCTGCTGCTGCATCACCGCTCTCACCTGCTGCTGCTGGTGCGGCTGCCACAGCTGCTGCTGCTGTAACTCCAAATTTCTCTTCCATCTGTGATATGAGATCAACAACCTCCATCACAGTCATATTAGAAATGCTCTCTAGTATGTCATCTTTACTCACTGCCATCATTTTCTCCCGATAAATTAATTCTTAGCTGCTTTCACAGCATCAATAGTTCTTACTAATTTATTAGGTACGGCCTTCATCGTACCCATAAGTTTTTGAATAGGTCCCTGCATAACTGATAGTAATTTTGATATTGCCTCCTCATATGTTGGAAGTGATGCAAGTTTTTTCAATTCGCTAATATCTAAATCTTGACCTAGATAGTTGATTGCTTTTGGTTTTAAATTCTCATGTTTATCAATAAATTCTTTAATAGATTTTGCAAATTTACCCGCGTCTTCTTTTCCTACCGCAACAATCTGTGGTCCTGAAACATTCTCAGACATAGACGCAAATTGGCTATCTTTCAGGGCCATTTTCAACATATTATTCTTAACAAGCTTAACAAACACGCCTGCTTCACGCGTTGTCTTTCTGAGTTCATTTAATTCATTCGATGTTAAGCCAGAGTAATCAGCTGTCAAAACGACCTCAGCATCACTTAATACAGTGGTCATTTCTTTGACTAAATCTTTTTTCTGGGATAAATTCAGCGGCATACTAACTCCTCTTCTCGACTGACGATAAGTCTACCTTAATTCCTGGTCCCATAGTAGAGGAAATTGTAATATTTTTCATATATTTACCTTTGGCAGATGATGGTTTTGCTTTAATTAAATCTGAGACTAGTGCAGCGGCATTATCTGCAAGCTTGTTTGTGTCGAAATCAAGTTTTCCTATAATTGCATGAATTATCCCTGCCTTGTCATTCTTATATCTAATCTGACCTTTTTTAGCCTTAGTTATTGCCTCGGCAATGTTCTTCGTAACTGTGCCTTCCTTTGGATTAGGCATCAAATTTTTGGGACCTAAAATCCTGCCAAGTTGTCCCATTTTCTTCATACAATCAGGAGTTGCAACAACAATATCGGCGACGAGATCTTTCTCTTTTTTGACTTTATCAATCAAATCCTCAAAACCAACTTCATCCGCGCCAGCATCTTTGGCTGCCTTCTCATCTTCTCCATCTGCAAAAGCCACCACGGTCATAGTTTTGCCGATCCCATGTGGCAAAGTTGAGGAACCTCTCACACCTTGATCTGACTTGGTCGCATCAATGCCCAAATTGACACTAAGGTCAACGCTCTCATTAAATTTGGCTTTTGGAGCGCTTTTTAACAGTTCAATTGCTTCTTCTAAGCTATAGTCTTTAGATGTGTCAATTTTATCTTGTATCGCTTTTGTCTTTTTTGATAAGCTCATTAATCTTCCACCTCGATACCCATGCTCCTAGCTGTACCAGCAATAATTTTCATTGAGTTCTCTAGATTCGCGCCAGTTAAGTCACCCTCTTTAGCCTTCACAATACTCGCTAATTGATCTTTCGTCACTTTTGCAACTTTATTAGTGTGTGGGGTTGCGCTGCCTTTTTGGATACCTGCAGCTTTTTTTAGTAGAACTGCTGCTGGAGCAGATTTAATTATGAAATCAAACGATCTATCTTTATAAACATTTATCACCACTGGTAATGCCATACCTTTTTCTGCATCCTTAGTTTTATCATTAAATTGCTTGCAGAAATCTTGAATATTTAGTCCATGTTGCCCTAAAGCTGGTCCAACAGGTGGTGCTGGATTTGCAGACCCCGCAGGGACTTGAAGCTTAACTTGTGTCATCAATTCTTTTGCAGCCATTATCCTTTCTCCACTTGTGTTAATGATAGCTCTATAGGCGTCGGCTTACCGAAAACCAAAACTGATACTTTAAGCTTATTTTTTTCAAAATCAACTGTTTCTACAACACCATTGAAGTCATTGAATGGACCATCTGTAATCCTTACAACTTCACCAGGTTCGAACATGACCTTTGGTTTAGGTTTATCCACATCATTTTGCATAGACTGCATTAAGTTATCAGCCTCGGATTTCTTGAGGGGAACAGGTTTGTCACTTGTGCCACCAATAAAACCGAGCACTTGTGGTGCGCTCTTCACAAGGTGCCATGTCTCGTCATTCATATCCATTTTGATCATTACGTATCCTGGAAAATATTTTCTCTCTGACCTTTTCTTTTTCCCCTCTTTGATTTCTAAGACTTCCTCAGTAGGAACTAGGATTTCCTCGAAAGAGTCTTGTAATCCGCTTCTTTTGATTCTGTCCTCGAGTGTAAGTTTTACCTTATTCTCATAGCCTGAGAAAGCTTGCAATACGTACCAATCCATCATGCTACTCCGTATAGGGTGCCTATAGCCCATCCTAAAAACATGTCAAAAAGCCATAATAAGATACCTACAATAATTACAACAAAAATAACGCCCAATGTTGTTTGTGTAGTCTCTTGTTTTGTAGGCCATGTGACTTTTTTTAGCTCTACTTTAGAGTCAGTCACATATGAATAAACTAATTTGCCAAAATCACTCTGATAGGCGATAAAAGCAGAAAAAACAACAACAGAAATCATACCAACTACTCTGTAAAATAATCTTACATCACTGAAGTAATAGAATAGAATCATTCCAGTGATGAGCACACCAATTGATAGTATTAAGTAGGGTGTACTAGACTTAGTTTCTATATTATTCTCTGTCATGGCATTATCTTCGTAAATTCGTCAGGCCAGGAGGGACTCGAACCCCCAACCTACGGTTTTGGAGACCGTCGCTCTACCAGTTGAGCTACTAGCCTATCATCAAAATCAATGATAGCTTACTCTACTATTTTCGATACGACTCCAGCTCCAACAGTCTTGCCACCTTCACGTATCGCAAATTTTAGTCCTTGTTCTAGAGCGATAGGTGTTATAAGTTCGACATTCATTTTTACATTGTCACCAGGCATGACCATTTCCACATCTTTGGGTAGTTCAATCGCACCTGTTACGTCAGTTGTTCTGAAATAAAATTGAGGTCTGTAATTGCCAAAGAATGGTGTATGTCTTCCGCCTTCATCTTTTGATAGAACGTAAACTTCACATTCAAATTTAGTATGAGGTTTTATTGAACCTGGAACACAAAGTACTTGTCCCCTCTCAACTTCCTCTCGTTTTGTTCCTCTGAGAAGTACGCCTACGTTATCGCCAGCGACACCCTCGTCAAGAAGCTTTCTAAACATTTCTACGCCAGTACATGTGGTCTTTTGTGTTTCTCTTATACCAACTATTTCTATTTCTTCACCCACATTAACTTTTCCTCTTTCTATTCTACCTGTCACAACCGTTCCACGACCTGATATAGAAAATACATCCTCAATCGGCATGAGGAATGTTTGATCAACTGGACGCTCAGGCACAGGTATAAACTTGTCCATCTCTTCAACAAGTTTTTCAATTGACGGGATACCTATATCTGACGAATCACCTTCAATAGCTTTTAACGCTGAACCTGAAACTATAGGCACATCGTCACCTGGAAAATCGTATTTAGAGAGAAGCTCTCTTATTTCCATCTCAACTAAATCTGTTAATTCTTTATCATCTACTTGATCGGCTTTATTTAGATAAACTACAATGTGTGGTACTCCAACTTGACGAGCTAAAAGTATATGTTCTCTAGTTTGAGGCATCGGACCGTCTGCTGCAGAGCACACTAAAATAGCGCCATCCATTTGCGCTGCACCTGTAATCATATTTTTTACGTAGTCAGCATGACCTGGACAATCTACGTGTGCGTAGTGTCTGTCTGTTGACTCATACTCAACGTGAGCTGTCGCGATCGTAATCCCACGCTCTCTCTCTTCAGGAGCATTGTCGATCTGATCATAAGCTTTTGCTTCTCCACCAAATTTCTCACCCATCACCTTGGTGATAGCAGCAGTAAGTGTTGTTTTGCCATGATCTACGTGGCCAATCGTACCAACGTTTACATGGGCTTTATTTCTTTCAAATTTTTCCTTAGCCATTTTTTAAATCCCGAGTTAGTTAAGTTTCAAGTGGGGTAATAATAAACCACTTTTATGCGCATTTACACTAAAATTTTACTAAAATCAACGAAAAAAAGCCCATAACCGGATTTGAACCGGTGACCTCTTCCTTACCAAGGAAGTGCTCTACCGACTGAGCTATATGGGCGTCGAATATAAACACCTGGATGATAGTCAAAAGAAACGATATATACAACCAAGATTGACGTAGTTCAATCATATATTTATTCAAGACGATAGCCATGAAGGGATTACATAGCGATCGTCTCAGTACCCTATGGAGGAGAAGCCTCTAGATACTAAGAATAGTTATGAGGATCGAATTACTGTTTTGTTAAATGTCTATTTTAATGATTGAGCGGGTAGCGGGAATCGAACCCGCATCGTCAGCTTGGAAGGCTGAAGTTCTACCATTGTACCATACCCGCATCAAATTTGTTTGGAGGGGGCAGGATTCGAACCTGCGAAGGCAGGGCCAGCAGATTTACAGTCTGCCCTCGTTGACCGCTTGAGTACCCCTCCGAAAATCAACTTTTGTATCTTAACAAAGCATTGATCCTATAGCATTAAATTTTTTAGTTAGTATGGTCTTTCTGGTTTTTTAATGAACCACAAATATAAAACCCAAGCAATACCTAAAGATAGTATGGTTTGACTAGTTTTGTTAAAGTTATTTGCAAAAAATATTAGAAATAATACAACTGTTGCGAATAAAACAAAAAATGCTTCGATTCGATTTGAGGTAATTTTCATACCAAAAATTCTTGGTGGTGGACCCAGAGGCTTCATTTAATCTCCATAAGTTTGATGATATTTGTATTCAATACATTTATATCATGAGTCCTAATTATGTTGTAGACTTCTGAGACATCAATGCCTCTTTTTTTCGAAATATGAACTAAACCAGGTTTCTTCTGAAAATCATTTATGATGCCCTGATTCGAAGAGTAGAAATCTACTTTTTTAAGTATGAAAAATGCATGAAGAAATCTTCTAATGCTACTAGTATGCATTAATCATCCTCTCAAGATCCTCAAGACTTTTTTGTTTTTTTCTATCAAAGCGCTCAAATATTTTTAGGTAGTTGCTACAGTTACTTTTTTGCACATTTAGCTTAAGTTTCATTAATTGCGTTATTGTAGCTGATTTAGTTTTCATATAGGTTGACTTCAACATATCATAATCATCATCAGTAAAAAGCATATATTTATCCTTCAGCTCTCTGAGTAAAACAAATAGTGAATTCAACTCTTGATCATCATCATAGTTTTGCACACACAAAGAACTATAACCGTCAATACTTGCAGAATAATTGACGAGATCAATAAACAATTTATCCGGTGCAGCACCTAATGAATTTGAAAAAAGTGGTGTTAGGAGAACAAGCTTAATTGTTAATGATCTGATAAATTTCATTTATGATATCCCTACTGATATTATATCCTTTCTTTAAAAAATATTTTTCAAACTCTGCAATAAATTTCTCTTTATTATAGTTGTTATTGACGGAAGTTACAGCTTGCGCCACAAATGCTTTCAGTTCCCATTTCATAAATTGTGAATTACCGATGGATGGATATTTTTTTTTATTCAGGGATATTTGCGTTATGATCTCTTCCCAGACATGTGGCATGTTAGGGGAAGATAAAAGAATGTCCAAAATATTTAGCCAACTTCCCTTCCATATTAATGGATCGAGCTGGGCAAATACATGCCTGACCTTTAGAGGTAAATCTTTATTCATAATGAAAACTTCGATATTATACGTCAGTATTATATCATTATGACTATAAATGAGTTTAGTAATTGCCACCTTAGCTCAGTTGGCCAGAGCAGGGGTTTTGTAAACCTCAGGTCGTCAGTTCGAATCTGACAGGTGGCTCAATTAATTTAGTGAGTTCAAATGGATAAAATACCAATGACCGTTGAGGGTGAGAAGTTACTCAGAGATGAGCTTCATGAATTAAAGACTGTGAAACGACCAATGATAACTGAAGCCATTAAGGAAGCAAGAGAAAAAGGTGACCTAAAGGAAAATGCTGAATATCACGCCGCGCGCGAACAGCAGAGTTTTGCTGAGGGAAGAATAAAAGATATTGAGGGTAAACTGTCCAATTCTCAGATTATTGACATATCAAAAATTCCAGCATCAGATAAAGTCATCTTTGGAACCACTGTAATTGTAGTTGATGAAAATAATAAAAAAGTCACATATAAAATCGTTGGTGAAGATGAAGCAGACTTAAAAAAAGGAAAGCTGTCAGTAACATCCCCTATTTCTAGGTCTCTAGTAGGGAAAAGTGAGGGTGACGTAGTCACCATCAAGACGCCATCCGGAAACATTGAATATGAAATCTTTGAGGTCAAATATGTCTGAAGTACAGAAAAATGTTTTGGGCGAAGATCTAGAAGTCTGCGGGTCAGATCCAGTTACAGGATATTTAAGAGATGGCTGTTGTAATACAGATTCATTTGATAGGGGCTCTCACACAGTTTGTGCAGTAGTCACTTCAGATTTCTTAAAATTCTCCAAATCTAGAGGAAATGATCTTATGACGCCAATTCCTGAACTAGACTTCGCTGGACTTACTGATGGGGATTCGTGGTGCTTGTGCGCTGATAGATGGCTTGAGGCATATCAAAATCATAAAGCTCCATTCGTCAAACTAAAATCAACAAATATCAAAGCTCTTGAAAAAATTGACTTAGATAGTTTAAAAGAATTCGCTCTAGACATATCTTGACATTATTTCACTCAAAAAGAATAATCTCTGTATGAAGAAATTATTTTTGTCCACATGCATGTTATTATCATTTGTGATGACAGATGTACATTCTAATCAATGCCCAAAAGCTCTAGACTTTGAAATTAAACGTCTTGGAGACGATAAAATTGAAAGCCTCTGCAAATACAAGGGAAATGTTATTCTTGTAGTTAACACTGCAAGCAAATGTGGTTTTACTCCTCAGTATGAAGGTTTGGAAAAGTTGTACTCAGAAAAGAAAGATCAAGGCTTTGTTGTGCTTGGCTTTCCCTCGCATGATTTCTATCAAGAACCAGCTCCTGAGAAAGATATAAAAGATTTTTGCAATTTAACATACGATGTTAAATTTCCAATGTTTACCAAAGTAAATGTAAGGGGCGAAAAAGCTCACCCATTTTATAAAAATTTAGCTACAGAGACTAACAGCTCTCCTAAGTGGAATTTTTGGAAATACCTAATAAACAAAGAGGGTGAGGTGGTAAAAAGTTACTCTATGGTAACAAGTCCAAAAGGTGACAAACTTACAAGTATGATTGATAAACTCCTATCAGAGTGAGAATTATAACCACTCTACTGCACCTGGCTAACAGTCACTAGTAATGAATGAGGTTACAATTGTAAATAGGAATTATTATCATTCCAAATAGTGAAGAATAGGTTCTTTAGACCGCATTAATCATTAATCGGGTCAGTTATTGAATTAAGCTAAAGATTACCAGTATTTTTCGAGAGTGATGTTGCCAGGTTTGCTTCTTCGGTTTCTCTCAAGACCATAGGTGCCTAGAAGGTCTACCATGTCATTAATCATGTCTGGGTTACCGCATAGCATGAACTGTGATGATGAATTTATTTCTCCACAAATATTTGTAATTGATCCATCTTTTATAGCATCAGGGATTCGTGCGTTTATGGTGTTATCGATTTTTTCTCTGGTTACTGTTTGGAGATATTTAAGTTGATTAGGGTGTTTTGCTTGAAGCTCTTTTATCTGATCCTGATATGCTAGTTCCCCAGATGTACGAACACCATGAATTAGGACTATTTCTTTGAAACGCTTCCATGGCGAATCAGTCTTTAGCAGTGAGATAAAAACTCCCAACCCTGTTCCAGTTGCTACGAGCCATAACTTATCGCCATCAGGCACCTCATCCATAATAAAGAAGCCTGATGCTTTATCCATCACAAAAATAGAATCATTCGCATCGAGTTTATGTAAATGAGGCGTGAGTTTGCCATCGGGAACATTTACATATATTACCTCTAGAAACTCTTCATGAGGCGCACTTACAAGTGAATATGGTCGTGAGACTAGATCTCCGTCAAGTTTCAGGCCAATTTTAGTAAATTGACCGGCGATGTATGGAGGTATTTTATTTTCAAATCGAATTGAGACTAGATCATCCGTCCATCTTGTTTGGTCTATAACCTTTGATTCTATCCAATTGATTGCCATTATGCTAAGTTACTCATAATTTATGTGTGACAATAATAAGTTATTGAAATTATCATGTCAAAGTAATGTTAAAAATCTCAAAATTAAAAAAAGATCTCTCAAAGATTCTATATAACAATAAACCTATAAGGGTATTATTCAAAAATCATTTAAGTTCAACGAATGATTATTTTAAATATAAATATATAAAAGACCAGTGTCCAATTATCATAATCACAAATAATCAAAGAGCGTCAAGAGGAAGGAACAAAAAAATATGGCATAGTTTCAACCAAAAATCTCTTTCATTTAGTTTATGTTTAAAATTGAATGCTAAACAAACGGAATTAAGAAAATTAAATTATCTTTCTTGCCTAGCTGCATTGAGAGTATTTAAAAGTACAACAAATCATGCTTTGAGCATTAAATGGCCAAATGATATATATTTAGATAATAAAAAAGTTTCCGGTATCTTGATTGAGTCTCAGTCTTCTGGGAACGATATTTTTTTATCTATTGGCATTGGTATAAATATAGACATTGATGAATCATTTAACGTAAATCAGCCGCACTCAAACTTAGGTACTAACATCAACTATACAAAGTTAATATATTTGTTTTGTAATAATTTAGTCAATTTTCTGAATGCAGAAAATTATGATGAACTTGTGAAAGAATTTAATGAAAATTTATTTGCTATCAACAAAAGTATATCTATCTCAATAGACAATGTTATTAACGAAGGGGTTCTATTAGGTATCAATGATTATGGAGAACTAATGATAAATACAGGCAACAATGTTTTGACAATTAATGATATTAACAGCACATTAAGAATAATATGAACATAGTCGCAGATATTGGAAATAGTCAAATCAAAATTGCTATTGAGAGGAGAAATGGAATTTCTAACGTAAAAGCCTTTCGATCGAATGATTTTAAAAACATTAAGAAATATCTAATGTCTCTTGATTATAGTAACAAACCATATTTATTTTATTCATCAGTCTTGGATGCAAACTATGATAAAAAACTAATAAAGATGCTTAAATCGTTCTTTGAGAAAATAACAGCATTCAAATCGACAAGGTCACTTTTATCAACTACAAACTCATATAAAAAAGCTTCGAATCTGGGTTCAGATAGATGGGCACAAATTGTCGCGGCTAAAAGTATCTTTAAAAAAGATTGTGTAATTGTCAGCTGTGGAAGTGCTATAAGTATTGATTGTGTAACAAAAAATGGAACTCATAGAGGAGGATTAATCATGAGTGGGGCCGAGGGATATCTAAACTGTTTTTCAGATATACATAACCTAAAAAATATTAAGCTGACTCAAACAAAAAAAAATAATCTTCTTCAAACGGATACAGTAGGACAAATTAACGTGGGTTACCGAACAATGATTACTGCATCTGTACACAAGGTGTATGAGGAATTTAAAAAAAATACAAAGTCTAAGCCAACTATAATTATCTCTGGGAGTTATGCACGACAAATTGCTAGCTATATTGAAATTAATACTATAGTAGAACCGTTTTTTGTTCTCAAAAGTTTAGCTTTTATTAAAAGATCTATGTAAGTTAAATAAAAAAGGCCCAGCAGAGGGCCTTTTAATATTTAAGCTGATGATGTCCTACTCTCACATGGGGAGACCCCACACTACCATCGGCGCTGCATAGTTTCACTGCTGAGTTCGAAATGGATCAGGTGGTTCCTATACGCTATTGTCATCAAACATTAATTTGATTTGGAAAATGTACATGTTTTTTTAATCTAGAAAACGAGTTTATTTAAGATTATAAGAGCAAGCCTCACGATCAATTAGTACTAGTTAGCTTCACTTGTTACCAAGCTTCCACACCTAGCCTATCAACGTCGTAGTCTACAACGGATCTTTAGGGACCTTAAAGGTCCAGTGATATCTAATCTTTGGTATGGCTTCCCGCTTAGATGCTTTCAGCGGTTATCACAACCCTATATAGCTACCCAGCAATGCCTCTGGTGAGACAACTGGAACACCAGGGATAGGTTCACTCCGGTCCTCTCGTACTAGGAGCAACATCCATCAAATATCAAACGCGCACGGTAGATAGGGACCGAACTGTCTCACGACGTTCTAAACCCAGCTCGCGTACCACTTTAAATGGCGAACAGCCATACCCTTGGGAGCTGCTTCACCCCCAGGATGTGATGAGCCGACATCGAGGTGCCAAACACTGCCGTCGATATGAGCTCTTGGGCAGTATCAGCCTGTTATCCCCGGCGTACCTTTTATCCATTGAGCGATGGCCCTTCCATACAGAACCACCGGATCACTAAGACCTACTTTCGTACCTGCTCGACATGTCTGTCTCGCAGTCAAGCACCCTTATGCCTTTACACGCATCGTACGATTTCCAACCGTACTGAGGGTACCATCGCGTTCCTCCGTTACTCTTTGGGAGGAGACCGCCCCAGTCAAACTACCCACCATACACTGTCTCCGAACCGGATAACGGTCCTGGGTTAGAACTCCAAAGATAACAGGCTGGTATTTCAAGGTTGCCTCCACTAATGCTAGCGCATCAGCTTCAAAGGCTCCCAGCTATCCTACACAATTAGATTCAAAGTTCAGTGTAAAGCTGTAGTAAAGGTGCACGGGGTCTTTCCGTCTAGCCGCGCGTACACTGCATCTTCACAGCAATTTCAATTTCACTGAGTCTCGGTTGGAGACAGTATGGCCATCGTTACGCCATTCGTGCAGGTCGGAACTTACCCGACAAGGAATTTCGCTACCTTAGGACCGTTATAGTTACGGCCGCCGTTCACCGGGGCTTCGATCAAGAGCTTCGCTTGCAAGCAAGCTAACCCCATCAATTAACCTTCCGGCACCGGGCAGGCGTCACACCCTATACTTCCTTTTTCAAGTTTGCAGAGTGCTGTGTTTTTAGTAAACAGTCGCAGCCATCATTTTATTGCAACCTTCTTCTGCTCAGCCAGCAAGTGGCATCACATACAAAAGGCATACCTTCTCCCGAAGTTACGGTATCATTTTGCCTAGTTCCTTCAACTGAGTTCTCTCATGCGCCTTAGAATTCTCATCCCACCCACGTGTGTCCGTTTAGGGTACGGCCACTTTTAACCTGAAGCTTAGAAGATTTTCTTGGAAGTATGGTATCGACCACTTCGCTAATTCCGAAGAAAAAGCTTCGCATTCGTATCTCGAAATAAATATCCCCGGATTTGCCTAAGGATAAATTCTACATACTTACACCAGTATAACCGTTGACTGGCTGATCTAACCTTCTCCGTCTCTCCATCGCAGTTAAAAGCGGTACAGGAATATTAACCTGTTTTCCATCGACTACGCCTTTCGGCCTCGCCTTAGGTACCGACTAACTCTCCGCCGATTGACGTTGCGGAGAAAACCTTGGGTTTTCGGCGTGTAGGGTTCTCACCTACATTATCGTTACTTATGTCAGCATTCGCACTTCTGATATCTCCAGCATACCTCACGATACACCTTCATCAACTTACAGAACGCTCCGCTACCATCCTAGTAAACTAGGATCCAAAGCTTCGGTATATGACTTAGCCCCGGTAAATCTTCCGCGCAGGCCGACTCAACCAGTGAGCTGTTACGCTTTCTTTAAAGGATGGCTGCTTCTAAGCCAACCTCCTGGATGTCTAGGCCTTCCCACTTCGTTTTCCACTTAGTCATAATTTTGGGACCTTAGCTGTTGGTCTGGGTTGTTTCCCTCTCCACTACGGACGTTAGCACCCGCAGTGTGTCTCCCGTGCTCTACTTATTGGTATTCGGAGTTTGCAATGGTTTGGTAAGACGGGATGTCCCCCTAGCCATAACAGTGCTCTACCCCCAATAGTAATACACGAGGCGCTACCTAAATAGCTTTCGCGGAGAACCAGCTATCTCCGAGTTTGATTAGCCTTTCACTCCAATCCACAGCTCATCCCCTCATTTTTCAACATAAGTGGGTTCGAGCCTCCAGTAGGAATTACCCCACCTTCACTCTGGCCATGGATAGATCACTCGGTTTCGGGTCTACACCTAGAAACTAAACGCCCTATTAAGACTCGGTTTCCCTTCGCCTACCTTATTAAAGTTAAGCTTGCTACTAAATGTAAGTCGCTGACCCATTATACAAAAGGTACGCAGTCACCCACTAGGGGCTCCCACTGCTTGTACGCATACGGTTTCAGGTTCTATTTCACTCCCCTAACCGGGGTTCTTTTCGCCTTTCCTTCACAGTACTAGTTCACTATCGGTCGGCATAGAGTATTTAGTCTTGGAGGATGGTCCCCCCATGTTCAAGCAAGATACCACGTGTCCCGCTCTACTCATCGTCACCCACCAAATTCAATTTTCGTATACAGGGCTATCACCTTCTATGGCCAACCTTCCCAGGTTATTTTACTAATATCATTTGGATTCAGTGACTGGACTATTTCCTTTTCGCTCGCCGCTACTAAGGAAATCTCAATTGATTTCTTTTCCTCTGGTTACTAAGATGTTTCAGTTCTCCAGGTTTGCCTCTACCATCCTATGAATTCAGATGGAGATACTCCACTTATGTAGAGTGGGTTTTCCCATTCGGAAATCTCCGGGTCAAAGCTTGTTTGTCAGCTTACCGAAGCTTATCGCAGACTACTACGTCCTTCATCGCCTTATGCCGCCAAGGCATCCACCACATGCGCTTATTCACTTGACCTTATAACTTAAATAAACTCAAAATCGTTTATAAAAGTTCATATTTGGTTCTCAAATAAAAGTAACATTCAATATATCTTCTCAGATAATTGAGATCTCGTTTTTAAATCACTAGATTTAAAAATGCATGTACATTAATTCCAAATTTTCATTAGAGCATAAGATAATCACCATTTTTAGCAATTACCGAAGGCTATTATATAGTAAAAGAGGATGATTTATATAGATATTTAGGCTTTTAATGACTATTTTTGTCTTTTTTTAGGTCAATATGTGTAGAATACGATTTGAAGTTAAATTTTGTTAACAATGTCAAATATTACACCAATTATACTTGCCGGAGGATCTGGTAAGAGATTATGGCCAGCCTCCTCAGAGTCATGTCCTAAACAATTCTGTAATCTTCATGATGCTGATTTAACATTATTCCAAGAAACTGTTCTACGTTACTCATCAGATGACAAGTCCGGATACAATCCACCGATAATTGTAACAAATCTCAAATACACCAATTTTGTTAAAGAGCAACTAAGAGAGATAGGCAAGAGTGCAGAGTGCATTATATGTGAACCAGAACCTAAAAATACTGCTGCATCAATTTTAGCCGGTGCAGAATACATGTCAAATAATGGCAAGGGGCATGAGCCTGTACTTGTTGTTCCTTCTGATCAATATTTTGAGGACGATGCCTACATTAATAGAGTATTTCAAGAAAGCGCAAAGTATTGCAGCGAACATACAATAACAATTTTTGGAGTAAAACCAACAAAAGCCTCTAGTTCATATGGTTACATAGTTCCGAGAAACCATGACGATAAGCCATGCCTTGTTGAGAAATTTATTGAAAAACCAAATCAGGAAAAAGCCATAGAGCTATTTGCAGCTAAAAAATCTTTATGGAATTGCGGCATCTTTCTTTTTACTCCGTCTAAGATAAAAGATAGGTATACGAAACTTTCATCTGAGTTAGCAAAATCTGTTTGCGCCTCAATGGATAAAGCGAACATGCACAACCATGTAATACATCTTGACCCATCATCTTGGTCCGCATGCAATAAGGTGTCAATTGACTATGAGATTATTGAACGCTCTGACGATATTTTCGTAATACCATTAGAGACAAATTGGTCAGACCTAGGAACTTGGGATTCCATATGGTCAACTTTCAATAATAACGGAAATTTAGTGGACAATAATTCAAATTCATACGAGTGTGAGGGGTCTCTTTTGAGAAACTACTTAACAACAAATCTAGTTGGCATTGGTCTTAAAGATACTGTTGTAGTTCAGACAGACAAGCTTACACTCGTTATGGATAAATCACTATCACCTAAACTTGACAAGATTGTATCTAACATACCTCATCATATATCAGACGATTCTGTTGGACAGAGACATTTCAGACCTTGGGGATTTTTTGAAAACTTGCAAGAAAGTAAAAGTCACAAAGTGAAATCACTACACATATCACCACATTCTAGAATAAGCCTTCAATATCATAATGAAAGAACGGAACATTGGATTATTGTTAAAGGACAGGCAAATATTGAAATTGATGGAGAAAAATTTGTATTGAGTGAGGGGCACTCAATTGATATCCCAAAAAAGTCCGTGCATCGAATAGAAAACTCACAGGATGATTATCTAGAAATTATCGAAGTTCAAAAAGGAGAGTATTTAGAAGAGGATGACATAATTAGAATTGAGGACGATTACGATAGAGTAGAGAAAAAATAAATTACTAGACTTATTCATATATTATTAACCTATAGATTTTATATGGTATTATCTCATAATGAAAAAAGCCCTGATCACAGGTGTAACAGGACAAGATGGTTCGTATTTAGTTGAGCTTCTTCTTGACAAAGGTTATGAAGTTTTCGGCATAAAAAGACGGTCATCATCTTTTAATACCCAAAGAATCGATCATATATATAAAGATAAACACCTTGGTGACAATAATCTTCATCTAATTTATGGTGATGTTTGTGATTCACTCAATATATCAAGAATTATTTCAGAAGTTCAACCAGATGAAATATATAATCTCGCTGCACAAAGTCATGTGGCAGTGAGTTTTGAGACTCCTGAATACACTGCTAATGCAGACGCACTTGGCACTCTTAGAATATTGGAGGCAATAAAAAACTCGAAGAGGGAAATTAAATTTTATCAAGCATCGACCTCTGAGTTATATGGTGGTATCACTGCTGAGTCACTCAATGAAGAATCTTTATTCACTCCAAGATCTCCATATGCTGTGGCTAAGCTTTACTCTTACTGGATAACTGTTAATTATCGAGAGGCATATAATATGTTCGCTTGTAACGGAATACTCTTTAATCATGAAAGTCCTCGCAGAGGAGAGACGTTTGTTACCAGAAAGGTTACAAGGGGTTTAGCAAGAATATTCTACGGGCTCGATCAAAATTTATATATGGGCAACCTTGACGCATCAAGAGATTGGGGGCATGCAAAAGATTATGTTTATGCAATGTGGCTTATGCTTCAACAAGAAAAACCTGAGGACTTTTGTATATCGACAGGTATAAAAACTAATATTAGAGACTTCATAAAACTCGCAGCATCTAAAATGGGATTCGAAATCGAATTTAAAGGTCATGGCCTAGAGGAAGTTGGGTATGTATCGAACATAATTACAAATGACTCAAAACTAATTAAGGGACAAGAAATTATTAAAATTGATAAAGCATATTTTAGACCTCTTGAGGTGAACGAATTGGTTGGGGACTCTTCTAAAGCAAAAGAAAAGTTGAATTGGTCTCCTAAGATATCTTTAGAGCAAATCTGTGAGGAAATGGTTGCACAGGATATGATGATTCAACAGAAATTGCTGAAGGATTAGGATGCAAATACTTAAGAATAAACTATGTCTGTAATAGCATTCCTGCCATGCCGCTCTGGTAGTACAAGGATTAAAAATAAAAATATCAAAACATTTGCAGGATACAATCTTGGTCTGTTTGAAATAAAAATTAGCCAGCTAATTAATTCAAAAAATATCTCTAGAATTATTGTCTCTACTGATGTTTGCGAAGTATTGGAATACCTTGATAAATTTAACCATAAAAAAATTGAAATTGATGAAAGACCGAAAAAATATTGCTTAGACACCACGACAACAGATGAATTAATAGGGTACGCCTCAACTATTCTGCCAAGAGACACCATTCTCTGGACTCATGTAACCTCCCCGTTTGTAAACTCATCTGATTATGATTCGATGATAAAAAAATATTTAAACAGAGAATCTAATATTTATGACTCTCTCATGACTGTAAAAGAAATTAAAAGTTTCATCTGGGATCTAAAAAATCCATACAATTACTCACGGAAGAAGATTAAGTGGCCATTTACTCAAAATATTAAGAGTCTTTATGAAATTAATAACGGTGGATTCATAGCTCACAGAGATATTTATGAGAAGTATCATGATAGAATTGGCACAGATCCAGAATATTATATATTAGATTCAATTAGATCAATAGATATTGATACTCCTGAGCAATTTGACTTTGCAGATAAAATATTTAAAACGATAATGCATGCCTAGAAATAAGATGAAGGTTATACATATTGCTGACTCAATTTCAAAGGAAGCTGGTGGAGTTGGATCGGTGGTAAAAGCTTTTCACAATGGGCTGTTGAAGGCTAATATACAATCCAGAGTAGCAGCTTGCGACTACATTGGAAAGACTACCGAAGAATATTCTAATTCCTCAAAGAGACTTTATGAGATGTTAGTTAAGTTCCAGCCAAATATTATTCATATTCATGGTCTTTGGAATACACGCTTGAGAGAGTGTCTTAAGTTTTCTAGAGAAAATACCTCCAAATTAATCCTATCGCCTTATGGGATGACTCATCCGTGGGCTCTAAGTAAGTCTAAACTCAAAAAAATATTTTTTAAGTATGCTGTTATAAATTTAAATTCAAAATATATTTCAGCCGTGATATCTGAAAACGAGGAGGAATCAATTCACATTAGTAATTTTTTTAAAAAGTCAAAAAAAATATTTGTCGTTAATAATCCTCTTGAATTATCTGGAATACCTGAAATGGGACAAAAACGCAGCAAGGATTATGTTTACATTGGACGAATATCAGAGCAAAAAGGTGTTAACAATCTGGTAGAGTTATGGTCTGAGTTAACTCGCAGGGACATTACGAAAGACTCTATATTGAATATTTATGGGATAGGGTTTGGGAAATACTACAACGAATTTAAGAGAAAACTTAGTGAATCAGTAGGCGTTCGCTTTCATGGTCAAGTTTATGGGCAAGAAAAATCTAACGTGCTAACAAGCGCAAAGGCGCTTATACTTAATTCTGAATTTGAGGGTCAACCCGTGATTGCGATAGAGGCTATGGCGCATGGGTTACCTGTTATATGTAATGAGAAATGTGGACTTAACAATGAAATCAAAAACGAGCACTGTTTCTTAGTAAGATCTGGTCTAGATCCTATAGATGAATTTTCACAAGCCATTAAAAACCTAAATAACTTCGGGGAGAAAGAAAGAATTGGAATGAAAAATTATATTCATGAGAATTACAAATCTACTAAAGTGACAAGTGACATCATAAATACTTATAAAGATATTTTGAAATAATATTTTCATAGAAAATAAAACTGTATCCCATGCTTGAAGCTATTTTTTAATATAATTTATTTTTTTTAGTACATTAACCCCTGATATACTAGAATATCTATATTATGAATGGCTGGGATATAAAAGAATTCTTTGATGAGGTGATATTTGAATTTTATAATCTATATAATTATATTCACTCAATTAAATATAAAAATAAAATACGAAAAATAGATTTAGACCGAGACGCAGATGGTGAGTGTAGTTTAATACTCAATGGACCATCGAGTGTTGATTGTAAGATAAATGACACTGACGCATACTTTGTTAATTACGGTTTCAAACATAAATGCTTCTCAGAGGTAGAACAACCGATACTAATCATTGTGGATACTCAGCTTACAAAAGACAAATGGGATTATTCTATGATGGATCAAGCAATCAAAAATAATCCATCTGTTAGGTTTATTTTTAATTATAAGTATTTATCTTCAAAAAAATTTAGAGAATATGTAAAAGATATCAAGTGCATTGGCTACATAAATAATTCTAGAATACCTACTAGATTCAACTGGCAAAAGAAACTTATCATGGGCTCTTTTAATTTTGGTGTTGGTGTCGCAGAACAATCTTTATCTCTATTAGCATCTCTCAACTATAAAAAGATCAATGTTTATGGATTTGATGGAAATAATGTACTTCTTGGTTTGATGGATAAAGATACTCACTTTTACGGTGTCGACGAATCAAAAAAATGGTTTGACTCTCAATTTACTGCTAGGGAACTCAGATTTTTATCTTATTTTATAGATAGGAATTATTGGTTAAGTAAGTGCATGGATTATAATAATGTAAAAGTAATTAATCACTCAGATTCGCTCATCACATCTATGTATGATAAAAATAAATTCAAGGCCCATTAATGATACTGATAATCGGTAAAGATGGTTTTTTAGGAGCTAATTTATACCTTAAACTTCACTCATTCCCTCAACGTGTTATTTTCTTATCTAAGAAAAACCAAACTCATATCAACGAAAAAAGCGAAATTATAACTTACAAACATTTTATTGAGCATATAGTTGAGTACACTACAGAGGTTAAGATAATAGTATATTTATTACCTCCAGATTCTATCTATGATAATTCAATCAATATCTTGGATTTTGTTATTGAGAAAATTTGGACAAAAAGTAAAGCAAAATTTATTTATATATCTTCAGGGGGCGCAGTATATGGCAATACAGAAAATCAACCTATACTAGAAAATCATAAAACCAGTCCTGTAAATGATTATGGTCATTCTAAGTTAAGAGAAGAGTTAACAATTAGAGATGCTGGGGACAAATACATGCTTAATTGGAATATCTTGAGACCATCAAATCCGATCGGAAAGTATCAGAGTCAATCCCTACTGCTAGATATTTTTGAGAATAATTTATCCAAAACTAACATTCATCTCTATGATAGAGGCGAACAAATTAGAGATTTTTTTTCTATAGATGCGCTGATTGATGCAATATGTATTGTAATAAATGATAATAAAAATCGATGCGAGATCTTTAATGTTGGGAGCGGGAAAGGCATGATGATTAAAGATTTTGTAAGTGATGTGCTAAAAACATGTGGTATGAGAAATGTTGATAGCGTTCTTTTGAATACAAGCAAATCATCTATAATAAAAAATGTACTTAACTGCAGCAAAATACATAATAAACTAGGCTGGAAGGATGAAACCTCTTTGCGTACCTCAATACTGGATGCATGGAATCATTTCAAAGAAAAAAAGAGTCTATGATAATGTTTTTTTGTAAGTGCGATATACAAACATAAAAGTAATACAATAAGAACAAAGTAATAGATGATATGATAAGAGTATATATAAGAGTTTGCAGTGAAGATAGTCAAGAAAATATATAATTACTACAAACGAAATGGGCTCGAGAAAACATTTTTAAAAATATTTCTTGTCCTTGGCTCTAAAGTCGGTCTAGTTGCTCGACCACCATATGAATATATCCAAGATGATGTTGAGAATAATTTAGCTAACTATCTAAATAAGTCAAATATGGAGATTAGACATATAGCAATTGTTGGCGCACATTATGGGGATGAAGTTTATAGAATGATGAAGCTATATCCTAATTGCATGTTCTACCTTTTTGAGCCTGTAGAAAAATACTTTAATCATCTGAGTCAGAAATTCAGAACAACTGATAAAGTTAAATTATTTAACTGTGCATTATCAGATAAAAAAGGTTTCCAGAAACTCTATGAGACAAACATAGATGGTAGTCAGTCTATTTTACGACCTGGCAGATTTGCTAAAGAACACTATAATATTAATATCGACGGCGAATGCGATGTTGAGATTGAGCTACTTGATAATATTTTACCTAATACCGACATAGATTGTCTATGGATCGACGTCCAAGGCGCAGAACTCCAGGTATTGAGAGGAGCAAAAAAATCACTTCCTAGAATAAATTCAGTTTTCATTGAAGTCTCTATAAAGGAGAGTCTGTATGACGAGGGAGCAATTATGAGTGATTTAAATAAATTCCTTGATGAACATAAACTGACACTAGTAGGTCTGGGTACCGATCATAGAAATCTAACGGGAAATGCTTTCTTTTTAAAAATTAATGATACTTAATTATGAAAACATATAAAGACGGTACAATTGAATACTATCGTGAAGTAAAATCACATATACGAGCCAGTCATAGAATACTTGATTATGGCTCAGGGAGAGGATCTTGGTATTATGATGATGTTAATATTGAGCGCAGACAAATGAGGACACTTAAAAAATCCGGAAATATGGTAATTGGCGTAGATATTGATAAAGCTGTACTCTCAAATCCCACGAACGATGAGAATCACATTATAAATGATTCGTGGATAGATAAAAATCTTGATTCATTCGATTTAATAACAGCTGACTTTGTGCTTGAGCATATCGAAGATGATGAGAAATTTTTTTTTGATGTGAATAGATTGCTTAAAAAAAACGGATTCTTTTGTGCAAGAACACCACATAAGAATTCCTATGTTGCACTAGGAAGTAGAATAATTCCTAGATGGTTACATGAATACACATTAGCTAAGGCTCAGCCAGAAAGAAAAAGTATAGATGTGTTTAAAGCTTACTATAAAATT
>CABYTF010000006.1:0-35000 GCA_902521725.1 uncultured Gammaproteobacteria bacterium
TACCAGCTAATGACAGTGTAGAATTAAAACCAGGTGGCACTCATCTTATGCTGATAGGACCAAGAAGAGATATCAAAGCTGGTGAGCAAATATTAATGATTGCCCAAGATAGTCTTGAGAGAAGATTTATGCTTAAGTTCAATGTCGTTGACTTTAGAGAGTCAAAAGTAGATGATCACAATAATCTTGGACACCATAATCACTGATCTTATTTAGACTTGTTTTTTCTTAAATCATCCATACATTCAGATTATGGATATAAATAATATAAAATTTACTGATAAAGTGAGAGAAATTTTCTTACTGTCCGATCAAAAGGCAAAACAGCATAAGCATCAACACATCGATAACGTACATGTACTATTATCTATTTTAGATACACCATGTCTTGGTAGAAAGTTATTAGAGGCATCTAAGCTTAATCTAGACAAACTAAGAGTTGAGTGTATTGATGAAATTAATACGCTTCCTGTTGTTTCCAATCTCAGTGAAAAAACTGAAATTACATCTAATTTATATAATGTTCTAAGAAGCTCAGAGAGTGAATCACGTAGTTTGGGAGACACATATGTTGCTTCAGATATCTTGGCTGCACAGATTCTCAATGATATACACTCAAAAGATAGCAAAAAAAATACTGAGTTCGATGTAAATACAGTTAAGGCGAACCTTTTGATAGACAGAGAAAATAACAAAATTATGACTTCCTCAGCAGAAGACAGTGAATCCTCGTTATCAGATTACCTAATTGACATAACAAAACAAGCGGAGGAAGGAAAGTTAGACCCTGTAATTGGTCGTGACACGGAAATCAGGCGAACTATTCAAGTTCTACAAAGACGAACAAAAAATAATCCTGTGCTAATTGGCGAGCCTGGAGTCGGTAAAACAGCCATTATCGAAGGCTTAGCGCAAAGAATAATTAATAAGGAGGTACCCTCTGGCTTAAAAGATAAAACAATAATGCAACTTGATCTCGCAGCGCTTCTAGCAGGCTCTAAATTTAGAGGTGATTTTGAGGAAAGATTGAAATCAGTAATAAAAGAAATAGAGAAGAATAATGATAAATATATTTTATTCATTGATGAAATACACACTATGGTCGGTGCAGGCAAGGCCGAGGGATCATTAGATGCAGGAAATATGCTCAAACCGGCACTTGCACGTGGTGAGCTCCATTGTATAGGAGCAACGACACTTGATGAATTTAGAGAAAATATTGAAAAAGATCCTGCGCTTGAAAGAAGATTCCAGAAAGTAATTGTTGAGCAGCCTTCACAAGACGAGACAATTGCGATTTTAAGGGGTTTAAAAGAAAAATATGAAATACACCATGGAGTCTCAATTTCAGACTCGTCAATCATTGCTGCTACGAGACTGTCTACAAAATACATTACAGATAGAAATCTTCCAGATAAAGCGATAGACCTTATCGACGAATCTGCAAGTCTAATAAGAATGGAAATTGATTCAAAGCCTGAAGATCTAGACGAACTTGAAAGAAAAATTATTACACTGAAGATAGAAAAAGAGGCTTTAGTGAAGAGTCAAGATGACGAGGGTGACGCGATAGATACAATCTTAAATAAACTCAAAGCTCTTGAGAAAAAATATAATGAGCTAGAAAAAGTATGGGTTCGAGAGAAAGATATCTTGAATGAATCGAATTCACTTAAATCTCAGCTGGAAGAATCACGATTGCAACTAGAGAGTGCTAAAAGAAATGGCGATCTAATGAAGATGGCAGAGTTAAGACATGGAGTTATTCCAAAAATTGAGAATAGTCTAAAAGACTCAGAAACTATGAATCATAAAGATTTAAAACTTCTTCGTAATAGAGTAACTGAGGAGATAGTAGCAAATGTAGTGTCGAAATGGACAGGCATCCCAGTTTCGTCAATGATGTTGTCAGAAAAAGAAAAGCTACTTAACTTAGAACAAAAACTATCTGAATCTGTTGTAGGACAAGAGAGAGCTGTTATTGCTGTGAGCAATGCAATCAGAAGGTCTAGGGCTGGGATATCAGATCCAGATAAACCTAATGGAGTATTTCTATTTCTTGGACCTACAGGAGTTGGTAAAACAGAACTCACAAAGGAATTATCAAAACAGCTATTCGATAACATTGATTCACTCATAAGATTGGACATGTCAGAATTTGCAGAAAAACATAATGTGTCAAGATTTATAGGCGCCCCTCCAGGCTATGTTGGTTACGAGCAAGGAGGATCACTCACCGAGATAGTTCGAAGAAAGCCATATTCAATTATATTGTTGGATGAGATAGAAAAAGCTCACCCTGAAGTTTTAAACATTCTTCTTCAACTATTCGACGATGGAAGATTGACTGATGGTCAGGGTAGAGTTATAGATTTCAAGAATACAATTATTGTTATGACCTCAAATCTTGGTGCTGAGTATTTCAGTGAACCTAACATTGATCTAAAAAATAAAATAAAAGATGTTATACAAGATAGTTTCAAACCCGAATTTATAAATAGAATTGATGATATTATTGCATTTAATAAACTTAGTTCAGAAAATTTAAAAACTATAACTATCAATCAACTATCTAAACTATCTCAGAGAGTATATCGTGACATGGCAATTGAGACTATTTTTGATACCTCTGTGATTAATCATTTATCAAAGGTCGGCGATAACAATATCTATGGAGCTAGACCTATAAAGAGAAAAATTCAAACGCAGATTGAGAATGAATTATCTAAATTGATTATCTCTGATGATATTATTAAAGGAGGGAGTTATACTATCAGCTTAACAGACGGCAAACTAGTATCAACCCTAAATCAAAAGCAGATACAATCAAACCCATCTTCTTGATTTTGCTTTGTAGCTCTCATAATTAGCCCCAAATAAGTTCTTCAAATAAGTTTCCTCCCTTTTAATTACAAAATAATGCAAAGTGATTGCAGTGAAAATTGACATTATGCTAATGTGCAAAAAACTAAGTGATATACCAAGACCAATTTGAAAAATAACCAAAGCAAGATACATAGGATTTCTAATATATTTATAAATACCAGTGGTTATTAGTTTATTCGACTGAGTGGTTGGATTTGGATCCTCTGTATTTTGTCTGAATAATCCCACTGATAAAAAAATCAGAGTAAATGATACAAGTACGACTAAGCCTCCTAATTCTGGGGATCTGAGAAAATCAAGAAAAACCGGAAGTTCATAAAGCTGAATGACATAAAGGTTACTTATGCCAATGAAAAAGCCTAAATTAAAATAAAATAACATAATTAGTGGTGGGAAGGTTGGTATAGTAGCTGAATTATTTAATTCTCTGGGGAAATACGAGATGTGTATGAAGAGAATGAAAGCTAGTCCAGAGATAAACGCTACAACACCAAGAGAGAATGCACTCTCAATTTGTATCTGAGTAGGACCCAAGTACCAGCTGAAAAAAATTGCATACTGATATAACATATTCGCAAGCAATAAATATGAACTATATTTTCTGAACATAATCACTTATCAAAATGTAGTCACTCACAGTGAGATTTTCTGCCCTGAGATTTGGTTTCATGTTTAGTGTGTTGAAATCACTTGTGTTTAGGTAAGTCTTAAGTGAAGTCTTAATCATTTTGCGCCTTCCCTCAAATGCTGACTTGACGATATCATAAAAAATATTTTCATGGTTTTTGCTGTAAAAAGGATATTTTCTTGCAGACAATCTTACAAATGAGGACTTTACTTTTGGTTTTGGTGAGAAAACATTCTCACTTATATCAAACAATTTTTTTACATCAAAGTATGCTTGAGCCATGATGCTCAATCTTCCATAGATTTTGGAATTTGATTTGGCAACTATTCTGTCTACAACTTCTTTTTGTAACATAAAATGCATATCTATAACCTTATTACAATTACACATTTTAAAAATTATTTCTGTTGAAATATTATACGGAAGATTTCCTATAACTCTCATTGGTTTCTCCAGACTATTTAGATCATATTTCAAAATATCAGCACTAATTATTGAGCTATTGTGGTATGCACTAAAGTTATTCTTTAGATTCTCAATAAGGTCATAATCTTTCTCAATTAAAACCATCTTTTTTACTTTATTGATAATAGATTTCGTCATTACTCCATCCCCGGGCCCTACTTCAATAATCTCATCATGTTCCGACGGATTAATATATCTGACTAGTTTGTCGACAATGTTTTGGTCTTTAAGAAAGTGTTGCCCGAGATTTTTTTTATATTGCACTTTTTGAAATATCTCTAGCAACTTTTAATGCTTGAGTAAAACTTGATATGTCAACTTCACCAGTGCCAACAAGTTCTGTTGCTGTTCCATGATCTACTGAAACCCTTATTATAGGTAATCCAAGAGTTACATTTGTAGTTTTACTAAAGTCATCAAATTTTATTACAGGCAAGCCCTGATCATGATACATAGTATGTATCACATCGTACTTACTAATGAATTTCTTAATGAATGCAGTGTCTGCTGGAACAGGTCCGTCAATTGTTATACCCTTCTTCTTGAGAGACTTTACGGCAGGAATAATGATATCAATTTCCTCCTTTCCGAGAAGCCCATCTTCGCCAGCATGCGGATTAATTCCGCATATAAGTATTTTTGGTTTGGTACAACCAAACTTAGACTTAAGGTCCTCATTTATTGTGCATATAGTTTCTATAATTTTACTTTTCGTTATTTCTTTCGTAATTTTTCTAAGTGGTATATGAATGGTTTGAAGAGTAACTTTGAGCCTATCATTCATTAGCATCATAATTGATTTAGATTTGCAGAGTTTTGCTAGAAATTCAGTATGACCTGAAATTTTATAACCACCTCTATTCAGTATAGACTTTGATATTGGACCAGTAACCATCGCATCAAAGTCACCTCTCATACAGCCTTCAGCAGCTGTTTGGATACTGTTAATTACAAATGAGGCATTTCTTGGATCCATGTATCCTGGCTTATTTTTAAATCTTAGCTTGAGGGGATACACGTTTATCATTCCTAAGCCGCTGACTGTCTTTGACGTTACTGTTTCTAATAGATTAATTTTGATTTTAATCTTGAGTTTTCTTGAGCTATCTAACAGTAGGTTTGGGTCCGTGATGAATATATGATTACGTGTTATGCACGACTGCGCCATCTTGACACATATATCAGGACCAATACCACCCGGATCTCCTAGAGTTATAGCTATTCTCTTACTCATCTGACATATTCGATGTAAGCCTGATCTTTAAGTTTAGCTAGCCACTCTTTTTTGGCTACAGCAACTTTCCTATCTTTTAGTATCGAAATTGCTTGATTTCTTCTGATGTTATCTGAGATGTTTTTCATTCTCTTGTCCTCTAAATATAGAATATGCCATCCAAATCTTGTATTGAATGGTTCACTTACTTCGCCAACTTTGGTGTTAATCATTACTTTTCTAAAATTCTCCACCACTAGTTCTTTTGTGATCCAGCCAAGAGTCCCTCCTTTGATCGCAGAGGCCTTATCTATAGAAAATTCCTCTGCATACCTAGAAAAAGACTCACCATTTTGGACATCTGTTTTAATTTTATAAAAATTATTTTTAATTTCTTTTGGTCCTTTCATTGGATTCGTCGACATGAGAATATGACTGACTTTATACTCCTCTACTAAAACATTGCTCTCAAGTACTTGAAGCATAGTGAAACCTTTCCCTGTTTTAAAAACTCTACTGAACTTATCTTTATCGAGAATTTGGAGATTACTTTGATAGATATCCGGAAGTTTATGTACCTGAATATCTTCTATTGTAGTTGTTTTTATATCGTATGCAGGATATTTTTTTTCTTTATCTTCTAGTCCAGAAGCTTTAAAACCATCAAGTACAATTGTGGCTTGGCTTAGATTTAACTTATGTGTTTTGTCGGAAATGACGTATTCTTTTATTTTCATCCTGCCGTCAATCTGAGGTAATTCATTATTTTTCAGGAAACTTTCTATCTCTTCATCTGATACATATGCTCTATTAGTAAATTGTGTTCTGAAAAGCTCTTGTCTTTGTATATTTCTCCTAAGTTGATCAAGATATTTCACATAACTAATATTCTGCTTTTCAACCGCATCCTTGAGCTGTAGCACAGTTAGACCCTGATTCTTGGCAATTAGCTTGAGACTATTCTGGAGATCGATGTCTGAAATTCTGATACCCATTCTAGAGCTGGCTTGATCCAAAAGGGATTCTTCAATCAACTGATCTAAGACATTATTTTTTATTTTTGCAAGTTCAATTCTACTCAAATTTTGTATATTAAATTCCTGCATCTTCTCTTCTAACTCTGATTGCAGTATTACTTTGTCATTTACAATTGCCACGACACTATCTTGTAATGAGTAGCTTGTACTCACTAGCAAGAATAAGATCATGAAAAATAGAGATTTGAGTTTATTCATAATCTGTTCGATCCTCATAACCGAAAATCCCTCTTCTTAGTAATGCGGCTGTCTTATTATTTGTTGTCGTCAAACCTTTAGGCAAGAACTCAATGAATAAAGCATTATCTTTCTTCGTTCCCGTCCAATAATCCCTGGCTACAATTTTAAGTGAATAACAACAACTATCATATTCTATACCAGCCATTGTATCGATTAAATCCTCTGTACCTCTTCTACTATTGGAGAACGAGTAGTTATATTTCCCAATTATAGAAAATTGAGTATTAAAAGAGTAAACTCCGGATAAGTCTATTTCTTCACCATTGCCACGAAAATATCTGTAATCAGCATTAAATAATTTATTCATCGAACTAGAGCTATCATTATATCTATATCTTATATTATTTCTCATCCCATGACCTTTGTGCGGGTTCCACACTGATCCAACGGATAGTGATGAATTACTACTTAATTTAGTAGTCATGAGGCCTATGATATTTGAAGCATCAGAATGAGATTTTGTATTATCTGTCAAATGAACATCTCTGTCATCGAAGTATATTATCTGACCAATTGTTCCAGTGAATAATTCATCACCTGAACTTTCATCTATTATTTTATGAGTTAGAGCTAGAGACATCTGTTTTGCATCATTGAGTCTATCTTCACCATGAAATTTATTCTCTGATAGCAAGGAATATTTAAATTCTTTTAGGCCAGTGTCGAATAAAGGATTGCCATCTTGGTTACCAACTGGGATATATAATAAGTACGCCTCTGGCTCTAATGTGTAGAGTTTATCTCCAACAAATTTATCAAAATATAGTTTTCCGCGAAGACTAGCTATTGCAGTCGTCTTAGATTTTGCATCCGTAGCATTGTTATCAATACTATAGTCAATATACCTAATACCAAATTTAGAGGTGACTTCCCATCCGTCTGTAAGTAATGGCAATTCAATACTCGGATATATTAAATACCTTGTTCCTTGGACTAGAGAGTCATCATTGTGTTCGAACTTATCGATGGTAGCCTTCATGTTGTAGCTAAATTCAGAGCTATTCTTGTTTTTGTAATTAAATTTGAATGAAGGCACAGTTTCGTACTGCTCAGTAACGCCGATTGTAGAGGGTTGATAGGATAGCGAAGATAGCTCATAACTATAAATATTTTCATCTGTGTATGTCTCACCAAATAATCTGAAATCTCTTTTTACACTAGACTGACTAACTGTGCTAAGAGAATTTCCAAAATCATTAAAGTAATCTCTATCAGATACTCTGCTATATGAAATATCGCTTTTGATGATAGATCCGATTAATCCACCATTATTGCTTACAAGAGTGTTGTATAAAGTTCTATCATCGTCAATTTTGTAAATATATCTGTCATCACCGTATTCATCATCATTTTCTAGGTATGCAAAATTTATCGAATTTCTTGTCTGATTGTGTCCTAAATACCGGAATTCATTATCAAACAATACACCTCGATCGCTAAGAGATGTAATTTCAATAGTTGCGTCATAATTTTCAGCTAAATTAAAGTAGTATGGTATGGATAAAGCTGTCCCGCTATCCCCAGAAGAACCAAAAGAAGGTGTTAGAATTCCTGACTGTCTTTTATCTGTCAAAGGATAACTCATGAAAGGCGAGTAAAAAATTGGAATATTTTTATATTTAAGAAACATATTATATGAGTGACCCCTCTCATCTTTGTCAAAAAGCTTAGTCGAAGTTGAAGTAAGTTCCCAATCGGGATCGTTTACGTTACATGCCGTATATGTAGCATTCTCGAGATAAATATCTTTATTTTCTTTCACAATAATTTTCTTGGATAGTCCAGCGCCTGAATTTTTACTTCTATAATACGTAGCTTTAGAAAATGTGATATCACTCTTCATACCTTGGTATTCAGCAGATTCAGAATATACTGAAAGCTCCTCATTAAAATAACCAACATTACCAGATGCTGAGACATTTTTTGTATCTGTAAAATATTTAATTTTATCTGCTTTTAGCATGTCACGCTGTCTTTCGGCCTCAGCATTTCCCTCCGCAAGAAACTCCTCTCCAGTCTGACTTTGACTGTCAGCTCTGATCTCAAGTGTGGATTCATCAGATATTACTAATGTTTTTACATCATCAAAAGTCTCAAAAGTATTTGATATACAAACGCCTAACTCCTCGTCAAGGTAATCATTATTTTGAAGAGAGACTGTTATTACTCTGTCTCTCGAAATGTTCTCATCACCCTCATTAAACTTAATGATAGGTACATCAGAAATATCTAGCTGAGAGTTTTCAGTTTCACCAAACTTTTTATAAGTTATCTGATCTACTACAATTTCAAATACCTTCTCATTTTTAAATACCACCGTAAGATTTTTGATTTCTTTCGAATCCAGGTTGTTATAGTAGTAGTAATTCCAGTGATCATCATTGAAAGGGCTAGAAGTAGGTACTCCCAGAAGGAATTTAACTTGTTCTCTTGATAAACCAATATCAAGTTGCCTAAAATTTTTTACTTCCACAAGACGACCTTGCTCAAGAGGTATAATGTAAGGCTTTATCTCGTTAATTGATAGTGTTTCTTGTAAGCCTTTTTGAACTCCACTTATGAAATCCATCATGCCCGGATGAGCCGGTGATGAGAGCAATACTAGGAATGCTGCCAAGAAGTATCTTATATAACTAGTTAGAACCATCGAGGAAAATTATAGCATTATCTGATGCTATCAGTTAAATTATCACTTTTTTATGATTGAGATAATTTCGTCAGTTAGTCTTTGAGGACCATCTTCGCCACCTATTATTCTATGGAGAACACCTTTTCCTTTATAGAAGTCAATGATTGGTTCAGTTTGCTCCGCATAGACCTTAAGACGATTTGACACAGTCTCTTCATTATCATCAGCCCTTTTAACAAAAACACCCTCGCCGCACTTATCTCCTTCTCTAAAATCCGAAAAATACTCATTTTCTATTTTTCCACAAGTATTGCAAGTTATACGACCTACACATCTTTTAATTATCAAATCGGTCGGAACATCGATGAGAAAGACATATTCTATTGAGAGGTTGAGGTCACCTAGTAATCTATCCAGGCTTGAAGCTTGAGATAAGTTTCTTGGAAATCCATCGAGTATAAAACCATTTTTGCAGTCATCAGAGGTGATTTTTTTTGAGACTAATTTAAGTACTATATCATCACTTACAAACTTTCCTGCTGACATAATGCTTTTTAGCTCCTGCCCTATCTTTGATGCAGATGCTGTCTCAGCCCGTAGTAGATCTCCAGTGGATATTTGAGGAATATTAAATTTTTCTTCGATGTTTTTTGATTGTGTCCCTTTTCCTGAACCTGGTGCTCCTAAAAAAAGTATATTCATTTTTTGTCTCCTAACGATATTTAATTTATAACAGGGGAGCAATTACAAGGCTTACGATTGCCATTACATTTATTAAAATATTCATTGATGGTCCTGAAGTGTCTTTGAGAGGATCACCCACAGTATCACCTACAACTGCAGCTTTATGTGTGTCTGACCCTTTGCCACCAAAATTACCCTTCTCGACAAATTTTTTTGCATTATCCCAAGCACCACCAGAATTTGACATTGTCAGGGCGAGAAGAATACAGCTAACAAGACCACCACCAAGAAGACCACCTAGCATCTCTGGTCCAAATAGAAACCCAACAATAACAGGTGAAAAAACAGCTATTGCACCAGGCATAACCATCTTCTTCAAAGCCGCACCAGTTGCAATTTCTACACACTTTTGATTATCGGGTTTTCCAGTACCCTCGAGTAAGCCAGGTATCTCCCTAAATTGTCTTCTAATTTCATTGATCATGCTATAAGCCGCATCACCCACAGCAGTAATAGTTAGAGACCCAACGAGAAATGGAATCATACCCCCAATAAATAAGCCGATGAGTACATTCGTGTCTGTCAGAAGCAACTGAATTGGCTCTTGTCGACTATGGTTTACCTCTTGTACAAACGCAGTGATAATTGCAAGTGCTGCCAACGCTGCGGCACCAATTGCAAATCCTTTTCCTATTGCTGCGGTTGTATTGCCAACCTCATCTAAGCTATCAGTAATTTTCCTAGTTTCTTCCCCTAAAGCACCCATTTCTGCAATCCCCCCTGCGTTATCAGCTATCGGACCATATGCATCTATTGCCATTGTTATTCCAACAGTTGCTAGCATACCAACAGCTGCAATCCCGACTCCATATAGTCCTGCAAAATAATTAGACAAGAAAATGATTACCACTAGTGTTAGAACTGGGACAACAACTGATTGGAGGCCGATTGATAGACCAGTAGTTATTACAGTAGCCGACCCTGTTTGACCTTGTTCAGCAATTTTTCTAACAGGGGCACCACCAGTGTAATATTCGGTAACAAGACCAATAATAATTCCTCCAACCGTTCCAGAGAGCACCGCGTACCATGCATTTTCTGTCACGCCTAAAGATATAATGACAAAGTATGCCAGGACTATGAATGAAATTGCTGAAGCAAACGTTCCCCCTCTGAGAGAATTTGCAATATTTGTCTCATTACTGCCCTGTCTTGAAGCTAAGATCTTAATGATCAATATCCCAATTATTGAACAGAATAATCCAAGAGAAGCAAGTGCAAGAGGAAGTGACATGAGTATTTCCCTTGACCCGAGTTGAATCAAATCAGATTGTAGCATGGTTGATGCTATTGCTATTGTTGCAATTATTGCTCCGCAATATGACTCAAATATATCTGAACCCATGCCTGCGACGTCTCCCACGTTATCTCCAACATTATCTGCTATGACGCCTGGATTTCTTGGGTCATCCTCTGGAATATCTTTCTCTACTTTACCAACTAGATCTGCGCCAACATCAGCAGACTTTGTAAAAATTCCGCCACCAACTCTGGAGAATAATGCTACGGTTGATGCTCCCATTCCAAAACCATGAATCGTTGATGCTGTTGCGGGATCAGAGCCATATAGGATATACAAGAGCCCCAGACCAAGTAAACCCATGGCTGCCACAGTAAGACCCATTATTGATCCACCGAAGAATGCAACTGATAAACTGTCACTGACACCTGAATTTTGTGCGGCTGTGGCTGTCCTCACATTTGCTTTTGTAGCTGTGTACATGCCAATAAAGCCAGTTATGGAGGAACTTAACGCACCAACAATAAATGCTATGGTGCTACTTAATCCAAGTCCTATATATATCCCGAAAACTAGTATGAGAGAGAATACAAAAAGTATGGAATATTCTTTTTTCATGAACGCCATTGCGCCAAGATGTATCTCATCAGAGATATCTGTTAAGTTTTTCTCTCCGGCAGGATATTTTTTTACTTGGGCATAGAGCAGATATGCTGCTAGTAGACCAGAAAAGCCTAATATTATCGGTACTAAATTCATATTAAATCACCGTTTGTCCTTTTATTTGTTTTCCTTTTAAAATTCTTACTTATAATACAGATATGGTAAGCAAGCATCGCAATGAGACTATCAGAAAAAGGCATAGGTTTGAAGAAAAAACTGGTTGGGAGGACATAAATGATCCAGTTCGTGACAGAGCATCCCATAAGCTAAGAGCATTAATCGCATCAGCCATAGTTTTTGTAATATCATTATTTTATCTAGATCATATATATCAAATCCAGATTGATGACCATGATCTATACACTACCAGAGCGGAAGATAATCGTATCAGAGTAAGACCTATTGAGCCTATCAGAGGAAATATTCTGGATAGAAATGGTACTATTCTAGCCGAGAGCTTTGATACTTTTGATATTGTTGCGAAAAAAGAAAAAATTGTCTCAGAGAAAAATTTCATTTTAAATGCTAAAAAAGTATTCAAATTCCAAAAACCTGAAGTTGATAGACTTAGAGAAGAATTCAAAAATAAAAAACTTAAAGAGATAACGCTTCAAAAAAATACCACTATGGAGGAATTTACAAAACTCTCAGTTGATCAGTACCTACTTCCTGAAATGGAATTGATAGTAAAATCAAACAGGAGATATGTTTTCCCAGAGTCAACATCACATGTACTGGGTTATACAGGTAAACTTTCTGAGAGTGACTATAACTCAACTGTAGAGATCAAAGAGGGCATGACGAGTGTTGGCAAAATTGGTGTAGAGAGGTTCTATCAAAATCTTTTATCTGGATCACCAGGATTTGAGAAATTAGAAACAAATGCTAACAATGAGATTATAAGGGTCTTAGAAAAGAAATCTGCCACAAGAGGCAGCGATGTTTATCTTACAATTGATTACAGACTTCAAAACTATACCTATGAACTGCTCAAAGGACAGAGAGGTTCTATAATTGTTATGAATCCTCACAATGGGGACATTTTAAGTTTTGTCAGTTACCCTGGATATGACATTAACTTATTCGCTCGCGGAATTTCCTCTAAAGATTATAAGAAATTACTCCAAGATAAAGCGAACCCATTATTTAACAGAGCGCTTATAGGTCAATACCCGCCAGGTTCTACTATTAAGCCTTTTTTTGGAATTGTTGCTCTTGAAGATGGAATAATCGATAAGTCAAAAGTTTTTGCTTGCACTGGCGCGTACAAACTTGAAAATTACAAAAGACCTTTTAAGTGCTGGAAAAAAGATGGCCATATGGATGTAAACCTATCCTCGGCTGTTGCATCATCTTGCGATGTATTTTTTTATCGTTTAGCAGAGGTGTCTGGCATAGATATGATTCATGAAAAACTACAAAAATTTGGTTTTGGTGAAAAAACATATATCGATCTATATGGGGAAAAAGAGGGTCTGCTTCCATCACGAGAATGGAAAAATCAATCAAGACAAGCAGCTTGGTATCCAGGCGAAACTCTTAATGTTGGTATTGGACAAGGTTATTTTTTAGCGACACCACTTCAATTAGCAAATGCCACATCATTATTAGCAAGTGGTGGATCGAGCGTTACCCCACATTTATTTTTGAGAAGCATTGATAGAATAAACAACGAGGTATCAAATTTTAATTATTCTGATAACAAAAACGAAATTGAGATTGACACAGAAAGCTTACATGTCGTTAATGAAGCAATGTGGCGAGTAATCTATGATAAAAACATTGGTACAGCATCACATATAAAAAAAATAGATAGTCTAGAATTTGCTGGTAAAACTGGAACTGCTCAAGTATATAATTTAGACAAAGGAAAAACTGGAAATAAATCATTACAAGACCACGCTCTATTTATTAGTTTTGCTCCATTTGAAAGTCCTGAAATCGTCGTTTCAGTTATAGTTGATAATGGCGGAAGTGGTTCTGCAGTAGCTGCACCTATTGCGAGAGATATAATCAATTTTTATTTTGAAAATATAAAATCTCAGGTTGCAATGCAATGAGATATTCAACGAGTGAATTCAGTGGCATTTCCTCAATCCTTAAGATTGATCTAAAATTATTCGCGATTGTGATGATTATTGTGTTTCTTGGGATGATCACACTTTTTAGTGTATCGAGCGGTGATAGCTCGCTGATGCTCAAACAAGGCATAAGGATCCTAATTGGACTAGTTGCAATGATCCTACTGGCACAGATCCATCCTGATAACTTTAAGTTGTTTTCTCCCGCTCTGTACTTTGGTGGGATTTTCTTGTTAGTTATGACAATCTTTTTTGGTGTTGGCAAATCTGCTGATCGTTGGCTGGACCTATATTTCCTAAGATTCCAACCATCAGAACTAATGAAAATATTTGTGCCTTTGATGATAGCATCTTTTTATTCTGACAAATCCTTGCCTCCGAAATTTAAAAATCTGGTTGTTGCAGCATTTATTATAGTTGTGCCAGCTTTCTTAATTGCCAAGCAGCCTGACCTGGGTACAGCAATTTTGATTACCACTTCAGGTATTATTGCTATCTTTCTATCTGGAATTCGGCTTGTGCATATATTTTTAGGTTTAGCTTTTGTTATAGGGGCAATCCCTTTTTTATGGTCATTGATGTATGATTATCAAAAATCTAGAATCTTATCTTTTTTCAGCCCAGATCAGGATGTTCTAGGCTCTGGTTATCATCTGGTTCAATCAAAAATAGCGCTTGGATCTGGAGGATTATTTGGTAAAGGATATATGAACGGCACTCAATCTAAATTGGACTTTCTTCCAGAAAATCATACTGATTTTATTTTTTCTGCCTTTGGCGAGGAGTTTGGATTTATTGGCGTCCTTCTCCTAATCACGTTGTATGTTCTCGCAACGTTTAGAGGTATGAGCATCTCCATAAAGGCTACAGATAATTTTTCTCGAATTTTATCTGGTACTTTGATATTGACAATATTTTTATATGTACTCGTCAATATTGGAATGGTAATTGGGATCCTCCCTATCGTTGGTGCTCCACTACCATTTATGAGTTATGGTGGAACATCAATGCTGACAGTCTTTGCTGCATTGGGAATTATTATGTCCATTAAGTCACACCAGAGGTTGATGAGAAAATGATGAAATTTATACTCTTTATTTCGCTTCTAATATCAATAATCTTTAACGCGAATGCAAGCAACTCATATAAGACAAAAGAAGTGAGTGAGTTTATTGATTATATGGCTAAAAAACATAATTACAAAAAAAATGATCTTAGAAATCTGTTCAATAACATCAAAGAGGAAAAGAAATTAAAAAAATTCTTCAAAAAAGCTCCAGAGAGAAGATTGACTTGGAATGGCTGCCAGCAAAATGAAAAACAATGCATTAATTACAAAAGTTTATTTGTTACCGACCATAACATCAAAAATGGGAAACTATTTATTGATGAAAACTATAATAATTTAAAAAAAGCATCAGAAGCTTTTGGTGTACCCGAAGAGATCATTGTTGCCATTATCGGTATCGAGACAAGATATGGTAAAAATCTTGGTAACTTTAAGACTTTTGATACCCTTGCATCATTATCTGTTGGACCCAATAAGGGAAGGAGGGCTGATTTTTATAGATCAGAGCTTGAAAACTTTTTATTACTTTGTCGTGAAAATAATTTAGATCCATCATCCATTAAAGGATCATATGCAGGAGCACTTGGAAAGCCCCAATTTATATCAAGCTCATACAGAAATTATGCAATCGATTTTGATGGTGACAGCTATGCGGATTTATGGAGTTCAAATGCAGATGTAATCGGAAGCGTTGCAAATTACTTAGAGAAGAATGGATGGAAAAGAGATGGGTTAATTCTAACTGACCTTGTAATTAATAATAATGAGAAGACACTGGAGATGTTATCGAAGAGAACCTACAAACCACATACAAAATACATAGACTTCGCAAACATCAGTCTAAAAACATCATTGGCAATAAATGATAACGAGAAATTGTCTGTAATAAAAAGACTGGAAGGTCAGTCCAATGTATATAGTTTTGGGCATAATAATTTTTATACGATTACAAGGTATAATAGAAGTCGACTATACGCTCTAGCAGTATTTACTCTAGCTCAGGAAATAAAAATGGCATCACAGTAGTGTTAGTTATGCTAATATATCAAAATGATTAAAAGCCTAATCTCACTATGCATTGTTATATCCTTCGTTGCCGTCTCACAGGCATCACCAATACCACCCGCGCCAACTCTGAATGTAAAAGCTTATGTGGTCATGGATTTTGACAGCAAAATGATATTAGCCTCATCAAACAAGGATCTAACGCTTCCACCAGCGAGTATAACAAAGATGATGACAGCATATGTAGCCTTCACCGAGTTAAAGGAAAAAAATATTTCTTTTGACGAAGAGATATTGGTTAGTAAAAAAGCATGGAAAACAGGTGGCTCTAAAATGTTCATTGAAGTGGGAAAAAAAGTCAAAGTGAAAGATATTCTTCAGGGAGTAATTACAGTTTCAGGAAACGATGCGAGTGTTGCACTTGCAGAGCACATTTCTGGCGATGAAAAAACATTTAGCACATATATGAATCAAATGGCAGCGAATCTTGGATTAAGCAATACGAATTACACCAATGCTACAGGACTGCCTAGCGATAGCTTGTATACAACTGCAGAGGATATTTCTATTTTATCAAGGGCTCTTATTGCAGAGTTTCCAGATCTATATAAACTATATTCCACCAAATCTTTCGAATTCAACGAAATTAAACAATACTCTAGGAACAAATTGCTGTTTGTTGATGACAATGTTGATGGAATAAAGACAGGTTTCACTAAAGCTGCAGGTTACTGCCTAGCAAGTTCAGCAAAAAGGGGGAATAGAAGATTAATTGCGGTAGTAATGGGAGCGCCAACACCTGATGTTAGGATACAAGCGAGCAGAACACTGTTGGAATATGGTTTCAGATTTTTTGAAACCCATACATTATTCAAACGTAATACAGCTATATCAACCGCTCGAGTGTATTCTGGAGAAGAGACAGAAATAAAATTTGGTATAAATGAAGACGCTAAGGTTACTATTCCAAGAAGACAGAAGAAAAATTTAAAATATGAGTATATAGTTGATAGACAGTTAACCGCTCCTATTAAACAGAATCAAACTATCGGATTTATGCATATCAAATTAAAAGATAAAATTATCCAGACTTACAAACTCACTGCTCTTGAGGATATCAATCAAGGATCGTTTTATCGAAGGACAATTGATTCACTATTGATGGACTTGTAATGTCTCGACAAGAGGTTGTATATTTAAATGGAAACTACACTCCAAAAGAAGAAACAACTTTATCTATTCTTGATAGGGGATTTTTATTTGGTGATGGAGTTTATGAGTTAATTCCTATTTACAACAAAAAAATATTTTACGTAGACGCGCATCTTGAAAGACTAAAAAGCAGTTTGCAGCAAATAAATATAGCACCCTCATTACTTGAGGATCTAGATATTGTAGAGATTATCAATAGGCTGATTGATCAAAATAATTATGATGATTATTTCATATACATTCACATTTCACGCGGTGTAGATCAAAAAAGGAACCACATTTATTCAGAGGATTACAGGCCAACTATATTAATAATGGGAGAAAACTATGTTCCTTTTAACCGTGATGTCATTATTAATGGAAAAAAAGCTATACTAGAAGATGATTACCGTTGGTTAAAATCAAATATTAAGTCTACATCTTTACTTGCAAATGTTCTTATTAAAAACAAAGCAAATGATAATGGTGCGTATGAAGCTCTTCTTTTGAGAGATGGATTTCTGACAGAAGGGTCCGCTAGTAATGTTTTTATGGTTAAGGATGGCATTATTAAGACACCTAGGCTAAGTAACAAGTTACTGCCAGGAATTACGAGGAAATTTTTAGTCGATCTTATAAGCCGACATCACCTAGAATATAGCGAATGCGATATTTCTAAACATGAGCTACTTGATTCAGATGAGATATTTTGTTCAAGCTCTACTAATCCAGTTGTGCCAATTACACAAGTCAATGATAAAATCATATCTGAATCTGCAGGATCTATATCTTTAGATTTGTATAAGCATGCACAAGACTATATTAAGGATTCTTATAAATAAAAAAACCGCTGAATTCTAGATTCAGCGGTCTTGTGATCTTACGAAAGTTAAATAACGTAAATATTAGTTAGGCTGGCACTCGTAAGCCGCTGCTTTCATTTCCATAGCCTTAGCTGCACACTCATCGCGAGATGATACAGGACCTATAGTTTCAAAACGATCGAAATCATTTTCTATTGGATATACTTTCACCATATATTCTGATGGAGCACTTGTGCCACCACCGCAAGCAGTGATAATTCCTGTTAAAAGTAGTACAGATAGAAGTTTAAAATGTCTCATTTGACCCCCTAGTCGTAATTACACTTAATACTTTATCATAATTAAAATCATCTTGGACAGATATTTAAGTAAAATACATGAGTTATTTATATATTATCAACATAAATCTCAGTTTTGCGAAGTCTATTTATTTAAATAGTTTTGTATTTCAAGTTAAATATGACTAAAATGTATGAGGGGTAATACACTATTAGCAAACGCTAATATTGGATACTATTTAATTAAATGGGAATGAATATGAAAAAAGATAAAACTCAAGTTTCAGATTCTAAAAGAGGTTTTCTAAAAGGATTAGGCGCAGTAGCTGCAGCTACACCTATCATTGGTTCCATGTTTGGATCTGATGATGCTAATGCCGCAAAAGCAGATCATGAGATGTACCTTCGAGGTACATATTTCGAGTCTTGCACTTGCGATACTATCTGTCCTTGTCTTCTTCTTCTAGATCCAACACAAGGATATTGTAAAGCTTTCTTAACTTGGAATATTGAGAAAGGTCACGTTGGAAATGTTGATGTGAGCGGACTTAATGTCTCAATGTGGTTGAATGCGCCACAGAATCTATTAAAAGGTCAATTTGAGATGGCCGTATATATTGATGAGCGTGCAAACAATGCTCAATTCAATGCACTAAGAGAAGCTTATCACGGAGCCCATGGTGGACATTTAGGTGTAATCGCTAGTCTTGGTAAAGGAGCTGAGGGCGCACCTCGAGAATACCTACCAACGAAAAGAGCGAAAATCACTTATATGGTTAACTCACCAACTAGACATGTAATTGTTGAGGGCATAGCTGAAAATAAAATGGAACAACTTGCTGGTGCTGCCGGTCGTCCAGTTATGGTACATGACACACCTCTAGCAGTTGCGCCACCATATCCAATTACCGTAAGTAAAGCATCTAAGCTTACTTATAACGATCATGGCATAAGCCACTCATGGGAAGGTGGAAATGGTTTGAGTTCTCCATTCGTATATCGTGATGGTGCTAACAAACAACAAGCAATCGAAGTTTAACTTCAAGTAGATAAATGGCCTGCTAGCAAGCGGGCCATTTTTATTTAATCCAATGAACGAAAAAGCAATACAAGCACCTCTAAAAGATAGAATGATCGTATACGTTGGAGTAGCCATTGTTCTTATGTTTTCATGGCTTTACATTCTTGGAATGGGCTGGCACATGAATACACTTCCATTTACTGATAACACAACCATGAGTATGGACATGTCACAAGATTCTATGAGCATGAAAGACAATGGTATGGAGATGAATAAGCAAGAAATGAAGGATATGAATCAGGAATCAAATATGATTACTGAAGTTTTGACATGGATGCCCCCAATGGGAAATATGTGGGCTTTAACTGATTTCTTTTTATTATTTATGATGTGGGCTGTTATGATGATCGCCATGATGACCCCATCAATACTTCCAATGCTCATGTTGTATACAACTCTTAACGCGAGGAAAAAAGTTCAAGGACAAGAATCGGCATCAACGTTGATCCTTCTTGCAGGCTATTTATCAAGCTGGGTGTTATTTAGTTTATTCATTACTTTTCCTCAGTACTTTTTACACACAAACGGATTTCTAAATATGATGATGGAACCTATACATGCTTATCTTGCTGCCTTTGTTCTTATCTTGGCTGGAATTTATCAATTTACACCATACAAAGACGCCTGTTTAAATGTTTGTCAATCTCCTTTGAGCTTTCTTACTAATAACTGGCAAGACGGTAATTTTGGGGCCTTTATCATTGGTTATAAACACGGCTTTTATTGCGTTGGTTGTTGTTGGGCATTAATGCTCACTCTTTTTGCACTCGGTGTAATGAATATTCTTTGGGTAATAGTCCTAACAGTCTTTGTTTTATTTGAGAAAGTCTCTTATAACTACCCTTTAATATATAGAAGAGTAGTGGGCGCTTTTTTAATTATGTGGGGTCTTGTTCTAGTTGTCTAACTTTTTCTAGTCGCTCTGGAGTTCCAATATCCATCCATTTCCCATCATAGATGCTGAAAGCTATCTTTTCTTCTGATCTAAGGATATCACCAAGTTCAACATCACTGTATTTTATGAATAACTCTCTGTGATATTTTCCTATACCTGAAAATACATAGCTATCACCCACTAATAAGTTTCTTCCATCACAGCTAAAATCTCCATCTAAGTAATCGGGTGTATTCGTTAAAACAATATGAGCTAAATTATCCTCGAGGTTCAAATCCCTTAAAACTTTTAAATTGTAATCAGTCCAAATATCGCTATTAATAACGATGAATTGTTCATCATCAAAACTTTTGATGATATTTCTTATTCCTTCGGCAGTACCAAGTGGCTCATCACCTTCGTCAACTAGGTGAATATCAATATCCAGTGTTTTGATGAAATTGATAATCACATTTTTTTTATAAGCGACGTTGATAGTAATTTCATTCAGTCCAGAATTTCTACAAAGATTGATTTTATTCTCCAGTAAATATTCACCATTAATCTCTAACATAGGTTTAGGAGTATCCTTTGTGAGAGGCATCATTCTTGTGCCTTTTCCTGAAGATAATATGATAACTTTCATTTTGAAATCTTCTCTAGTAAGTTTAGATCGCTAAAAATCTCATTCAGATTAGTAAGATCTTTATATTTCTTCAATGTTTTTTCAATATACGAATAAGTTCTTGGGATATCTTTAAGATAATTATCTTTGTTATCTCTATAATTCAAACGGGAAAATATACCAATAGCTTTTATATGTCTTTGGAGCCCTGTCATATCAAACCAATATCTAAAATCGGAAATATTGTTTATGTTATTAGATTTAATTCTTGTAAAAAAACACTCAAGCATATCTTCTATAAGACCATCGTCCCATGTTACGTAGCAGTCTTTAAGTAGGGATACTAAATCATATGTTATAGGTCCAATTACTGCGTCTTGATAATCGATAACTCCAGGGTTATTAGTATCAGTAACAAGAAGGTTTCTTGAATGAAAATCTCTATGAACAAATGTCTGAGGAATCTCTTTGAGCAATACATTAAGTCTATCGAACTCTGTATTTATCAGATCAAGGTGTCCATCATCTTTATTAATCTCAAGATGACTTACTAAAAACCAATCTATAAATAAATTGTTTTCCTCTTGATACAACTCATCAAAAGATTCTAAATCAGAACAATCCACACTGACCTGCATTTTAACAATTGCCTCAAGCGCATCAGTGTATAAGCAGTAAACTGTTTCGCTATCAAGTTTTCTAGAATATAAATCATCTCCAAGATCAGATAGTACTAAGAATCCATTTTCTTGATCACAATCAAAAAGTTTAGGAGCGTTTACTTTTGCATTATGCAGTTTTTCTGAAACTGATATAAATGATTTGAGATTTTCTTTATCAGGGGGACAATCCATAACAACGTAAGAAAGATTTTTTTTCTTTACTCGATAATACTTTCTAAAACTTGCATCCCCAGACAGGTCTGTAATAGATGCTTTTTCATATCCATTTTCACTAAGCCAAGCTATTAGTTTTTGCTCTCTATCACTACCCATTTGGCTATATTACTATATAATTTCGCGAATGAAGTCAAAAAACCTAATAGATGAGTCAATCAAATTACAACTTGAAGCAAAAGCACTGGGACTTGATTGGATCGAACTTGATAAAATCATTAGCAAAATACGCGAAGAGACAGATGAATTAGAAGAAGCTATTGGCATGGAAAATAAAGCTCACATCAAAGAAGAGTTAGGTGATTTATTCTTTTCGCTTATTTCACTATCTAGACATTTAAACATTGATATAGATGATTTAAATAAATCAGCGAATGATAAGTTTAAAAGCAGGCTAGATAAAATTAAAGAAGAAATGAATAAAAGAAATATCAAGTATGCTGAGCCATCAGAAATGATTGATATTTGGAAATCAATTAAAAATAAATGAGATTACTTACTTATGAATAAATCTGAAAGAGCTATCGCTGTAAAAAAAATCCTTGATAAAACTTATCCTGAAACACCTGTCCCACTTCATCACAAAGATAATTTTTCGTTACTAGTAGCTGTCCTTCTATCAGCACAATGTACAGATGAAAGAGTAAACGAAATAACTCCAAAATTATTTTCTGTTGCTTCAGATCCAGCGAGTATGTCTAAAGTTTCCGTAAATAAAATATATAAAATTATCAAGCCTTGTGGACTAGGACCACAGAAATCAAAAGCTATTCATAAACTGTCAAACATACTAGTCAAGAAATTCAAAGGTAAGGTTCCAAATAACTTTAAAGATCTTGAGTCACTTCCGGGTGTTGGACATAAGACAGCTTCTGTTGTAATGAGTCAAGGCTTTGGCATCCCTGCATTTGCAGTTGATACGCATATTCATAGATTAGCCCAAAGATGGGGTTTAACAAATGGAACAAATGTTGCAACAACTGAAAGGGATCTTAAAAAAATATTTCCAAAGGACTCTTGGAATAAACTACATCTTCAAATAATTTTTTGGGGAAGAGAATTCTGTACAGCTAGGTCCTGTTATAGATTAGAATGCAAGATTTGTAAAACATGTTATCCAAATAGAAAAAAACCCTTTATGCATAAAAAACCCTAAAGATGATTACTCGTATTTTTTTATTTTTTGGTGTTTTATCGATTCCGCCTCTAGAGCATAACGAATGTATTCATCCATGTCTGTATCCTCCAGGATTTTTTGTCTATTAAGCTCTTTTTCTTTTTTTATTCGGTCTAAACGATCTACTTTATGATAATAATTCTTTTTAGATTGCTCAGATTGCTCAGACGGCCATGTCCATGTAATTTGCTCTCTAGTTTGAATCATAGACATACAGTTGACAGGACATTGATCTATGCAAAGTTCACAACCATTGCACTGACTTTCTAATACTTTATGAATCATCTGTCTTGCACCTATGATTGCGTCTACTGGACAGACTTTAATACAAATAGTACAACCTATACATTCTTCACGAATAATATCGGCAATATGATGCTGCTTTATTTGCTTAGGTAAGTTAAAATTCTGATTAGATAGTATTGATTTGATGTGTGCTTCAGTCTCTGTTCCACCAGGTTCGCATTTATTTGTTTTTTCATTTTTTTCTATTAGGGATCTAGCATAACTTTTACAATCAGGATACTCACACTTCTTGCATTGAAGTTGTGGCAAAGCTTCAATTATTTGATTTTGTAAAGATTTATAATTCATTTATGAGATTTTTGATCCCGGCGAGACATCTTTTTCAGGCTGGATAATGATAATATCTCCATCATGCTGAGTGGCTAGAACCATTCCATTAGAAGTTCCAAACTTCATTTTTCTTGGCTTTAGATTAGCAATTACCACCACTAGCTTCCCGATAAGATCATCTGGAGAATAAGATTTTTTGATACCTGCAAAAATAATTCTAGTTTCATCCCCAAGATCCACCTCGAGCTCTAGAAGCTTTCTAGACTCTTCAAGCTCTTTTGCATTAATTATTTTGGCAACTCGAAGATCAACTTTGATAAAATCATCGATAGCAATTTTATCTGTATCTTCTGTAGCAGCAGATTCTTTATTATTCTCTTCTTTCATTTTTTCAATACTCTCTTTATTAATTCTAGTGATTAATGGCACAAATGCATTAATTTTATGGTCTTTAAGTTGGTTATCTATATTAGACCAAGTGATTGAATCACAATTAAGTAGATTTTCAACCTTGTTTGCTATCTCAGGTAGTACAGGTTTTAGATAACCAATAATGAATTTAAATCCATTGATACTGTCAGAGCAAATTGTTTGAACATGACCTTTTGTTGAATCATCTTTAATTTTTATCCATGGTTTTTCATCATCTAAATATTTATTTATCTCATCACTTAGGCTGGAGATAATTCTAATGTTTGCAGCATAATTTCTAGTTTCATAATTTTGAATGATTTCTTCTTTTCTAGATAAAACTGATTTAATCAATTCTTCATTTCCGACTTCAGCAGATAATTTGCTGTCGAAATCTTTATTGATGAATTTTGCACAACGACTACCTATATTAATTATTTTTCCAACCAAGTCTGAATTAACACGAGTCATAAAGTCATCGAAATTCAAATCTATATCTTCAATTTTGTTTGTTAGTCGACTGGAGAAATAATACCTTAAATAATCAGGTAGTAGATGATTAAGATAAGTTCTAGCATTAAAAAATGTGCCCCTGGATTTAGACATTTTTTCTCCATCTATTGTCAGAAATCCATGACAATAAACACCATTTGGTTTTCTCAGACCAGCACCCTCCAACATTGCTGGCCAAAATAGCCCATGGAAGTAAGCTATGTCTTTACCGATAAAGTGGTAGAGTTCAGTTTTGGAGCCCTCTTTCCAATCATCTATATAATTTTGTTTATTTTTATCACAATAGTTCTTATGTGATGCTATGTATCCAATGGGCGCATCAAGCCAGACATAAAAGTATTTGTCTTTTAGATCAGGAATCTCAAATCCAAAATAAGGCTTATCACGCGTTATGTCCCAATCAACTAACCCACCCTCAAGCCACTCACTAAGTTTATTTTTAATCTCTTTTTGAATCTCATTGTTCTGCATCCACTCTTTTAAAAATGACTCATACGAGCTCAACTGAAAAAAGACATGTTCTGTTTTCTTTGTAACAGGTGTAGTATTTGAAACTGTTGAGATAGGATTTTTTACATCGGTTGGCGAGTATGTGGCGCCACACTCTTCACATGAATCACCATACTGATCTTTAGCACCGCACTTTGGACACTCACCTTTAATGAATCTATCAGGCAAAAACATCTTAGCTTCGTTATCATAAAACTGTTCGATTTCTTTACTTACGACATTTCCTTTATCTCTAAGGGATTGATATATTTTTTGAGATATTTTCTTATTTTCATCAGAGTGAGTCGTGTGAAAGTTGTCAAATTCAATTTGAAAATCTTTGAAATCTTTTACGTGCTCATCGTAGGTTTTTTCTATCAATTCCTCAGGAGTAATCCCAAGTTCTTTCGCTTTGAGCATAATTGGGGTTCCATGAGAATCGTCTGCACAAATATACACACACTCATTGCCATTCATCTTCTGGCTCCTAGCCCAAATATCTGTCTGGATATACTCTACAAGATGCCCTAAATGAATAGAGCCATTAGCATAGGGTAGAGCACTTGTAACAATTATTCTTCTCATTGAAATTTGATAATTAACCTATAAATTAATCAGTATGAGGTTATAATAAAGCCTCAATATATTATGAGTATTGTATATTAAAACCATACAAAGGACTAAGGGAATGAATAAAGAGAACATAGAAGCGCTATTAAAGGACTATCACTGTCCATATATGGGAACAGATTTAGTAAGTGGAAACACAGTCAAAGAAATTAAGGTTGAGGGAAACAACGTCTTTGTAAAGTGTGTTTTAGGTTGGCCTGCTGAGGGAATCATGCAAGCATTCCATGAAAATATGGATAAGAAAATAAAGGAAGCTTATCCAGATGCGCAAACCAATCTCGATCTTAGTTACGAAATATCTGCTCATGGTATTCAAAAATCAACAGAGAGAATCAAAGGGATTAAAAATATAATAGCTGTAGCTTCAGGTAAAGGCGGAGTTGGAAAATCAACAACTGCAGTCAATCTGGCACTAGCATTAAAAGAAGAAGGAGCAAATGCAGCTATCTTAGATGCTGATATTTATGGTCCCAGTATTCCGAGAATGTTAGGGGTAAGCGGTCAACCTGATTCAGAAGACGGTAAAACACTCATGCCAAAAATAGGACACGGACTGCAATCCATGTCCATAGGTTTACTTGTAGAAGAAGACACACCAATGATCTGGAGAGGACCAATGGTTACACAAGCCCTAGAGCAACTTCTTACAGATACCCAATGGAAAGATGTCGATTACCTAATCATAGATTTACCACCAGGAACTGGCGACGTACAGTTAACACTATGTCAAAAGATTCCAGTCAGTGGCGCTGTGATCGTAACCACTCCACAAGATATATCTTTAATTGACGCCAGAAAGGGACTTAAAATGTTTGAGAAAGTTGAAGTTCCTGTATTAGGAATTGTTGAAAACATGAGTACACATGTTTGTAAGAAATGTGGTCACATAGAGAGTATTTTTGGTGAAGGTGGAGGCGAACAACTTGCTTCCGAGGCAGGTGTAAAACTTCTAGGTGAGTTACCTTTGGAAAAACAAATTAGAGAAGAGATGGATAAAGGAACACCAACAGTATCATCTAACCCTATGGATCCAGCATCCCTAGCTTACAGGGAGATAGCTCGTAAGATGACTGCTACACTTTCAATGCGCAAGAAAGACTACAGTGCAGCATTTCCTAAAATTGTTATTCAAAACGACTAGGAATAGCTATCATCATAGCTCTATGATATTTTTTATAGAGTGATAATATATCTTGATGACAATAAAATCTGATAAGTGGATTAAAGATATGGCGGAGAGCCATGGAATGATCGAACCATTCCAATACGATCAAGTCAAACAAAATGGTAAGGGCTCAATTGTCTCATTTGGAACATCTAGTTACGGATATGATGTTCGTTGTTCTGACGAATTTAAAATCTTTACAAATATAAATTCATCTTTTGTTGATCCTAAAGCTTTCGATGAACAGAGTTTTGTGGATGTAAAATCTGACGTGTGCATCATTCCGCCAAATTCGTTTGCCCTTGCTCGCACCGTCGAGTATTTCAGAATTCCTAGAAAGGTGCTTACTCTGTGCTTAGGTAAATCAACTTACGCTAGATGTGGGATTATCGTTAACGTGACGCCACTGGAACCTGAGTGGGAGGGACACGTAACTTTGGAATTTTCCAATACCACACCACTCCCGGCCAAAATATATGCTAATGAAGGTGTAGCGCAATTCATATTCTTAGAGTCCGATGAAGTTTGTGAAACCTCTTACAAAGATCGTAAAGGTAAATATCAGGGACAAAAGGGTGTCACACTACCTAAAACATAAAGTATTTTATTAATTAGTATAATTCGATCGAGGCTAAATCGATCTCGGCGACAAATTCTCTTCCTATGGCTACAACTCCAATTGTTTTTATGTCTTGGGATGATACATTGGATGGCTGATAAAAATTAGATTTTCTGAATGTCGTAAATGGAAGCTCAACTGTCGTCCAAGTATCAGTAGCTTGAAATGCAGATTCATAGTATTGCCAGGGTAAAAATAAATACTTTGTTCGGATATGAACAGTATATTCGTTATCATTTCCTCTTACTCTTAGCCTCACTCCTTTGAAGCTTTTACCTTTAGGATGATTTTCTATTTTAGTTCTGAACTGTATGAAACCCCCATTATTCTCCAGAGATAACTCACCAGTCATTCGATAAAAGTAAGTACCATTCTCTTGTTTAAATTCTAGCGAACCATTTGAGATACCACCCATAACTTTATCTGTAACGAAGCACCACTTTGCATTACCGCTCTCGCAGAACTCCTCGTCCGGTACACCAGATTGGTTTTTCATATCGTCAATAATCATCTTGTCAGCCATAGAATTACTACTTATAAAATATGTAATAACTATAAAAATAGTATATTTGAGTTTCATCTGAAACTTATGCACTCCCAGTTGTTACTTCTGCCTATTTCTCTAAGTTTATCATCACCATCAACAATAATCGGATTTTTTACTTTTTCTAACAGAGGTAGATCATTGAATGAATCTGTATAAAAAGATGCTTGCGATAGATCAAAGTTATTTTCGTTTATCCATCTACTAACTTTATCGAGCTTACCATCTCGAAAACATGGAGCACCTAGTACATTTCCTGTAAATGAATTATTTTTTATTTCAAATTCTGTTGCTATCAAGACTGACACATCGAATATATCTGCAATCGGTCTTGTAACAAAATCATTAGTGGCAGTTGCGATGATGACCTCCTTCCCTTGAGAGTGAGCTTTATCGATAAGATCTTTGCCTACTTTTGTAACGATTGGTTTAATTTTTTCTTCAATGAATTGATCTCGAAGCCCTAGTAATACTGACATATCGTTAGCTACAAGAGGTCTTAAACAAAATGACAGAAATCCATCTATATCCAAACTGCCTTCGTAGTAGTTATTGTAGAAGCGTTCACTTTCATCGAGGTATGACGAATCGACTATTTGCTGCTCGGATAAGAAAATTCCCCAATTTCGATCGCTGTCTCCAGCAAGGAGTGTGTTATCTAAATCAAATATTAAAAGTTCATTCATTTTTGATTAATAAGCGATAATTAGTCGTATATACTAGTATCATTATATCGGTTCAGGGGGAATGATTAAAGCCGTGTCTATAAAGTACATTTTAGCACTTAAACAAAATCATGGATAAGAAAAATTATAGACGAGGAGTGGGTATGATTATTATAAATAATGATGGTCGCTTTTGGCTCGGCAAAAGGATAGGCACAGAAGCATGGCAATTTCCACAAGGTGGAATAGACAAAGGCGAGAAAGTTAGAGAAGCCATGTATCGCGAATTACATGAGGAAACTGGCTTAGAACAGGACACAGTTGAAATATTAAGCATTAGCAAAAGATGGTTGGTCTACCACATACCTCACGTGTTTCAGAGGCATAATAAAAAATTCGATGGGGCAATGCAAAAATGGTACCTGTTGAAACTTATCGACAGTGATTCAAAAATAAATTTAAATGCTAGCGGTCATGCTGAATTTGATGATTGGAAATGGGGCGACGAGAAAACTGCAATTAAAAGCGTTATTAGATTTAAACGAGATGTTTATAAGAGTATTTTGAAAGAATTTAAAGATGTTTTAGATGGGCTTGTACACAACTAATGCAACAATCAAAACCAAAAATATTACTGGTACTTCATTAAATATTCGATACCAAACATGACTGTGAGAATTACTGTCAGTCTTAAATTTTTCTAGTAAGACTCCACACCACACATGATAGAGAGCCAAAACAAAAACTAACAATATTTTCATCTTAAGCCAGTAAGACATCACGTGATACTCTATCAGTAGTACACCAAATAGCACTGTAAGCACTGCACCAGGAGTCATAATCCCCCAAAACAATTTTTTCTCCATAATCTTAAATCTATCTTTTGAGATTTGATCTTCAGCTTGGGCATGATAGACATACAGGCGTGGTAAATAAAAAAGTCCAGCAAACCATGTCACCATGAAAATAATGTGTAGTGTTTTATACAGCAGCATGTTTATTATTCTACCTTTAAATGTATAATGTGCCTAAATAATTAGCTATTAAAATATGAGGGTATCTAAATGATTTCTGTAGGCATAGTAGGAGCATCAGGGTTTACTGGTGAAGAACTCGTAAAGCTACTTTTGAAACACCCAGATGTCTCACTTGATGTCCTTACCTCAAGAACACATGCCGGTAAAAAAGTAAGTGATTGTATAAAGCTCGGTACAGGTTTGGACAAAAAATTTTTAGAACCTGCAGTAGATAATTTGTCACATTGTGATGTAGTTTTTTTTGCGTCACCTAATGGTGTAGCTATGGATATGGCAAGGGAACTTGTAAAAAATGATATAAGATTAATAGATATATCTGCTGATTTTAGGATACCTGATGCTGAAATATGGGAGCAGTGGTATGGTCAAAAACATACATCCCCAGAACTCATTGAACAGTCCGTATATGGTTTGCCTGAGATGAAAAATCAAAGAGATAAAATAACAAATGCAAAAATAATTGCCAATCCAGGTTGTTACCCAACATCGTCATTATTAAGTCTCTTACCAATACTTGATGTGATTGACGAACAAAGAATTATTATCAATGCAACTTCTGGTATAACAGGAGCTGGTAGGAATCTTAATCCTGATAAGTTGTTTGCACCTGGGACTGAAAATTATCAAGCCTATGCAGTAGCAAAGCACAGGCACTATCCTGAAATGTTAAATCAGATACAACATATAAATAAAAATACAGATGTACTATTTGTGCCACACTTGAGTTCGATTGAAAGAGGAATATACTCTACTCATTACCTAACTATAAAAGATCTTGATTTAGATCATCTATACGATGTCTATGATGATTATTATAAAGACTCTCAGTTCATAAAAATCATTAATCAGACTTATCCTAAACTTGGTGAAGTCAATACCACTAATGATTGTCTAATCTCACTATTTTCATCCTCAGATAAAAACGAAGATTCTAATCTTGTCATCATAAGTGCGATCGATAATCTGATGAAGGGAGCCTCAGGGCAAGCCGTACAAAACATGAATATTATGTTCGGACTCAAAGAATCTACTGGATTAGTCTAAATTTAATCAAATTATCACAAAATTTTTGTTGAAATACATTCAAAATGTAGGGTAGACTGAATGTCCTATGGGAATTTTTGATAAAATACAAGATACTACCGCTGCAGTAACATCTAGCGATAAAAACACTACATCAATTGGTGAAAATTGTACCATTGATGGAGACATCACTTTTGATAAGACAATCGAAATACATGGTAAAATTACTGGTACTGTCAAGATTGCTGAAAATTGTACTACTGCGATGCTTGTCATTAAAAAGAACGGTATTGTTGAAGGCGATGTCTATGGTGACGAGGTAGTCATAGAGGGTGAAGTTATTGGTAATGTAACTGGCAAAAAGAAAATTACTATCAAAAGCTCTTCATTTGTATCAGGTAATGTTTACTATGATATTTTAGATATGAATGGTGGTGCGACAGTAAATGGCAACCTTATCAGAAATAAGGGAAAAGAACCTCAAAAACTTGAAGACAATTCTGCAGTTTCATTGAATATTAAAAGCGCAGACAAAGAAGATTCTAAAGAAAAGCTTCTGTAACATAAATTGTTATTTAAAACTTTTTTGTTATAATGTACCCACTGTAGAGATCACATTATGGAAAACGTTACAACAACAATTCAAGATAAAGAACCACTCATCTTCACAGATAGTGCTGCAGAAAAAGTTAAAAAATTAATCGAAGAAGAGAAAAACCCCTCGCTTAATCTAAGAGTATTTATCACAGGCGGCGGTTGTTCTGGTTTTCAATATGGATTTACTTTTGATGAGAAGATTCAGGACGGTGATGCTGAAATTGCAAAATGTGGAGTCAAACTTCTTGTTGACCCAATGAGCATTCAATATCTAAGAGGTGCTGAAATTGACTATCAGGAAGGACTCGAGGGAGCGCAATTCATAATAAAAAATCCCAACGCAAAAACGACATGTGGCTGCGGTTCTTCTTTTTCAACATAGAACACTGAATGACAGATTCAAGCACGCACTTATATAGCCCTGGGCTAGTCGGTATAATAGCTACTGAATCATCTGTGTCAAACATCAATGGTAAGAAAGGCATTCTCAGTTATAGAGGATACTCTATTGAAGAATTAGCTCAAAAAAGTACTTTTGAAGAAACCTCTTACTTACTCTTGTTTGGAGAGCTTCCTACCTCAGCTCAATTAAAGAAATTTACATCCAAAGTGACACAATACCGGGATCTTCCCGAAGAATTAGTCTTAATTTTGAAAGCTTTGCCGAAACACACTAGGCCAATGGACGTGCTTCAGATGGCTGTGTCCTCACTCGGCACTTTTTATGACTTAGAGGTAAGCCCTGAGAAAGTCAAAGGCAAAAAGTACAATGATGAATATTTCTTGAATACATCAGCTGCACTTATTGGAGCATTAGGCTCTATTGTGGCTGCTTGGCATAGGATCCGAAATGGAGACGAACCAATATCATCTAAACCTGATTGTAAATATGCAGAGAATTTTTTGCATATCCTGGGTGCTGAAAAAATAACACCACTTATGACTCGTATAATGGATGCAACATTAGTTCTTCATGGTGAACACACCATCAATGCGTCCACTTTTACTGCTATGGTAACTTCATCCACACTTGCTAATGCATCTCAGGTCGTTGCGTCTGCGATTGGATCATTATCAGGTCCTTTGCATGGTGGAGCTAATGAGAAGGTTATTGCGATGTTGCAAAAAATTGAGTCTAAAGAAGAAATAAGACCATGGCTAGACGATACATTAAAAGCTAAAAATGTTGTCTGGGGCATGGGCCACAGAGAATACTCTGTCAAAGATCCTAGAGCTAATATACTAACTGACATGGTGCAGCAACTATTTGATGAGAGAGAAGGTGGTGTTACAGATATATTTGAAAAAGCTATTGAGTTAGAGAAGGCTTGTGAAGAAAAATTATCACATAAAGGAGTTTATCCAAACGTTGATTTTTACTCGGGAATTCTTTACAAAGAGATGGATATTCCGACTGATATTTTCACACCAATTTTTGCAATGTCACGTGTTTCAGGCTGGCTGGCGCATTGGATAGAACAGATACAAGATAATAAGATTTTCAGGCCTACACAGAATTATGTAGGCTCAGATGATCGAGCTTATATTGATATCAGCGATAGATGATGCCAAGCAATCTACTGGTTTTAGCACCGGTTATATAGCCTTTTGAGATAAGCTTACCGTTAACTCTTGCCATTGCTAACCATGCAAAAGCAGATGATTCTATGTTTTTGAAATCAAGACCCCATGGTAGATTCTCTATATCGCTCAATCCAGTACGCTTCAATATCTCGCTCTTTATAAGAGGATTTTTGGAACCTCCGCCCGCAAAGAATATTTTATCTGAATCAAGATCATTGGAATTAATGGCATCAGATACTGAAATTGAAGTAAGTTGGGTAAGAGTCGCGATTAATGAGCTTCTACTCAATTGAAATTTATCTTTGTACTTTTCTATCCATTTAATATTAAATTTTTCAAAACCAGTGCTTTTGGGAGGATCTTGATAAAAATACTTATCTGACAACATAGACATCAGAGCTTTATCATTAATTTTACCTCTTTTAGCTAATAGCCCATTTTTATCATAATCCTTCTTGAAATATTTTTTTGAAACTTCATTAATAAGATAATTTGCTGGTCCAGTATCAAAAGCCATCAATTTATTGTTGGACCAGTAAGTTAAATTAGCAAAACCCCCAAGATTAATAAAATTTAAAGAATATCTACCTTTTGATGCAATATACTCATGAAAATATGGAGCCAGAGGCGCCCCCTGTCCACCATATTTCATATCCGTAAGCCTAAAGTCAGCGACAACTATCAACCCAGACTCTTTTGCAATTATTGCTGGATTGCCCAGAGTTTTTGAAATTTTTTTCTTTGGGTTATGAATTACTGTAATGCCTGGATAACCTATGGCTACAATTTTTTTTGTGTTTGATACCGAGATAAATTTTCGAAGAGAGTTAATGATAAATTTGGTGACCAGTTCGTCTGTCTCATTAAAAAGTTTCTTTCTATTTGGGTGATTCTTACATTCATTGATTTTATCTCTCAGGGGTTGACCTATTCTGTAAGATTTGAAATATTTTATCTTTTTATTTCTCTCAAAGTCACAAAGAGACAGATCTAGAGAGTCTAGACTAGTACCACACATTATTCCTATGTAATTCTCTGGCATTTCAGTATTAAAGTATATTCGTATATTATATAGTTTAGCTATAGATAATGAAAAATATTGATAATCAATTAGAAATCATTAAACAAGGGGCGGCGGAAATTATCCAAGAAGCTGAACTTGTCGAAAAGCTTAAATCCAAAAAGCCGCTTACAGTCAAAGTTGGACTAGATCCAACCATGCCGGATATGCATCTCGGTCACACTGTGGTTATAAATAAGCTGAGACAGTTTCAGAAGCTAGGTCATAATGCTGTCTTCCTAATAGGAGATTACACGGCATGTATAGGTGATCCATCTGGCAGAGATGTAACCAGACCGGCAGTTGACCCTAAGACTATAAAAGAAAACTCTAAACAATTTCAAAAAGAGATTTTTAAAATCCTTGATAAAAAGAAAACGAGAGTTGTGTTTAACAGTGAATGGCTTGGGAAATTAAAAGGACTTGATCTTATTGAGCTCGCCTCACATTACACAGTAGCACGCATGTTGGAAAGAGATGACTTCGATAAAAGGTTTAAAATTGAAAAGAAACCCATATCAATACATGAATTTTTATATCCTCTTTTACAAGCTCAAGATTCTGTAGAGCTTCAAGCCGATGTTGAATTAGGTGGCACGGATCAAAAGTTTAATCTATTACTCGGAAGAAAATTGCAAGAGGACCATAAGATTAAACCTCAAGTTTGCATTATGATGCCAATTCTAGAGGGACTGGACGGCGTCAAGAAAATGTCAAAATCTTTAGATAATTATATATCTATAAGTGATGAGTCAAATGACATGTTTGGTAAGCTAATGTCGATTAGTGATGACCTGATGTGGCGATATTATAACTTGTTAAGTTTTAAAAATTATGAGGATATTGCATTAGTAAAACAAATGTGCTCACAAGATAAATTAAACCCCAGAGATGCCAAGATTGATTTAGCGCACGAATTGATAGAGAGATTTCATGGTCATGACAAGGCAGATAAGGCTAAAAGCAACTTTATTTCCAGATTTCAGAATAAAAATATAACAGATGATATTCCTCTCATAGAATTACAAAGTACTGGAAAGCTCAGGATAATTGATTTAATAATAAACAATCTAAAGGCCGTGAAAAGTACATCTGAGGTGAGAAGATTGATTAGTCAAAATGCTATCAGGATCGATTCAGAACCAATAAGCACTATTGACTATGATTGCAGTGTAGATTCCGAATTTCTCCTACAAATTGGCAAGAAAAAAGCCTATAAAATATTACTAAAGCCATAATAA
>CABYTF010000006.1:37500-50335 GCA_902521725.1 uncultured Gammaproteobacteria bacterium
TATTCAAGTTACCTGCTAGATATTTTGAAAAGTCTTGCTCCTAGAAAGTGTGAGGGTGATCCTAAAATAGTCATTCTCACACCAGGACCATTAAATAGCGCGTACTATGAGCATAGCTACCTGGCTGACACAATGGGAGTAGAACTAGTCCAAGGATCTGATTTGATTGTAGAAGACAATATTACTTTTATGAGAACAACACAAGGAAAACAAAAAGTTGATATTATATATAGAAGAATTGATGATGACTTCATTGACCCACTATCATTCAATGAGACTTCTGTAATAGGCGTACCGGGTCTATTCCACTCGTATAAATCCGGATATGTAAATATTTGTTCTGCTCCTGGTTCTGGAATAGCAGACGATAAAGCGATTTATACTTATATGCCCGACATAATAAGATTTTATCTTGGCGAAGAGCCTAAGCTGCCAAGTATCAAAACATGGAGATGTTCGAAACCTGCCGACAGAAAATATGTTCTAAGTAACCTCGAGAAACTTGTCGTTAAAGAGGTACATGGCTCTGGTGGTTATGGGATGTTAATTGGTAACTCAGCAACTAAAACTAAAATTAATTCATTTAAAAATAAAATAAAGAATAATCCTGACAACTATATTGCACAACCAATACTTAGCCTATCGTCTGTACCGATTTTCAAAAAAGACGCCCTCACACCAAGGCATGTTGATCTTAGACCTTTTACATTATTGGGGCATAGAAAAAGAAGACTTGTCCCTGGAGGATTGACCCGAGTCGCACTCAAAGAGGGCTCACTAGTTGTGAATTCATCACAAGGTGGTGGGGTAAAAGATACATGGGTTCTAAAAAATTAAGTTATGTTGAGTAGAACAGCTGAAAATTTATATTGGACCGCGAGATATATAGAAAGAGCGGATTCAATAGCTAGACTTTTAGAAGTGGCCTACAGAATTCACTTGATACCAAACACAACGGAGGGTTATCAGAACGAATGGGAATCTATATTAGCCGCTGCAGGGATAAAACATAACTATTTGAATAGCAATAGCGACATTACGAAAAATAAAATTGAATATTTTCTTCTTTTTGATCCAAACAATAGCTCATCAGTTAAAGCATGCATTGAAAATGCAAGAAATAATTTAAAGATGGTTCGTACTGCGGTGACTCTTGAGGTTTGGAATGCAGTTAATACATGGTATCACGAGTTGGCTAACTACGATAAAGTCAAATATGATTCTAAAAATCTTCCTCAAATCTTAGACTGGATAAAAAGACAAGTAAATTTAATTAAAGGAACTATAAATAATACCCAGCTACTAAATGATGGATTTGATTTTATATATTTAGGAATTTTTTATGAAAGAGCTGATTTTACCGCTCGCATCATTGATGTTAAGTATTATATTTTACTTCCCAGCAGTTCCTATGTCGGCACTCAAGTCGATAATTTTCAATGGAGTATTATGTTAAGGTCTGTATCGGCCTATCGTGGATTTAAGTGGGCCTATGGAAACAGTCAAATAGACTATAAAAAAATTATCGACTTCCTAATATTAAGCAATATGTGTCCAAGATCAATATTTTATGCAGTGGATAAGATTCAGTATCACCTCGGAAGGCTTACTCAATTTTATCAATCCGATAATGCTGCAAATAGGAATGTCAAAATAATTCATAAAGGATTTGTAAACAGCAATGCAGAAGAAATTATTGATTTTGGTTTACATGAGTTTTTGACTAAATTTATTGATGATATGTCAACCACATATTCAGATTTAGAGGAAGTATATTTTTTAGGCACTGACAGATGATAATAAATATTAACTATGAAACTTCTTATGTGTTTTCGTCAAATGTCCCGAGACTTGTCCAAAGCATAATGCTTCATCCAACGGAGTGTTTGAATCAAAAAGTTATTTCTTGTGATATTGTGACATCGCATGGTGAGTTAGTTGAAGTTCCAAAGGATGCTCTTGGACATAGACTGTATAATATATACAATAAAAACATATCTGAGCCGCAGACTATATCTATGAAAGCTACAGTTCAGACTAAGGACTTTTTTGGACTAATGAAAGGACTTGATGAATCTGTTCACCCCGACTGTTTTCTTAGGCAGACGAAATTAACTGAACCAGATAAGAAAATATTAAACCTTGTGAAAAAAAAAGTTGAGAAAAGCTCGGTCGATTTCTGCCATTATCTAAACCAGTGTGTGTCAAGTTCCATTAAATACTTATCCGGAACTACTGATATACATACGTCCGCAGTAGATGCGATTTCCCAAGGATCAGGTGTTTGTCAGGATTTTTCACATATTCTGGTAGGTCTAGCGAGATTTCATGGCTATCCTGCGAGGTACGTTAATGGCTTTATGTTGGATGATACAGATGTAGCCTCAAACAACACACATGCATGGGCAGAGATATTTATTACAGACTTAGGCTGGGTAGGATTTGATCCATGTCATGGCAAATGCATAGATAAAAGATATGTCCGAGTTGGATGCGGTTATGACTTCTCATTCACATCGATGATTAAGGGCGTAAAAACTAATTACAACGGAACGGAAGTACTAAACTATCAGTTGTCTGTTCAAGCAGAGACTCCTCAATAGGTACGATTTTGAAGTAAGATGTAGTATCATGTTTTCATGAAATTAATTATCCTAGTTGTTTGTGCTGTGTTTCTGTCTGATGCTACCGCTCATAGATATTCAGGTGATGATGAGCAAAAAAGAGTGTATTTCATCACTCCCTCTGATGGAATAACAACAACCAATCCAGTAAAAATAAAATTTGGTGCAACTGGTATCAATATTTTGCCCAGTGGAGTAGATGTGCCAGACTCGGGACATCATCATCTTTTGATAAATGTTGATAAGCTTCCAGATTTAAAATCACCAATACCAGCAGACAGTAATCATCTTCACTTCGGTGACGGACAAACAGAAACCGAGCTTAATTTACCCAAAGGCAAACATACTCTACAACTTCTGATCGGCAACTACTTACACATCCCACATAGTGAACCAATAATTTCAGAGAAAATAGTAATTACTATCGAGTAGTTAGAAAAACAGCAGCTGCGAGCATTAGTCCAACTACAATCACTATCGCAACAGTCTGATTATTTGCGGCATCACTATTCATAATTTTTTTATAATCCAAATAGAGTAGATATAATTTATAGTTATTTTGATGGACATCTAGGTAAGCTAATCTTCTTAACCTCCTATTTGATAGATATTTACTTTTATTTCTCAATAGCAGATGAGCTTGTTTAATGTAATTAAAGTTAACTATTCGCATTTGTTATTTCCTTATAATCAATGAAATACTATCATGCATTAGTGGCAAATAGAGAATTTAATAAGATGATGAGCAGTGAATTAGCGAAAATATCAGAGGAAGGGCTCAAATATTGGTTAAAAGCAGAGCTTGGATCAAATTGGAGTGAGAGAGACTTGTTAATTCTATCCGAGGTTTTGTTCAAAGAACATCAATCGATGAATCTACTCAACAAGCCCCTGAGGACCAATAGAGAATTCTATGCCAGAATGTTAATTAGAGGGAAAATTCTAAAAGGCATATCATTGGAAGATTAACTAAGGCTAAAAGAGCAGACTAGGTTAGAGCCTATGGTTGGAATAGGGGTGAATGAGGAAACGTATGCCCAACCATAGGTACGCTAACAAATATACAATTGCAAGATACATGCCACATAAAATTGATTGTGTGTTCTAGGCATTTGTTACAAAACAATCGCACTCTCAGGATGATGTACTAGAAACACGCACCAAATTAGCATCTCTTGTTGTGATGGTACTCATTTGGTGCTTTCCAAAGACTTATTTGTTGAATATTTAAGCTATAGGTAATACACTTCTTACATTGTCTTATAGGGGCTATAGCTCAGCTGGGAGAGCATCTGCTTTGCAAGCAGGAGGTCGTCGGTTCGATCCCGACTAGCTCCAGGTAAAGCTTTAGTTTTTCAATCTCAGTTTGACTAAATCAATATTATTTTTATACCACTCATAAGATTTCTTAAGCCCTTCTTTAAGAGTGTATTTAGGTTTCCACCCCAAAGATTCAATTCGTGTGTAGTCCAGAGGTCTTTTGGGAGTTCCGTTTGGTTTTGTATGATCCCATGTTATTTTTCCTTTGAAGTCAATTATATCTACGAGTAGACTAACAAGTTCTTTAATACTCACATCTTGCCCGGATCCAACATTTATTAGTTCAGCACTAGCAAAATGTTTTGATGCAAAAATACATGCATCAGCCAGATCATCAACATATAAAAACTCCCTTCGAGGACTTCCATCACCCCAACATATAACTTTATCGTCTTGATTATGAAGCTTGTGTATAAGTGAGGGAATTACATGACCATTGTCAGGATGATAATTATCATTTGGTCCATATAAATTTGCAGGCATTAGTGATACTCCCTTCATTCCATATTGTTTGTTATATGCTTTAAGCATGTGAATACCATGAATTTTGGCAATTGCATATGCTTCATTTGTTGGCTCTAGTTCTCCAGTGAGCAGCGCCTCCTCTTTGACAGGCGTATCAGCATATTTTGGATAAATACACACAGAACCTAAAAAAATAAATTTTTTCACTTTATATAAGTTTGAGTAATGAATTAGATTAGTTTGAACCAGAGTATTTTCATATATAAATTCTGCAGAGTAATTATCATTTGCATGAATACCTCCCACCCTTGCAGCTGCGTCAAAAACGTAGTCTATTTTATTATTTTTAAAAAAATGTTCCACTTGGTTAGAGTTCATAAGGTCAAGTTCCTTTCTACTACGAGTGAGTATATTCTCAAAACCTAATAGTTTTAATTTCCGTACTATTGAGGAACCAACAAGACCATTATGACCAGCAACAAATATGTTATCTTTTTTATCCATATAATTATTCAACTGTGATCAGTTCAGGTACAGGTAAAGGGAAGATTAATTTCTTACCTTTAAACTTTTCATTTGTTAGAAAAAAATCACGAAAATGCCATGGTAAAATTACAAAATAATCATATTCGGATAAAACTTCATCTTCGCTTTGTATTGGTATCCATGTACCTGGGGTGAAGCATCCCCACTTATCGGAGTTCACATCACCAATCGTTTCTATTTCATTCTGAGTTATGTTCCAGCTTTGCAAAGTTACATTCCCTTTAGTGCTCGCACCCAGTGCAGCTATCTTAGAACCATTTTGATGAATTTTGTCAAGAATATCAAAAAAGATCTTTCGGTTATCACTTAAAACTTTATTTAATTCTCCCCAGGGTTCCAGACTGCTCAATCCTAAGTTATTCTCATGTTCAATCCATTTATTTATCTTACTTTTACATTCTATATATTTGCTATTGTTGTCAGAGACAGCGAGTGAACAGCTACCTCCATTTACATCGTTCATCTCAATATCTATTATCTTTAACTTAGCTTTATCCATTATGTATTTAAGCTGCCTGATACCATAGTAAGATAAATGCTCATGACAGATAGTATCAAACGAGTTTACCTTTAACATTTCAGGCATATAAGATTGCTCAAGAACCCAGACGCCGGTCTCAGGATTAAGTATATTCCTCACCTGGCTAGCAAAGTTACACGGGTCATCAAGGTCATAAAACATAGAGAATGATGTAACTATATCAGCTTTCTCATTACCATATTTTTCAATAAATAATTCATCAGTAAAAAAATCCGAGATATAATCCACTCCCTCTGCAAAATAATTAGAGAACTTCTCTGAAGAGGGATCAATACTCAATCGTTTATATTTTTCAGGAAAAAATCCGAGGAAAGTACCATCGTTACCAGCTATATCCAGAATATTACTCTCACTCTTAATACAATATTTTGAAATTATTTGCTCAGCTTTATTCTTAAGATGATTAATCATCTGACTATTCAATCCAGATCTGTAACCATAGTTTTCTCCGTACATCATATCCAAGCTATAAGTTCCGCTGAGCTGAATGTGACCACATCCCCCAGACCCGGGATCACATTGCAGTAACTTCAAAGGCGCATGAGGCATCTTTTTGTCAGCCTTTCTCGGAAATATACCAGATAGGTATTGTACACCCAGATCAAGGCATACATTTAAATGTGTTCCACCACATATACGACATTTCTTAATTTCTGTGAATGACATACCCCTCTCTTATATGACATTTGTATTCAATAACTTAGAATAGGAAACAATATATCACATTGATTTCATTTTGTAACATTAGCATCAGCCTTTAAATCCAATTTACCAGATAGACAAAATAGAAGAGTTATAAAAAACGTGACAGCTTGGTTATGTGTGAAATGTGATTGTGTCATCTGCCCGACAATGAATAATATCAGAATAAGTATACATATTTTATTATTGTCAATAATATACTTTCGTCCCAGTGAAAAATATATCATGACAAGCAATAAAAACGATGGGACTCCAAACTTAACAGCGATATCTATAAAATCATTATGAAGATGACCAAACTTTATTGTCGTTCTCATATTATAATCTTTCATTTTTGAATAAAGATCGTTTTCAAGCATTTGTGGACCCAGACCAAAAATAGGTTTTTCTTCAATAGTATTAAACCCATACTCTATTAACTTGATTCTAGTATATGTTGACTCATCACTTCTGTATATTTCTTTGGAATTTTTTTCATCTATGGTAGAGGATGTATATGTATTAATAAATTCGATAGTCTGTTGTACTCTTTGTGAAATATCAGATGAAACATAAATGTATAATAAAGGCAAAATAGCAAGAAAGACAATAATTTTTCTGGGTCTAAACCAATAGAGGATAAAAATTATGGATAAAATGATTCCAGGTATTAAACCTTTTGTCCCTGTCTGAGAGTAAAGTAAAAAGAAAATTAGAGATGACAATATTAGTATATAGTCCGGCTTTTCTTTTGATGTTTTAAAGAAGAAATATATTCCAAATATCATCATTGTAGCTAGCAAGTATGAGTATGTAATAGCTATGCTGGATGTACCAGCATATCTCTCAAATTCAATTTCTGGATCTGAATTCACTGCTACAAAATAATAGAAATGTACATAATGCAATAGTGCAAATAACGAAGAAATTTTGACTACTTTAATGATGTGCGGTTCGATAATTATATTCTTCTTAGAAAATAGAAGATAGATAGGAAGCAAATAAAGTAATCGCATATAGTCATCAATATATCTGAGTGCAGATCCATGAACATACGTAGCAAACCATAGCCATGATAAAAATAAAATAATAAACGTTATTATTTTAATATCTTGAGGTAACAATTTAATCCGACATGTAAAACATAACATTAAACTATAAATTATTAATATGATTAAGAATAAATAGGCGATTTCTCGATTAATGAAATTGAATACAATAAATAGATAGAAAATAGAACTTAAATAATTTTGCGAACTATTAAGGATTTTATCTAGCAAGTTATGATTTTCTTCTTAGGTAAGTTATGAAGATGTATATGGCTAGTAAAAATGAAACTATAAAAAGATTGAATAATATTTGTTCTAGTTTTTCATTTTTCATTTTAATGATTCCTATCTTGTTACTCATAAAGGGGAACATATCTGGATGCATAACTTTGAATGGACTTTTTCTACCTGCATCATAATTTTTAAGAAATATCTTTGCATCGAGAATTGACTTAGCATTACTATCACTTGATCGGATTTCCTGTGGAGCAGACATAAGAACTTCAAGCTTACTTAATGTGTCGCGTCTTGTCTGATTTCCAATATCATTGGAGATTTTGTCTAACTTCTCTAGATAGGTATTAATTTTCTTTGGATTTAATGTCTCGTGGACAAAGAAACCCTTTATGTTAATGTCGATTAAGTCTTTATTTTTTGTTCTGATTACACGCCATTCACCAGAGGTCTCACTAACTACATCTGCGTGATTCCATCCATACATCGTAGTATAAGGAATCTTGACCATATATTTCCTTTCGAAATCGGATGTCGCGATCAAGCTAATAAAAACTGTAGCGATTAAGACAAAAATTATGACTATTCGCTTTGACCAGATAAACCGAAAGAGATCGAGCCAGTTTACTCTAATATCCTTGTCGTCCATTTATGAATTATAGCCCATAACAATAATCATAGCATCTCTGAATACAATGAATATGAATCAATATCATATGATGTTGGTGTTAGGGAAACTAGTTGAACATTATGTTTTTTGAGCCATGAAAACTCTAATGTGCTCTCATTAGTAAGTGAAATGCTATCTTTGCCTGAAAAGCCATATGCGAAAACTGTCGGAATATTTTTTTGTATAATATGCTCAACTGCAACTTCCAGAGGATTATTCAGTGTTCTACTTGTCTCATATTTCTGAAAGTTTCTCTTTTGGCTATATGGTAATAAAGAAATTACCTCTCTTTTGGCATCCATGTCATAGGCTTCTGCTTCTATACCTGGAAGAATTGCAATCTTATTTATTTTTAAATCTTTATACAATCTGACTGCATTTTCGCCACACAGGAACATTTTTTTGAGATTATAATATTTTACGAGATAATCCAATATATCTTGAGTGAGAAGTACTTCAGTACATCCTGCAACTAATATACATGATTTACTGTCATTTTTAATTTCGACTTTTCTTATTTTAGCCTTATGTTTTTTTGGTATATTATCTTTGTAAGAATCAATTACCTCTAAATATGATAACCTCTTAAGGTTTATTAAATCCATTACAACCTGCTGTGGAATTTTCTTCAGTGCTGCTACAGCGTATGGCACTTCAGGTCCCCAAACATATTTTTCTCTGAATTTACTCATCATTTCATGACTCGAACATAATCCCTTAACTGTATTTTCTGTCATCTTCCTATGATATGTATTCAGTGCAAGTATAGAGTCTTCGGTTCTTAGGTTTCCCGCACCTCGTCCAAGACCACCCAATGTGCTGTCAACGATATCTACCCCGGACTTTATAGCAGCAATAGCATTGGATAAAGCTAGGTTAAGATTATTATGACCATGAAAACCAAGTTTAGTCTTGGGGAATACTTTCGATACTTTCTGCACTAAAATATCAATGTCATCAGGATTTAAACAACCATACGAGTCAACGATAGAAACTACATCAACATTTTTGACATTTATCATATTACTTATCTTTTTAAAAGATAGTTCATCATTCAAGTATTTATGACCATACATAAGATTGATACACACTTTAAGTCCAATGGATTTTAGCGATACTATTAAGTCATTTAATTTATCAATTTTATTAGCATTGACTGCAATTCTTACACCGGATATGCAATGTCTAACTGATTTAAGTCTAGAAGTTGTAAACTCTATATCATTAATTGTTTTGAGATCGAGCATTAAGAATTTCTCAATACTTTTATTTAGCATTTTTTGAAATTTTTCTAGTGTAATAGCAGGACAATAATACAAGCTACCCCTGTAAGAATCATGAGGAGGGTTTCTATATCCAATTTCTACAATGTCTATATTTAAGTCGTTGATTATTTCACAGTACTTTTTGATCTCCGAGTCTGTATATTGCCAGTTGCTATAGTAACCAGCATCTCTGAGTGTACAGTCCAAAACTTTCATAAATTTAAAATATCTCTTATTTTGTTGATATCCTCCAGCTCATAATCGCATGGAATTATGTTTGTATCAAACCCATACTTGCAATGTGCGAAAGAAACTTGAGCGCTTTTACAAGCCTCGCAGTCAGTGGCAGAATCACCGAAATAAATCACAGACTTATTATCGATTTTAAAGTCCTCTAGAATGCAGTTGATTCCATCTGGATTAGGCTTAATAGGATACCCTGTGTCTCTCCCAATGATTCTCTCAAAACTATCAAAAATGTTTGATACTGACAACATTTGTCTAATTATTGCTTCTGGCTTGTTACTAACAATTGCAAGTCTATAATACTTAGAGATATCCTTGATGATATCGCTTATACCATTGTACAAATGCCTTCTCGGTTCAAAGAGTTCTATCTGCATCCTCCTAAACCATTTAACGTTATTATCAGTATAATTTTCTCCGAAGATATAAGAGAATAGTTCTTCTCCACTTCGAGAAATCTTATGTGATATTTCATCTTGATCTAGTTTAGTGTTATATCTTTTTGCAATCTCATAGTAAAGAATATCAGATTTTACTATTACTCCATCTACATCAAATATGACAAGTTTATATTTGTTTTTGACTGACATTTTTGATTAAGTTCTTATGAACGTCATTACCATATTTTGACCATCCTAGAAGACTGCAAACTGTCCTAGATGCCTCATTTGCGATCTCTTGCCTTTCTTTAGATGTTAATTTTAAAACTCTATAGATGAGTTGTGAAAATATTTGACTGTCTAGAACATTTGGTATTATAAAACCATTATGATTGTCTTTAATAAGCTCCCTACTACCAGCATTATTACTTACAAGACAAACTGATTTTGATGCCATGGCTTGTGGAGTTACCATTCCAAAGCCATCGCATATAGACGACAAGATAAATATATCTGTCTTAGTATAGTAGTGACTCAGTTTGCTTTGCTCGATTGGTCCAGTCAAAACTACAGAAATGTTATGACCAGGATTGTCTAAAATTTTTTTTAAGGATGGATCTTTTGGTTTTGTACCTACACAGGTAACTGTGAATTTATAGCCTTCAACAAGCTTCAATGCCTCGATAAGACGATGGATACCTTTTCTAGGTATAACGGCTCCAACACATAGAATATTAACATTATTACTCTCGATATCATAAGCTCTTGTTTTAGATGATACGAATTGTTCTAAACTTACTCCTAACTTGTTGACATATATTTTATCTTCAGGCAAACCTTCATCTATAAATGTCTTCTTGGCCAGTGCTGAACATACGAAAATTTTATCTGCATACTCAAATTCCTCCTGCAGCCAATTTCTTATCCACGATTTCTGCTCATTGCCACTTTCACTAAAATTATATTTTTTATTTTCTTTTTTCATAAGATTCATCTCAAAGTTTGGGTGAAGACTTCCATGATCAACGACAATTTCACTACTTATATCTTTGATAAGATTAATGTTAGGAAATAAGTGTGTGCTACAAAAAATAATCTTATCAATATTTGTAGACAATCTCTTATATACATATCTAGCAAATTGATAATTTATTCTTTTCAGAAGGTATGAATGTAATGATAGATAAAGGAATATACCAAAAATCCAATATCCATTAACTTTTATATGATTGAGAAAAAATTTTTTATTCGCAATATTTGCATTCCATGCTGTATGTAGCTCTACTTTATTATTTTCTATTTTTCCAAGTTCATCAGCTTGGTTAAACAGATGAAATCTCAACATTGTAACAATACAAATTTTCATACTTATGAGAAATTATAGAGTTGTTTAATCTTAGATAATTTTTTATCAAAAAAATCTTTTAATGGAGTACTGGAATACTTTCTGAGCACTCTTATATCTTCGAAATTCTTTTTAAAAAAATTAATTGGCTGGGTGCTGACTCCGCCATTTCTCTGAATAACTAATGTTCTATTGATATGCTCAAAGTCTTGAATAACTTTTCTAGGAAGTCGACAGAAAAAATCATAATCTCCAGATATTACGTATGACTCATCGTAAACACCATACTTATCATAAAGCTTTTTATGTATATACGTTGCAGTATGTGGGGGTGTCCACCAAAAACCACGATGGCACGGATCATAACTATCTCTCCATGATCTCAGAACACTTTTCTGATTATTTATAATGTCAATGTTTCCAAACACACAATATTTCTCAGAATTAAATTTTTTCATAATTAAGCCTACACAAGTACTGCTTGCAAAATAATCATCTGAATGTAATACGCCTATTACATCACCCGTTGCTTTTTCAATTGCATAATTTAATGCATTATAGATTCCACTGGGAGTTTTGTTTAATACCACCACCTCATGTTTCGTCTTCTTTGAATATTCTTCAAGTATTCGTAATGTTGAGTCAGTTGAATTTCCATCAACAATCAAATGTTCAATATTTGAATAATCCTGCTCAAACACAGAATTTAGTGTATCGTTAACTGTTTCTGATGAATTCAGAGTAAGTGTGATAAGTGTTATTTTCGTGTTATTTTCTGAGGAGCTCATAAATCTTCTTGAAGTATTTGAACTTAATCTTAGCGTATTTATATCCCTCGAATCCATCTAAAAATCCAAGGAAAATGAAATATTGAAAAAAAAAGTAAAAGTATGAAAAGAGAAATTTATCGATCATGAGGTATTTAATTTTCTCTCTGAGCGTTGAAGAACTTTTACTACTAAATGAAACATACCTTCTAGCTTCCCATTTCGCATATTCATAATGTTTATCTAACATTTGTTCATATGATTCATTCTGTAGATGAGATAACTTCGTATTTACTTTACCAACTGTTCCATCAACTAAGACATGTTCATGGATTTCCATATCATACTCAGTCCAGTCGTTTTCTCCAAAGTCTTCATATGTTCCATGATTCTTTCTTATTAGGGCAAGCTTTTTTTGAGAAATACCATATCTCATTAATTTATTCATAAAATAATTATTGTAGTAAATCCAGAATGCATTGTGTTTAGATTTTATGATTTTATTATCGAATTCTCTCAGAAACTCGTCATTAATGCACTCATCTGAATCTAACATTAGTATCCAATCTGAATCGATTGATAATTTATCAAGTGCCCAAGCTCTTTTTTTGGGATACTTTTTATTCCATTTAAAATTCACATAAACTCTGCCATAACTTTTAACAATTGATTCAGTTTCATCTTTACTGTTTGAATCAACTA
>CABYTF010000007.1 GCA_902521725.1 uncultured Gammaproteobacteria bacterium
CTAATGACATAGAAAAACTATCTGATAGATATATGAATGCATCATATTGCACCCATCAAGGAAAAGTTATTGTAAATATTCAGCTCTTTTTAAGTGAAGATGATGTGATATTACTTTTATCAAAGTCTCTAAGCAAATATTTCATAGAAAAGATATCGAAGTACATACTCATGTCCGATGTAAAATTCATGCTATATGACAAGGTTACTGCACTTTGGAGTTTGGGCAATAAGGCTAAAGAATTAATAAGAGAGTATAAAATTGAGGAAGATAAGTTATGCAGTAGAATCAGTGAATCTGAGTATGTGATTAATATGTGTATGGAGAATAGACAGCAGATCAGATATGTAAACCTAGATTCGAATAAAATAAGTAAATTTGAGTATAATGAACTGAGTGGAAACCAAACTTGTTTGATTGATCTATTTAGGTTACATACAAGATTAAAAATAGACAACATAGAAAAATTTATACCTCAAGTATTAAATTCAGATGAACTGGAAACAGTAAGTTATAAAAAAGGATGTTATACTGGTCAAGAAGTAATTGCCCGAACACACTATCTCGGAAATGTCAAAAAACACACCTATCTAGTAACTATAGATGCTCCAATAAATAATGAAACTAACGTAGTAAATTCAGATGGCGAGAGTGTTGGTGAGTTGATTGGTGAAACTTTTGTATACCAGAAGATAACACTTTCACATTGTGTGCTTCGTGATAGTTCTGATTTTAATGATTTATTTATAAAAGATGATGTTGTAAGAGTTTTGACTAGGGAAGATATTTCTTAACTATCTCTCTCTCTTTTATAAGTTCCTCCTCAGTTACTTTCAATGATTCACTCAAACTTTGATGAATATTTACATCATCTTTAATATTGTATGAATCTCCATGGACAACTACAGGAAACGAAAACATGATGTCAGGTGTGATATTGTATTCTCCACTTGATAATACACCAAGCGCCTCCCAGTCTGTTGATCCATTCTCTAGGACCTTGATGTGATCATATATTGCTGAAGCTGCGGATGCCGCACTTGATAAGCCTCTAAATTCAATTATCTCCCCTCCTCTTTTTTGAACTCTGGGTATAAATGTTTCATGAATCCAACTATGATCCACGTTTATCTCTTTTGAACAAACTCTACAATTATATAAGTCTGGTACTTGTGTTGTTGAGTGATTACCCCATATTACTATGTTTTCTATATCTTCAACTTTTTCATTTAGTTTTGTAGCTAATATACCCTTCGCCCTATTATGATCAAGCTTCATCAAAGAGGTAATATTTGTATTAGGAATGTTTGGTGTATTGTGATTAATTATTAAAGCGTTGGTATTAGCAGGGTTTCCGACAATAATAATATTAGTCTTTTTTGAACAAACATCGTTTATTATCTTAGCTTGAGATTTGAATATATGTGCATTATCTAAAATCAGATCTGATCTTTCCATGCCTTTTGATCTAGGTTTTGCTCCTACCATTAAAATATAGTCTGCATCAGAAAAAGCTAATTCAGCATTATCAGTTATTACTAAATCATTTAATGATTCAAATGCGCAATCTTCAATCTCAAATTTTAATCCCTTGAGTGATTTTTGTGATTCAGATATATCTAGAAGTCTAAGATTTATCTTGTCTGTCTCTTTAAACGGTAAATTCGATAAGATTCTAAAAATAAGCGAGTATGCTATATTTCCAGCAGCACCAGTAATTGATATATTTTTAATTGCCATGTAATAATCTTGCTTTTTTTAAATCTCGAATAGAATTAATTCCTATGGATTTGTTATTTTTAACTTGAACACAATATACCGGTATATTATTCCAAATCAACCTTAATTGCTCAAGACTCTCCTTTTTCTCATAATCACACTCTCCGAGCTTGTGATATAAAGCAAGGGTTTTAAATTTGAATGCATAAACACCTAAGTGAATCAGATAATGAGAACCAACTGACGTTAATTTTTGACGAGTAAATGTAATTACTTTCGATGATTTATCAGCTATAACTTTTACGTTATTTTTATCAGAATACTCATCACTACTATTTGTTTTATAGATCAGTGTAGCAACAGATTCGGTTTTAAAACTTTTAATAAACTTTATAAGCTTGTTGATATATGTGACATTTATATTAAATTCGTCTGCTTGTAAATTAATGATTATGTCAGAGGGTTTTGCTCTGTAAGTTTTAGCTGTAAAATAACATCTCTCAGTTCCGTTCTTGAATACTTTTTTGGATAATACAGCCTCAACACAATGTTTAACTGCATATTCGTAAATAATACTTGAGTCTGTTGAGACAACGATTACTGCATCTTTAATTTTTTTAGCTCTTGCAATCATGTGCTCAATAAGAGTCATTTGTCCAATCTTTTTAATAAGCTTGTTTGGTAGTCTAGATGATTTCATTCTAGCTGGTAAAATTACAAAAGTTTTCATGATAGTTTTTCCAATAATTTTAGAAGTTTATCATTTGGTACAATATTTTGTTCTAAAATATAAATATTTTCATTACAAAAGGGTTTAATTTTTACAAAATCTTTTTCTGTGACAAGAATAGGTTGATCAACTGTAGGAATATCAGATTCTCTAAACTGATAATGATCTGGATATTTATGAGTAATCAATTCAATATCATATTCTTTAAGTTCTTTTACTAATGATAAATCGTCTGCAATTGCAGAGATCAAAATGCAGCTTGAAAATCTCTTATCACCAAGATCATATTTTGATTTATCAACAGATGATGATACACAGGAGATCTTTGAATAGAACCCAGGGTATTCAGTGCCAGTATAATTGCTGAGAATAAAGTCTGCATTCTTGTGAAAAAATTTTGGCTCTCTGAATGGACCGCATGGGAGAAGAAATTTATTATCCCTCTGATTAGTGTTTTCAATTATAAACTCATACTGTCTATTTAAGCTATAATGCTGAAGTCCATCGTCATGAATAATAAAATCTACTTCGCTTGTATCGCTGAACTTTGTTGATTCAATACGGTTCGAGCTTGAGACTATTATTGATTGTGTTTTATTGCTCAACAGAACAGCCTCGTCTCCGACTTCATTAGGATTTGATAGACTATCTATTATCACAGGAGATGAAATTGACGACCCATAACCAGATGAAATAATAGTTGTCTTTTTATCTTTACTTTCTAAATATTTACTTAGCCAAATTGTAAATGGAGTTTTTCCAGAGCCGCCTACGACAAGATTGCCCACTATGATAACTCTAGCTTTCGAAGTGAACCTTCTAAAAAAATAGAGTAAAAGAAATCGTCTAAGGTAAATAATAATAAAAAATATAAATGATAGTGGGAGAAATGGTATTTGAATTAGCCTTGGTATCTTATACCAAAAAAAGAATATAATCTTATGCATCAGGTCTGAAATTGTGAGTTATATAACGCATAATATGAAGATTTTTTATCTATCAAATCGCTATGATTTCCTTGTTCTACTACATGCCCGTTTTCTATTACAATAATTTTATCAGCGTTCATCACTGTAGATAACCTATGTGCAATTATAAGTGTTGTTTTATTTTCAGAGAGTGATGCAAGAGATTTCTGAATCGAGGCCTCTGAATCTGCATCCAGTGCGCTTGTGGCTTCGTCTAATAATAATATCGGTGCATTTTTAAGTAATGCTCTTGCTATTGCTATCCTTTGTCTTTGACCACCAGATAGAAGTACCCCGTTTTGTCCAACTATAGTCTCAAATTTATCAGGCAAGTCATTTATGAAGTCTGAAGCAAAAGAAAATTCAGCAGCATCATGCACTCTCGATACATCATGTGAGCTAAGTTCTCCGTATGCTATGTTATTATAAATGGTATCATTAAACAGAGTGAAATCTTGACCTACATAAGATATGTAAGCTCTTATCTTGTTCAGATTTATATCTTTTATGTTTGATGTGTTAAAGTATATATCGCCTTGATCAGGATTATACAGACGAGGAATAAGATCGAGTAATGTAGTTTTACCGCTCCCAGATTTCCCAACAATTGCCACAGTTTCACCTTTACTAATGTTTAGATTAATATTTTCAAGAACATTTGATTGGGATGATGGATACTTGAAAGTAACATTTTTAAAGCTTATCGAGATACTTCCTTCGATGTTCGTTCTATCACTCATATCTATATTTTCACTCTCAGAATCTAATAAATCATAGATCGATTCACTTGCCGCTATACCTCTCTGAAGAACAACATTGACTTCTGAAAGTCTCTTTATGGGCGCAAACATCATAATCATTGCTGTTAAGTAGGACATAAATGTTCCAATAGATATTTCATCTAAATAGTTATTTGATGTTACAAAAAAAATAATTACTGCCAAAAAAATGGCGACTACTAATTGCATCAAGGGTATACTGATGCTTTGAACAAACACTAACTTTAAATTTCTCTCTCTATTATAAGCGTTGGCAGAGTTGAACGTATTTTTCTCATAGTTCTTCCCGCCGAAAATTTTTATTATTCTGTGACCTATAATTGATTCTTCAACTATATTCGTGATGGTACCCATTGATCTCTGAATATCGCGACTCAAAGATCTGAACCTAACACTCATTATCTTAAGAAAAAATCCTACCAAAGGGGCTATTAGAATCAATCCTATTGATAGCTCAAAACTATAATAAAACATTAAGGAAAGGAGACCGATTATAGTCAAACCATCTTTAATTATTGTCGTAACTGCTTTAGTAGCTGCTTCAGCAACTTGTTCAGCATCAAACGTAATTTTGGAGACTAATTTACCAGTAACTGACTCGTCATATAGTGATGACGATCTAAGTAATATCTTATCAAACATATCCCTTCTAATATCTCTTATTATACTTCGCCCAACGTAAGCCATTCCATAAGTTGACATAAACGACCCGATACCCCTAAACACAAATATCAGGATGATTAGAATGGGCATAATCTGAATAAAGCTGGGGTCTTTATCGATAAAACTCCCATCTAATAATGGCTTAATGATTGCTGCGAATGACGTGTCGGTTATAGCATGAATAATCATTCCTATGATTGCTAAAAAAAATGTCTTCTTGTATACACCTGTGCTTTTAAGAAGCCTCTTATAGAGGTGAAGTGCATTGTTGTTTGTTTGTGTCATTATAAATTAGTTGGATTCTAAGGATATTTGACTATCATACATGATATTATTTAAGCATTGAAATATATAACAATAATTTTCAACTATAGTTCTAGAAAATGAAAAAATTTTTTAAAGATAATTTGCCTAAGCCTGAGGATATCAAGAAATATAAAGCACTTGGTATTCTCGGTGAGTCAATATTTGAGAAGCAGCTATGGTCGATCAATAAACATACTTTGTCCAGAGCAATAGCAATTGGTTTATTTTGGGGCTGGATGCCTATGTTTTTTCAGATGATACCTGCTGCGTTTTGTGCTGTATATTTTAGGGCTAATCTACCTCTCTCCCTAGCGGGAGTGTGGGTAAGTAATCCTATTACTATGCCACCGATGATGTATCTAGGATATGAGTTTGGAAATATTATTCTAGGTATTGATCCACTTTTCGAGAAATTTGAGGCTAGTATCGAGTGGATAGGCAGTGTATTTTCTCTTATATGGCAACCTCTACTCATTGGTACTCTAGTTATAGGTGTTATTTCAGCTATTTTAGGGTATCTCGCAATACATCTTATATGGAAGTTTTTGGCATATAGAAAATTAAAAAAAATAAAACATCGCTAGATGATCTTCCCATCAATCATTGTTTTTTTATTTCTCATTTTATCTATGACATCATTATCATGAGAAACAACTATTAATGTGATCATATGTGATTCACATATCTCAATAAGATTCCTCAAGATTAGTTGAGAGTTTATTGAATCAAGATTTCCGGTTGGTTCATCAGCTAATATAATTTTAGATTTCATCGCCATTGCACGTGCTATTCCTACTCTTTGCGCTTCACCACCAGATAGAATTGAAATAGGAGAATTTAAATGTTCTATAAGGTTAACTTCTTCAAGGCACTGTATAGCAAGTGACTTAGATTTATGTTTTGTGTTTCCTTGATAAATTAAAGGAATCATAATGTTTTCAGTTACATTAAAATCCATTAGCAAGTTGGGAGATTGAAAGATATGAGAAATATTATTCAATCTAAATAATGTTTTATTTGAGTCTGACAAATTTGTGAAAGATATATCGTCAAAAAAGATTTCGCCCTTATCTATTTCATCTATTCCAGCTAATACATTAAGTAATGTTGACTTTCCTACACCAGATGGTCCTGTGATTGATAGTGAATTTCCAGATTCCAATTCAAAAGATGCACCATTGATCACACTTTTAGCATTATAGCTTCTGTATTTTTTAAAAATTTCTTTACATTTAATTCTCATAGATTTAAAGATTGAGATGGAGTGATATTAACGGCTTTTTTTGCTGGGTAGATGGACGACAACAATACCATAAGAAATGAAATTATAGTGATCTTATAAACATCAGACAATAACACTATGGAGGGAACAACATCAAGATGATAAACATCTGGAGCTATCAATGAGATATTAAAAAAACTCTCAATTGCAATAACAATTTCATTTATATTCGTAGACAACACAAAACCCAACAACACTCCTAGAGAAATACCAATAACGCCAATGATAATACCTTGTATTATAAAAATTGATTGGATAGAGATCTTAGAGAAGCCAAGTGATATCAATACTGCTATGTCTTTTTGCTTGTTTAAAACTAATAGTGATAGTGAGGAAATAATGTTGAATGATGTGATTGCTATAATTAGCATTAGGATTATAAACATCACTCTTTTTTCGTTACCAATAGCTTGAAATAATGCATTATGAGTCTCTGTCCAGTTACTTGAAATTATTGAATATTGATTAAATAAATCTCTAGATATTTTCGCTGCATTAAGCGGATCTGATAGCTTGAGTTTAATGTAAGTGTATGAATCTTTATTTGTTAATGCTAGATCACTGCCATAGATAAATCGTTGATTGTACTCATATATTCCAGAATCAAAAATTCCTGTAATCATGAATGAATCTTGTTTGAAAGCTTTATTATAGTTTGTAAACTTTATTTTATCTCCTATTGATACTCTCAGGTTATTTGCAAGTATATTACCAATAATTATATCTTGTGGACTCGAAAGCTTAAACTTACCATCAATTATTAAATCAGAAATTTCACTTGCACTACTCTCAAGATCTTGATTTACATTATGAACTATCACCGGTATGTTTTTTATCTCATCTGATGACAATAGGACTTCATTTTTTTGGACTATAGAATAGCCTTTTATACTCTTATCTGTATCAATTACATCCTCTATGTCTTTAATAGTTACTCTATCACTCGGGTAGATATTGACATGAGAGGTAAAAGAGAGAATTTTATCTCTCAGTTCTTTCTCAAATCCGTTCATAACTGAAAGCACGGTGATAAGTATTCCTACGCCCAGCATAAGTCCAAAAATTGATACTTTTGAAATAATTGATATGAATGATAAATTATATCTAGAGAATAACAATCTATATGCAATGAGGAACTTCATACGTTCACTATACCAAAAATAATGAAAAGATGAGCGTCATTAAAAAGAAATTATTGGCTGACTATGAATCCAATCATGTTGTAATGGTTCATCCGCACATGCACCGAGATAAAAGTCATTACAGTGATTTATGTACAATATTTTCTAGTTTAAATAAAATTTTCATAAATAATAAAACTAAGCAGACAATAGTTTTTGGTGAAAATGGTAAATTTGAAAACTTATATGATTTGACGGATTCATCAGTCAGTAAAATATTCTACAACTGTGATGACATTTGGATAAGGGACTATTTGCCAAAAATATATATTTCAGATGGATCAAAGAAAATGATTAGATATAGATTCAATGCATATGGGGAGAAATATAATTATAAAAATGATAATTATTTTAAAGAAATATTCAATTACGTGTCAGACGAGATTGATTTAGATAGCCTCGTACTCGAGGGTGGGAATCTTGAATTCTCTGCAAGAGGAATCCTCATTACAAATATGCATTGTATCAAAAAGAATAATATATCTAACTATGCGATTAATGTAGAAGAAGAGATTAACAAAATGGTAGAAAAACTTAGAATCAGTGAATTATTTACAATAAACTTAAACGGAATTATTGGTGATGATACCAATGGTCACATAGATAATTTTATAAGATTCATTGATAATGAGACTATTGTCTATTTTGCATCGAAAGATGAATCATATTGTAACTATCAAATCGCCTGCAAATTAGCGAAACAAGTAGAAGATATTGTTAATAGAAGTAAAATCATAAAGCAGGCTATACCTTTGTATCATTGCAAGGATGACGAGTTGATTATGAATGGTAAAATTTATCCTTACTCAAAACTTAATTTTATCGCTACGACAGAGTGTTTTATTTTTCCATGTATCAGCAGTAATAGAGAATCGCTGCAACACGATCTGGATGGTTTGCCATCAAAAACAAAAATATATGTTATAAATACAGAGGCAGCATTAACCGAATATGGAGGATTACATTGTCTAACAGCAAATATTTAGATTTACTACTTTTGCAATATAAGCCTCTACATGATACGAAAAAAAGTATAAAGAAAATATATAATTTGTTAAATGAAGCAAAAGTATCAAAAAATACTGTTGTCGTTTGCCCAGAATTATCAATTCAAGACTATATTTGTATTAGGAAAAATAAAAAATTATTCAGAGAAGCAATTGATATCAGTTCTTCTGCAATAAAAAGTATGAGAGAAATCTCAATACAATTTAAAATATATTTATGCATTACTATTTTTTCTAGAGAAAAAGATAATTACTTTAATAAAGCGCTCATCATTAATCCAAATGGTGAGATTATTCAAAAGTATAATAAAAAGAATATTCCCTCCGAAAAATGTTATCAAGAAAAATACTATTTTAATCAATCAAAGAATAACTTTAAGTTTTTTGAAATTGGGAAATTTAGAATTGGCATATTAATTTGTTGGGATCAATGGTATGCAAGATCTTATGAATATATGAGAAAAAATAACGTGAACCTTATCATATGTCCGACTGCCATTGGCTTTTGCAAAATAAAAAATAAAGATATTAGTCTACAAAATGAACGTGAAAAATGGTTGAACGTTATCACAGCAAACAGCCTCATGATTAACACACCTGTTGTAATTTGTAACAGAATAGGAACAGAATCTGATAAAGATCACTCAATATCTTTTTGGGGATCAAGTTTTATTACTGACAGCAGTGGAACTGTAGTAAAAAGATGTCTTACAGATCAACGTGCTATACATCATAAAATAGCAATTAAGGACCAAATAACTGCAAAAAGCATGTGGAATTTTATCGATTAGCCATTTTTCAGGTCATTTTTTTGCAAAATAAACGTGTCAAATCTTAGGAGTAACGACTATAATATGGTTGTTAAATCAGTTCTTATATCATGGAGATTATATATAAATGAGAATATCAATATTAATGTTAATGCTCTTAATAATGAGCTTTTCAGTGTCTCAACCATCTTTTGCAAAAAATTTCACTCAGTGTGATGTTATCTTTGCTGAAGAGGAAACTAAGCCTTCAGATGATGAAGAGCCTGATTGCGAATAATTAATGGGAGGAGATATGTTAAAAATTAAACATAAAATTTTATCAGCTGCTCTGCTTTCTCTTGTTCTAGTATCATTTTCTGCAGTAGCAGGTAAACCGGTTGCTATATCAAAAGGTGACGGTAACAATTCACTAGAAATTGGACTATCTGTCACAGTTGGTGAGCATAAGATTATGAGAAATCAAGATAACAGCGCTACAGTAAATCCAGCATTTGCTAAGACATCTAGACCATGTCCACCATTCTGCATACAACCAATGCAGCTGAGACCAGGTATAGAAACTCTTGGTGAACAAGAAATTATTCATTACGCAGTAATGATGAGCAAAGGTGAAAAGATGCCAGATGGTTCTGAAATCATGATCATTGATTCAAGGACTCCAGATTGGGTAGCCAAAGGAACTATTCCGGGTGCTGTAAATTTACCATGGACATTATTGAGTGAAAGAAAAGGTGCTGATCCATTATCAATTGCTGAACTAATGACAACTGAATTTGGAGCAAAAGAACAAAATGGTCTATTCTATTTTGACAATGCAAAAACATTAGTTATGTTCTGTAATGGTATGTGGTGTGGACAATCACCTAATAATATTAAAAGTTTGTTAAAATACGGATATCCAGCAAATAAAATTAAATGGTACCGTGGCGGTATGCAAAACTGGGAAAACCTAGGCTTTAATACCGTTAAATAAATCTAACAAATAATTAGATACAAGCAGCACATGTTTATGTGCTGCTTTTTTTATAGGCACTAATCTATATGACTCTTCTAACGAAAGGATACAATATTATTAAAAAGTTATCTGGATCATCCTATCTGCTGGAAATTGATAAATTAACTGAAGAGTATGATAATTTAATAATAATTTTAGACAATAATCATCAAATAGATGCATTGTATAATGAATTAAAAAGTCTTTTTAAAGAAAAAAATATTCTAAAATTTCCCGACTATGGACTGGAGCCATATGATCAGTCACAGATTGATAAGACTGTCATAAGAGATAGATATGAGTGTTTTATAAAACTCAATGCAATAGATACAAAGAAAATAATAATTGCTACATATAAATCAGTTTTTTATAGAGTGCCTTTACTTAATGATGTGTCAAAATCTTGGAAAAGAATTACTAAACAGTCAAACTACAACGAACTAATTGATTTGCTGACATCATTCGGGTATCAAAAAACATCTAAAGTCGAAGAGTTCGGACAATACAGAATATCAGGCTCAATCATTGACTTTTTTTCCATCATATCTAATAAGCCAATTAGGATTAATTTTTTTGAGGACAAAATTGAAACAATCAAAGAATTTGATCCAATTTCTCAGATATCATCTAATGAGATTGATGAAATAATTATTTGTACAAACGCAATTTACAACATACAAAAATCAAATATTGATATTTATCTAGAGAATATAGAAAATTTTTTTGATGATGAATACAAACATGACATCGAGTATGAACGAATCGTTCATGACAGAAATAATTCATATATTCATAATCTGATTCCAATATTATTCGATCATACTGATTCATTATTGTCGTCATTTAATGATGATTTTGCATGTTTTTTGCAAAAAGATATTATCTCAGAATTCAATGAACAATATGATAATTTAAATGAGGCATACCTCCAAGAAAATATGAAGAGGTACATTCTTGATCCAGAGAGTTTGTTTGTCAAAAAAGAGATATTAGAAACAATATTTAAAGATAATTATTTTTATCAAATCTCAGATCAGACTGATGCTAATATTAAAACTCATTCAGAATATAACTCTATTCCTAATCTATCCATAAACTATAACTATAAAAATCCATTCATAAACTTTGAGAAGTTTTTTAATAATTCTCAATATAAGTATATATTTTTTATTAAAAGAGATGACAATTTCAGAACATTAACTAATTACTTTAATTCAAAGCAAGTCTCATATACTTTAATAGATGATATAAAAGCTGCAGATCATAAGGTGCAAATCCTAAGATCAGATATAAATGAAGGGTTTATTAATAATGCCTCCAAAACAGTATTCATTTCTTCAAGCGACCTATTTGGTATCGTAAAGGCCAGGGTATCTTCAAGTGAATCTATAAAAGCATCTGTAATTGATAACTTGAGTGATCTAAAAGTAAATGATTTTGTAGTTCATCAAGATCATGGCATTGGTAAATATAAAGGTCTTATTACTATGGATATTGAAAATAAGACAACTGAGCTAATGAAGATTGAGTATGCCGAGAACAATAATCTTTATATGCCTGTAACCTCAATGATGCTTATTCAGAAATATATTGGTAACACGAGCATAAATACGAAACTTTCACAGTTAGGTTCTGATAAGTGGCATAAAATTAAGCAGAGAGCTAAAAGAAAGATTGATGATATAGCAGTTGAGTTACTTCGAGTACAGGCTAAAAGAGAGTTAAGTAATGGATATAAATTCAGCTTAGATAACTTAGCTTATGACAAGTTTTGTAGTTTATTTCCTTATGTGGAAACAGATGATCAGCTGAATACTATTAATGATGTAATATCAGATATGTGCTCAATTAAGTCTATGGACCGAGTAGTTTGTGGTGATGTTGGTTTCGGAAAAACAGAGGTGATACTTAGGGCAAGTTTCATTGCTGCTAATAATGACAAACAAGTGATCATCATTGTTCCAACAACAGTTTTAGCAAAACAACATTTCGAAACTTTTAAAAGAAGGTTTGCGAAATACTCTCATAATATCAGCATAGTGACAAGAGCAACCAGTAGACCTGAGAGATTATCCATCATTAATAAACTACATAATAATCAGATACATATCCTAATCGGTACGCATGCACTGTTGAATAAAGATTTCAAATGTGCTGACTTGGGTTTATTGATAATTGATGAGGAGCATAAGTTTGGAGTTAAACACAAAGAGTCTATAAAACAAATAAAAGAGAATATAGATGTGTTGGCTTTGACTGCAACCCCTATTCCTAGAACTTTGAGTTCAACACTTTCAGAAATAAAAGATATGAGTATCATCAATACTCCACCTGTAGGTAGGAAGAATATTGAAACAGCTATAATCAACAAATCAGATGATAACCTGAATAGATATATTCAACGTGAGATAACAAGAGGTGGTCAGGTACTATATATCCATAATAATATTGAAACTATGGATGATGAGATAAATTTAATTAAGAAATGTAATAAAAATATTATTATCGAAAAGGTTCATGGAAGATTATCAAATAATGAAATTGAAAAAATTATGAATAGCTTTCTTGATGAACAAATTAATATTTTAGTCTGCACTAGTATAATTGAGAGTGGACTAGATATGACTAATGTGAATACAATAATTATAAATGATGCGCAAAACTTTGGATTATCACAGTTACATCAACTTAGAGGAAGAGTTGGTAGAAGTAACAAGCAAGCCTATGCGGCACTTATATTGTGTGATCAGAATAATTTTACAAAAGATGCAGAAAAAAGAATAGACGCGTTTGTGAAAACAAAAAGTTTAGCAGGTGGTATAGAAATAGCAGGCCATGATTTAGAAATAAGGGGTGCTGGTGAAATATTAGGAGAAGAACAAAGTGGACAAATATTTGAAATAGGCTATGCAATGTATACATCGATGCTATCGAAAGCTATAAAGCAGTTGAAAAATCACCATGAAACTAATAACCATATCCACACAGATGTCGATTGCTACATTTCCACTTTAATACCACAAGATTATGTTGAAGATATTTTCCTTCGTTTAGATATATACAATGATATTTCTAATGCAAAGAATGATTATGATATTAATCACATTGTATCCAAACTTGAAGATGTATATGGCCCTATACCTGATTATCTAAAAAATCTCTTTTCTCTTACTCGAGTGAAGATCGAAGGCAATCGTATTAAAGCCGACAAAATTAAAATTAACAAAGAGAATACTGTCATAACTTTAAATCCTAAAAGTCTGATAGATAATGATAAATTAATTAATCATTTTGTATTAAAGAATAAAATTAAATTAACTGATCAATATAATTTAAAATATCAGAACATCTCTAAAGATAACTTCTGTGAGTTATGTGAAGAAGTTATTTCGATGATGAAAGATGTATCGGACTAGTCTTTATTTATAAAAACTGTTGTAGTCGGGTATGCTATTTCTGCTTTATGCTTTTCTATAATATCTGAGACATCAAGGAGAATGTCTTGTTTAATGGCTAAAAATTCCTCCCAGTCCTTTGTAACAGTGAAGGCATATATAAAAAAATCACATGAAGATGCTGAGAAACTTTTAAAATATACTTTAGCTTTTTGAGACTGATCAATTTTTTTATTGTTTGATAATATCGTGTTAACGTCATCAATAATAGACTTCATCTTACTTAAATCATCATAACGTATGCCAATAGTCTCATTAATTCGTCTGTTTGACATTCTCGTAGCATTTTCAACTATTATGCTTGAGAAGGCAGTATTCGGAATATATAGAACATTCTTAGAAAAAGTCCTAACTACTGTTAACCTCCAGCCTATCTTTTCAACAATACCCTCAATATTCCTATCAGGCGACTTAATGAATTCTCCTACTCTAAATGGACGATCAAAAAATATCATCATTCCGCCAAAAAAGTTTGAAAGAAGGTCTTTGGCAGCTAAACCAACAATTAGACCGCCTACACCACCAAAAGCAAGTAGTCCAGAAATGCTCAGACCAAGTTCCTGCATGATAATTAATAATGTAATTACTATAACAATAACTTTTATAATTCTGACGACAATTTCATAAGTCTCAGACACAAGTGTCGCATCATCGTCACTGCTTAGATTTTTAATAAAAGGCTTCGATGCCAAGTAAAAATTTAACCCACGTAAAATTGACCAAGAGATCATTAGTATAACTAGTAAAAAAATTGAGCTTGATAATGAAAATGTAAATTCAATCAAATATTGTTTTATAAAATAATCAAATATAATCAACAGATAACCGATTACAATAAGGTAAGATGACGGAGTTTTAATTGAATGAAGTAGTAGTTCATCATACACAGTATTAGTTTTTTCAGATATTTTTAGGATTATATTTATAAGTCTGTTTTTAATGAACAATAAGACTAAAGCAATGATTGTTATTGAGATTAAACTTGAATATGTATTATCTAAAATTATATTCATTTTTTTTCTATTTGACTTTTTAAACCCTCAAGCGCGTTATGATAATTTTTGCTATTATCTTCATAAAAGCTTTTATCTTTAAAGCATAGCAGATTAATATCTTCAGCAATAGTCTTGTCAATATTATTACTTTGATCAATATACTCCTTTTGAAAATAGTAATAACTTTCTTTGCATTTAATGATTTGCTTATTTTGCATTGTAGTAATAATCGCCAAATTACAACCTGCATTAAATGTTTTATTTAGAATATCAACCTTTGATTCATTCTCGAAGTTCTTAGAAATAGCAGACATTTCTAAATCATCACTAATAAATATAGGTTTCTGATCAAATATGGTCTTCGATAATTCAGATAGCCACTTTGAGGACACAGTAACTGGCTGTGGTGATATTTTTTTATAGGTAATATGACTAGTCATAATTGGAATTTTGAATTTTTTATATAATTCTTTAAATGGCTCAACATGAGGAGATAATTCATCATAGTCAAAATTACACTCTGATATAGTAGTATGAGTGTCAGATAAAACAGCACCATGACCTGGAAAATGTTTAAGAACCGGCATAATTCCATTATCAATATGTCCCATTATATATCTTGATGCTAATCTAAAAATTGCTTCTGGATTTCTAGAGAAAGTTCTACTGTTTAATACATTACTCTCTGATGATAAATCAACAACGGGTGAAAAATTAATATCTATACCTACTTGCTTAAGTTCAAATCCAGAGATATAACCACAATAGTATGCAATTTCATCAGCTAAATCTTGATCATCTGAATATATGTTTCCAATACTCTCAAAAGAAGGTAGTGAAGTAAATTCTTCTCTAAATCTCTGCACACGGCCACCCTCATGATCTACAGCAATTAATATATTATTATTGATTGATTTTATTGAATCGATTAACGATATAGTCTGTTCGACGTGCTCATAATTATGATCAAATAAAATTACACCCCCAATAATCTCATTTTCCAATAATTTACACTCTTCTTTACTTAAAATAGTTGAGTCGACATTAATGATAATGGAATTTGATGATATTTTCATTTTTTAACAAGAATAGATGAATAGCATGCTATTGCTTGATTATTACCAATAAGGCCTATTTTCTGGGAGGTTGATGACTTTATACTTATCCTATCGATATCTAGTGATATCAAACGAGAAATATTTTCTCTCATTTCTAATATGAAATCTTGAAGGCGAGGCTTTTCTAGTACAATGGTAATATCTACATTACTGATGTGATAATCAGACGCCTCAAGCATTTTATAGGCATGAGATAGAATTTCACTACTACGAATATTAAGATTTTTATCATTTGATGGAAAATGCGTGCCTATATCGCCATTAGCAATCGCACCATATATTGAGTCAGATAAAGCATGTAAGACAATATCGCCATCAGAATGAGCATAAACTGTATAGTCTGATTTAATCCTTACATCAGCTAATTTTAGTGAGTCACCTTCTATAAGTTTATGAAAGTCATAACCAAAACCAATGCGTATATCATTCATAATAACTTCTTAATATAATTAATATCACTTTTATAAGTAACTTTAATATTAGTTGGACTAGACATAATCATAGAGCATTTCAGGCTATTCAACAATAATGCCTCAATATCATCATCCACATCATACTTTTCATCTAAACATGCTTTAACTGATTGATGAAGTTTTTCCATTTTAAATATTTGAGGTGTAAATGTTGACCATAAGTTAGATTTATGAATATTGGAATATATAGTATTATTTATTACCTCTTTGACTGCGTTAGTAAGTGGGTACCCTAATGTTGATCCATCAACTTTTTTATGAATTTCCCTAATAATTTTTTTTATATCTGCTAGATTAAGAACAGGTCTTGCAACATCGTGTACAAGTAAATATTTCGTTTGAAGATTATTACTAGAGATATAATTCAGACAATTATTTAAGGATTTCAGTCTACTAGTTGATCCGTATAGTATATGCTCATTTTCTGCAAGTGTTTTAAGTTGAATTTTTTTATTAATTACAAAATATTTTTTCGAGACTTTGAAGTGTTTTCTAAAAAAATCAACAGAATAGTCTATTACTCTTTTGTCATGAATTTTAACATTTTGCTTGAGCGTATTTGTGTCAAATCTTTTACTTTTTCCTGCACCAAGTAAAACAACAGAAATATCTTTTATCATTTTTTTATTACATGAACAAATGTTTCATCATTTCTAACTAAGCCAAGATTATATCTAGCAAAATTTTCTAAAGCATGAGACGAAGATGAGAGTTCTTTAATCTTTAGGGAAAGATCATTATTTTTCTTTTCGAGAGTTTCGATCTTACTTATCAGAAGATTATTTTCTGAATTTAAAAATAAGAAGTCAAAGATGTTATTATTTTTTAAAAAAAGAGAATAATTCAAATTAATTAATACAAATAAGCCAGAAATAAAAAGTATTTTTTTCATTAGTTAATGTATTTTGATAATTTGTTATTTGGCACAAGTGTTGCTAGTTCCTCTTCAATTCTTATCAATTGATTATATTTTGCTACCCTATCAGATCTTGACATTGATCCTGTTTTTATTAGACCTGATGATGTAGCAACCGCTAAGTCAGCAATTGTGACATCTTCTGTTTCACCAGATCTATGCGAAATTATAAAATTATAGTCATTTTCTTTTGCTAAATTGATTGCATCTAATGTTTCTGTAATCGTCCCGATCTGATTTAACTTAATTAAAATTGAATTAGCAATTTTCTTTTCTATACCCTTTTTAAAAATATCCGGATTTGTGACAAATAAATCATCTCCAACTAATTGAGTATTCATGCCTAGCTCTTTAGTTAAATCAAACCAGCCATCCCAATCATCTTCAGCAATACCATCCTCTATAGATATAATTGGATAATCAGCTCTAAGATTAGTTAGATATTTAATAAACTCACTTGATGTAAGACTGAGATTCTCAGAGGCAAGCTCATAATGACCATTATGATAAAATTCACTGCTTGCAACATCGAGAGCGAGAAAAATATCCTCGCCAGGTTTGTATCCAGCTTTACTTATTGATTCTAAAATTAATTCTAATGCCTCTCTATTACCATCTAAATCTGGTGCAAAACCACCCTCGTCACCCACAGCAGTCGACATTTTGAGCTTATCAAGTGATTTCCTCAATGAATGGAATATTTCAGCTCCTGCTTTTATAGAAGAGCTAATAAGATCAAAGCCAATGGGCAATATCATGAACTCTTGAAAGTCTAGGCGATTATTAGCATGACAGCCTCCATTTATAATATTCATCATAGGTATTGGAAGCATATATGAAGATTCATCTGTAAGTGACTGATATAATGGAATATTTTTACTTAATGCAGTCGCTTTTGCAAATGCAATGCTTGCTGCGAGTATTGCATTAGCACCTAATCTCTCCTTATTTGGCGTACCATCTAAATCAATTAAAAAATGGTCGAATGATTCTTGCGTGAACTCATAATTGGTGTCAATTTTGGATGAAATTTCAAGATTTATGTTCGATATGGCATTTAGTACTGATTTCCCATCATAATTATCGGCATTATTGTCCCTTAGCTCCAAAGCTTCCAGTTTTCCAGTAGATGCTCCTGATGGGACTGCGCCCCGCCCTACTATACCATTTTCAAGTATTACATCTGCTTCACATGTAGGATTTCCCCGTGAATCAATAATCTGACGTCCTATAATTTTCCTAATTTTGTTCATTAAACTTCCCTGATGTTAGTTCTTTACAGCGTTATGAATTTTTATAACTTCTTTAAGTAAACCCTCTATATCCTTGATATTTAGGCAATTATCACCATCACTAATTGCACTTGATGGATCTGGGTGTGATTCTATAAATAATGCATCTATACCAACTGCTGTAGCCGCTTTTGCTAGAGGAGAAATATACCTCCTATCGCCGCTTGAAGCACCATTATTCGCGCCCGGCCTCTGAACTGAATGAGATGCATCATAAACTACAGGACAATCGTTCTCCTTCAATACTACAAGTGATCTCATGTCAGAAACAAGGTTATTATACCCAAACATGTATCCTCTTTCACATAAATATATACTTTTGTTACCAGTTGATTGTGCTTTTTTAACAACGAATTTCATTTCTTCTGGCGACATGAATTGACCCTTTTTTATATTTATCGGTTTTTCTGTACTTGCTACCTTAACTATAAAATCTGTTTGTCGACATAGAAAGGCTGGTGTTTGAAGGACATCAACCACATCAGCTACCTCATCAAATGGAGTATATTCATGTACATCAGTTAAGACAGGAATATCAAATTCATTTCTAACCTTATTTAATATCTCTAGTCCTTTAGTAATACCAACACCTCTTTTCGATTCAACAGAAGATCTATTAGCTTTATCAAAAGATGATTTGTAGATAAAATTTATATTTAACTTTTCAGAGATATTTTTTAAGAACTCAGCGGTCATCATAGCCATTTTTTCGGATTCAATAGCACAGGGACCAGAAATGAATGTAAAATAGTCTGTTGAAACAAGTTTATATTTATTTTGTGTCATATGCAGTTTTAATAAAGCTATTGAAGAGCGGATGGCCTTTCATAGGTGATGACGTAAATTCCGGATGAAATTGACTAGCCAAATACCAAGGATGATTTTTTAGCTCTAGAATCTCCATCAAATCTCTATTTCCTGAATACCCAGAAAATAACAAATCTGTATTATTGAATTTATTGATATAGCTATTATTAACCTCATACCTGTGCCTATGCCTTTCGGTTATGACATTCTTTTTATAGAGTGTATGTGCCAATGATGATTTTACGAGCTTACATTTTTGTGCACCCAGTCTCATAGTGCCGCCAAGTTGATCAATATTACCTTTAAGTTTGCCTTTCTTATAATCTTCCCACTCAGAAACAAGAGAGATAACAGGATGAGGAGTATTAAGATCAAACTCTGTACTATTAGCCTTTTTGAGTCCTAAAACATTTCTGGCAAATTCTATTACTGATATTTGCATTCCTAAACAAATCCCTAAATATGGAATATTATTTATACGTGCATGATAAGCGGTGAGTATTTTACCATTCACGCCTCTATTACCAAATCCACCAGGGACTACAATTCCTTGAAGATTATTTAGCATTTTCATGTTTGATTTTTTAATATCTTCTGAATCAATAAATTCAATTTCAAGGGAAGTATCATTATGAACAGACGCATGAAGAAGAGATTCATTAAGAGATTTATAGGAATCAGCTAGTTCAACATACTTACCAACCATTCCAATTCTTACTTTTCTCTTACATTTTTTTAGTTTATTTGTAAATGTTACCCATGGTTTAATCACAGATTTCTTATGCGGAAGTCTTAATTTTTTCAAGATATAGTCATCAACTTTTTGATTTTTATACTCGATCGGTATTTGATATATTGTGGATGCATCTTGGGCTGAAAAGACTGCATCTTTATGAACATTAGTAAATAGAGATATTTTATTTTTAATATGATTATCGATTTTATTTTTAGCCCTACATAATAAAACATCAGGTTGTATCCCTATGGATCTTAATTCTTTTACAGAATGCTGCGTTGGCTTAGTCTTAATCTCGTTTGTTACTTCCACAAGAGGCAAAAGAGTTAAGTGAATAAATAAAGTATGACTATCTTGCATTTCCATGTTCAACTGCCTGATAGACTCTAGAAATGGAAGAGACTCTATATCACCAACAGTGCCCCCAACCTCAACAAAAGAGATATCTGCACCTTTAGACCCTCTTTTTATGAGAGCTTTAATTTCATCTGTCACATGCGGAATTACTTGAACTGTACTGCCAAGATATTTTCCCTCACGTTCCTTTTTTATTACATTTGAATAAACCCTACCTGCAGTCACATTAGAATTTTGGCTCATGGTAATTCCCACAAATCTCTCATAATGACCTAAGTCTAGATCAGTCTCAGCGCCATCTTCAGTAACAAATACCTCTCCATGTTGAAAAGGACTCATGGTACCAGGGTCAAGGTTTATATATGGATCAAGCTTTTGGAGTGAGACCTTATATCCTCTGAGTTTGAACAAAGAAGCAAGGGAGGCGGCTGCAATACCTTTTCCAAGGGATGAAACGACACCACCTGTAATAAATATATATCTAGCCATTCAGATTTTTAAATTATAATCTATTAGAACAAAAAGATATATATTTATCTCAACTCAGTTGAAATGAAAGTATGCTCCGACCCACATGCAACTAGCAACTCATTTTTAGAGAAAAGTAAGATAAACCTCTGTCTTTCCCACAGAGGGATACTCTTAGACTGAAAGATTTTCTTTAATTCTTGATGATTATGTTTATTGAGCATCATGCGCTCTTTACCTTTTACATTTCTCAGTGTAATGGGTGCTTTTTTGCACAAACAGTCATAAATTCCTTTATCTTTTAACTCCTTGATAGTCAAACTGAAGTCCCCAAAGAAAATATCGTCTTTTAAATCCCATAGCTGCTCACTAAGGTTGTTTTTAATTTTATCCTCAACAATATAGAAAAAATTATTATATCTAATAATCGATAGATTATTTTTAAGTATGATTTTAGGATAGTTATTATTGTCGCTATAAAATAGTTTTAGGATACTTGATAATTCATTTTTACTTAGTTCATAATTAATGCTTTGGCTCATAAAATATCTAAGGAATATACTATGTAAATATTTAGGATAGCTTTTCAGCACATTAATATCTGCTTGTTTATTCGTGACAATATGATCGAAGATTGCTTTGCAATAGTCATTAGCAATGTTTTTATAAGAGTTCTGTAACATAATATTATGCTCCATTACTTTGCTAAATCCTGTCCATCTTTTCTTAACGGTAGGTATTATGTTTTTACGAATATAATTTCTATCAAAACTGATGTCATTATTGGTCAAATCATGGATAAATTTAATTCTTTCTTCTTCTGCACACTTTTCTATTATTTTTTTAGAAAATGATAAGAGTGGTCTACAGATTTTTCTGCTTTCTCTTACAGATATCTCCTTCATGCATGAGAGACCGATTGGAGATGAACCTCGAAATAGACGATAAAAAAATGTTTCAATTTGATCATCAAAGTGATGACCTAATACTAAAGCTTCATTATCATTCATAACAGTAAATATCTCTCTGTATCTTTGATCCCTTAAGTGGTCTTCTATATTACTTTTTGTATTACTATTTAAGTTTTTGATAACTAGCTCTACATCATGCTCTTTACAAGCATTAACACAATAATTTTCCATATCTCCAGAATTAGGTGAAAAATTATGATTAACATGAATTGCTCGAATACTATAATCATGCTCATTTGATAATTCATGAACCATCTTTAATAGAAAAAGAGAGTCGGGTCCACCACTTATAGCTAATAAAAAATTATTGTAGCCTGTATTTTCAAGGGATTGATATACTTTATTTTTGACTTTAATTAGATTCAAATTGTCCATAAGATGAAATTTTTGATGCTCTTGAGTCCAATAGTTCTGATAGTGGAACTGCTTTAACCTCATTTACCATCTCAATTATATTAGACTTTAGCGAGGAATACATAGCATTATAATCTCTATGAGCAGCACCTAATGGCTCTGGTATTATCCTATCAATAAGCTTGTGACCAAGAAGTTTCTCTGATGTGATAGATAAGGCTTCAGCTGCAATATTAGCTTTAGCTGCATCTTTCCAAAGGATAGACGCACAGCCTTCTGGGCTAATGACCGAGTATATACTATACTGCAGCATAGCAAGTCTGTCTGCAACACCGATAGCTAAAGCACCTCCAGAGCCCCCCTCTCCAATAACGACAGATATGATCGGACATTTAATTTTAGACATCTCGTATAAATTATCTGCTATTGCTATACTCTGATTTCTGGATTCTGCATCTATTCCTGGATATGCTCCGGGTGTATCAATGAACGTAAGTATAGGAATGTTAAATTTTTCAGCCAGCTTCATAGCTCGCAGTGCTTTTCTATATCCTTCAGGTTTTGGCATACCAAAATTACGAAATACTTTCTCCTTTGAGTCTCGTCCTTTCTGGTGACCTATTAACATTACAGACTCGTTCTCTATATTTGCTAAACCACAAATGATTGCTTTATCATCACCAAACATTCTATCGCCGTGTATTTCTATAAAATTAGTAAACATATTAGAAATATAATCCAATGTATAGGGGCGTAAAGGGTGCCTAGCAATTTGAGATATTTGCCAGTCTGATAATGAAGAGAATATTTTTGATATATTCTTTTCAAGTTCTTTATTAAGTGACTCTATTTTATTTATATCTTTTTGAGATGCGCTAGCACTGGTCTTAATAGCTTTAATCTTATTATCAATTTCTAGTAATGGTTTCTCAAAATCTAAGTAATTCGGATTATAATCAGACATTGTTGTATTATATTAAATATAAATGAAAATACTATTGGTATTTAATTTCGACATTTTCATTTCCAGCAATTGATCTAATTTCAGATAATAGTTTATCATTTATCTTAACATATATATCTTCTTTGGAACTCACTGGAACGATTACATTACGATTTTTATATGAAAGAATGACTTTAGTTTTCCCAGAATTATTATTTGAAATTATTTCTTTAATATTATAAATCTTTTCTTTAGATACATGATCTGATGATAGAACTATTTTCAAATATTTAGAATACTTCTCTCTAGCGACATCTAGTGTAAAAACACTTTCAGCGCGCATTGATAATTGCGAGTCATAATCATCAATAAAGACCTCGCCGTTGAAAAATAAGACTGTATCTTCTCTAATGATACTTTTATATTTCAGATATTTTTCTTCAAAAAAGGAAATATTTATACACTGACTACCATCATCAACTTTAAATATATTTATGTATTTGTTTTTACCGATCTTTTGTGATCGTGAATCTAATATTACTCCTGATACAGTTGTAGTCATTTTTGTAATAGAATTATTAATAATATTGTCATTGATTTGTAAAATATCTTTTAGTTTCATTTCAATCAATTCCTTTTTGTATTTATTGATAGGATGACTTGATAAGTAATATCCTAAAACTTTTCTCTCTCTGATAAGCTCATCATTTGATGGTGAAATAACAGATAATTTTTTTTCTTTTCTAGTAACTATTTCATTCACTTCACCAGTAAATAGTTCACTTTGTCCTGATGCTATATCTAGCTGAGTTTTTAATCCTTGAGACATAAGTTTATTTAAATTATCAATATTATAAGTCCTAGATTCTTTGCTAATGCTATCAAAACATCCAGAAGATATAAGAGATTCGATAGTACCTGAGTTTACGGTATTCAAATTTATTCTTGAACAGAAGTCGTTAATATCTGCAAATAAACCATCCTTCAGTCTAACTTCAGTTATATGTTTTGCCGCATTTTCACCAACCCCTTTGATTGCACACAGACCATAATTAATAGATTCATTATCACATGGCTCAAAATTATATTTTGACGAATTTATATTTGGAGCATTAATCTTAATATCTGATTCATTACATGCTGCCAACAAGTTTATTATTTTATTTGTATTATCCATATCTGAGGATAGTGCTGCAGAGAAAAATTCTGTGGGGTAGTACGCCTTTAGGTATGCTGTTTGATAGGATAATAGCGCGTATGCAACTGAGTGAGATTTATTAAAGCCATAACCAGCAAATTTTTCCATTTTATCAAATATTGATCTAGCAATATTTTCGTTTATTTTGTTTTTACTACATCCATCTACGAACCTTGATCGGTGATTTTCCATTTCTTTCTGTTTTTTCTTACCCATTGCTCTTCTGAGCAAATCAGCATCACCAAGAGTATAGTTGCCAAGTGATTTCGCAATTTCCATGACCTGTTCTTGATATAGTATTAAGCCATTAGTTTCAGATAAAATATTTTCTAATAGTGGATGCTCATATTTAATATCAGCTCCATGTTTATTTGCAATGAAATCATCGACCATATTTGTACCAAGAGGACCAGGTCTATACAATGCAACTAGCGCTACTATGTCCTCAAATCTATCAGGTTGAAGTTGTGCCATATATTTTTTCATACCCAAAGATTCAAGTTGAAAAATGCCTGTCGTCATTTTATTTTTGAGTAGGTTAAATACTTTTTGATCATCTAAAGGTATAGAGTTTAGACTGATAGGTTCATGATTATGAGAGATCATTTTTAATGCTTCATCTATGATTGTAAGTGTAGTGAGTCCTAATATATCGAATTTGACCAAACCCAAGGATTCAATATCATCCTTATCAAACTGTGTTATTAATTCATTCTTATCTTCAAGTGAGTAAATAGGCATAAAATCTGTAATATCAGTTGGGGAAATAACTATTCCTGCTGCATGTGTACCAGCACCTCTAGGTAATCCCTCAATTTTTTTTGCTAGGTCAATAAGTGCTCTGACATCATCTCTTGTTTTATATTCACTTTTGAGTTCTTTACTGACTTTTAATGCATCATCAATTGTTATTCCTAGAGTAAATGGGATTAATTTTGCAATGTAATCAACGAACCCATATGAGTAATCTAAAACCCTTCCAACATCTCTGATAACTGCCCTTGCAGAGAGTGTGTTGTAAGTAATTATCTGAGATACTTTATCCTGTCCATATGTATTAATTATATGATCTATAACTTTCTGCCTTTTATTCATACAAAAGTCAATATCAAAGTCAGGCATTGATATTCTCTCTGGATTTAAAAATCTTTCAAACAGTAGATTGTATTTTAAAGGATCGATGTTAGTGATTCCAAGAACAAATGCTACTAGCGATCCTGCTCCTGATCCTCTACCCGGTCCAACTGGAACATCATTATCTTTAGCCCATGAAATAAACTCTTGTACGATTAGAAAATAACTTGCAAATCCCATTTTTTGTATAACAGATATCTCATTGTCAAGCCTATCAGTGTATCTTCTCTTACAACAATCATTAGATTGCAGATACATATTCAGTCCCTCATCGCAAAGATCGCGAAAATACTGATCATCATCTTTTTTGGTAGGATTTGAGAATCTAGGAAGATGGTATTTAAATTTTGGAAATTTAAAATTACACCTTTCTATAATATTAGAGATATTTTTTAAAGCGGAAGTTTGATCTTTAAAAAGTGATAGCATTTCATCTTGAGATTTAAAATATTGGTCAGGTGAGTATTCATCTTGATTAACCCTGTCATCTAATTTTGTTTTTTGGATAATTGATACCTTAACTTCATTAGCTTCATAGTCGGTATCATTCATAAATAAAACATCATTTGAAGCTACAATAGGCAGAGTAAGATCTCTCGCGCAAGATAAGGCAATATTATTGTATTCATTTTCATTTACTCTGTTTGTTCTGTCTATCTCAATATAAAATCTATCGTCAAATATTTCTGAGATGGTCTTTATTCTTTGTCTTGTAAGATCTACGGGAGTATGAAGCATATTCACACCACACAACCCATTGCGTGCACCTGATAAACAAATTAAGTCGCCATTATATTTTTTTAGAAGCTCTAAGCTAGCTCCAAGATCAGATGATCTAGATTTATGGATAGATGATAATATTTTGTTGAGATTATAGTATCCATTAATATTTTGACATAATAAAACTATATTATCGATCCTGTTGTTTTGTTCAATTATAAGAGGGATTTCACATCCTATTATAGGTTTAATGCGCGCTTTAATGCATTTGTTATAAAATTTAACTGCTCCAAAAATATTCAGATGGTCAGTCATTGCTAAAGAAGAAATGTTTCTCTTTTTAGCTATATTTATTAGATCATCTATTTTGATGGTTCCGGAGTTTAACGAATAAGAAGTATGTAAGTGAAGATGTGTGAAGTATTTCATATTTGTTTAATAAAAGATTCTCTATGGTAAATTGTTTTTCCCAAACTTTCTATAACTTCTAAATGTTGACGTGTTCCATAGCCATTATTCTTCTTAAAATTGTACATTTTGAATTTATCATGTAAAAAAACCATTTCAGAGTCTCTAGCTACTTTGGCGATGATTGAAGCAGCAGAGATTTGTTCAACTTTGTTGTCCCCCTTAACGATAGATTCGCAGTCTATTTCAATCTTTGGCTCATATAGCCCGTCAACTAAAACAAGATTCGGTCTAATGTTTAAATTATAAACTGCCCTCCGCATACTTAGAAGGGTTGCATGATGGATATTAATAGAATCAATTTCATCTTTCGTGGCTATACCTATAGAAATACATATAGATTCCTTAATTATGCTATTTGCAAGTTCTATTCGTGACTTTCCAGTGAGTTTTTTTGAATCTTTGAGTCTCAAGCTAGATCCGTGATCTGGTAAAATTACTGCTGCAGAATAAACTGAGCCAATAAGACTTCCTCGTCCTACCTCATCAACTCCAGCTATTATTTTTCTTGATTTCATGTAAATGGTATATAATGTCCATTCTATCAATCTACATAAAAAAATGACATATGGTGAATAGCAAAATTAGAGTTGGCGTGATTGGGTTAGGCTATTTGGGTAAATTTCATTTTGAAAAATATAAATCAAATAAATCTGTCAACTTAACATCAGTCGTTGATATTGATCAGAAGAATTTGGATATGGTGGATTCAGAAGGGGTTTATAGAGCTACTTCTTATAAAGATATAATCGGAAAGGTAGATGCTGTATCTATAGTTACTCCAACCATTACACATTTTTCAATTGCAAAGTTTTTTCTAGATAATAAAGTTCATGTTTTACTAGAAAAGCCAATGACTGAATCAGTAAGTCAGGCAAAAAAGTTAAACTTGATCGCAAAAAAGAGAAAATGTATATTACAGATAGGTCACTTGGAACAATTTAATCCTGCAATTAGGAAATTAAAGTCTCTGATTAATGCTCCAGAATTTATTGAAGTACATCGGTTGTGTAAATTTAATCCCCGGGCAATAGATGTTGATGTAGTGCTCGATCTAATGATTCATGATATTGATATAGTTTCATCTTTGATTGATAGGCGTGTAAAAAAATTATCAGTGTCTGGAAAAAAAGTAATAACAAATCTTATTGATATTGCCAATGTTAGAGTAGAATTTGAGGATAACATAGTGGCAAATCTAACTGCCAGTAGAATCAGTGCAAAAAATGAACGTAAGATGAGAATATTTTTAAAAAATGCATATTACTCAGTTGACTTCATCAATAATGAATTAAAGAGGTTGGTAAAGAGTAAAAATAACTCTTTTAAAACGACAAAATTTCAATTTAAAAAAAGTGACCCTTTAAATGAGGAGATTAAAAATTTTATAAATACCTGTTATGGTAGAGAGAAATCAATGACATCGGGTGAGTGTGGGCTGAAAGCTCTTACTATTGCAAAAAAAATAACAAGAAATCTCCTAAGAAAATGAAAACTTTTGATTTAACAAAACAATATAAGATGTTTGAAAAAGACATCATCAGAAGTGTGTCTAAAGTGCTGTCCTCAGGTTCCTATATACTTGGTGAAAATGTAAAAATTTTTGAAGAGAGTGTTGGTAAATATTTAGGTACAAGATATACAGTCAGTTGTAACTCAGGAACTGATGCGCTTGTTATGTCACTTCGTGCACTAAACATCGGCAATAATGATCAAGTAATAACTACTCCATTTACATATTTTGCAACTTCTGAGGCAATATCACTTGTGGGTGCTAAACCTATATTTGCAGATATTAATCCTCATACATTTAACATAAATCCAAAAAAACTAGAAAAATTGATTTCAAAAAAAACTAGAGCGATACTATCTGTTAATCTATTTGGACAAGCATGTGAACTCGATAATATTTCTCGAATTGCAAAAAAGTATAATTTGTCACATATAGAGGATTGCGCACAATCATTTGGCTCAACATATAAAACTAAACAAACTGGATCATATGGTGATATTGGCTGTTTTAGCTTTTTTCCTACAAAAAATCTTGGCTGTTTCGGGGATGGTGGTCTCATTACTGTAAAAAATAAGAAGATCTATGAATCATTACTTAAATTAAGGACTCACGGTGGGATTAAAAGAAATCAACATGATATGATTGGTTACAATAGTCGTCTAGATGAAATTCAAGCTGCAATATTAAATATTAAATTGAAACATATTAATAAGTTTATTGATAAAAGAATAGACGTAGCAGAGTCATATTACCGGCTAATCAAAAATGATAAAATTAGACTGCCCTTTAGGGATATCAACGGAAAACATACATTCAATCAATTTACAATTAGAGTTGAAAACAGAAAAAAACTAGAAAAGCACCTTAAGAAACATATGATTCCATATGGAATATATTATCCTAAACCAATTTATAAATATAAAGCCTATGCTAACTTTAAATGTGATGATCTTCCTATGGTTGAGAAAGTATCAAATCAATGTCTTTCGCTCCCCATTTATCCAGAATTAGAGCTTAAAGATATTGAAACAATAAGCAGTGTCTTAAATAACTATGAATAGGCAAAAAAGAATATTGGTCATCGCTGGTGAATCATCAGGTGATCAACATGCTGCTCGATATGTTAGAGAGCATGAAAAGATGAATCCTAATATAATTTTCGATGCATTTGGACAAAAGGAGTTAAAGAATACCTCTGCTAATTTGATTTATGATACCGAAAATATTGCTGTTGTAGGAATCATGGAGGTTATTTCAAAATACAAGGAAATAACTAATGCGTTAAAATTGGCTAAAAGTCATATTGATAAGACTAGACCTGATTTAATTATTTTGGTTGATTATGTAGAATTTAATCTGAAGATTGCAAAGTTTGCAAAGACTCTGGGTATACGTGTTATTTTTTACATAGCGCCGCAGTTATGGGCTTGGAGAGAGCGAAGAGCTCATAATTTAGTGAAAAATATAGATCATCTTGCAGTAATATTTCCTTTTGAAGAAATATTTTTTCAGAGGTACACAGATAATGTTTCTTTTGTGGGTCATCCATTATTTCAAGACGTACATTTATTAAACTCTGTCAAAAAATATGAAGATAGAGATATTGATTTAGGCATATTTCCAGGCAGTAGAGAGTCTGAAATCAAAAATAATATTTATTCTATGCTTGATTGCATTCAAAAAAATAAAGACGAGAGAATAAAAATATTCTATGCAAATAAAACATCATTTGATCTTCTAAAAAAACTACTCCCAACTGAGTTTCATTCTAAACTTGAATCTGGTAAAGATATTATCAAAGTCAGCTCATGTAAGAAGGCCTTATGTGCATCTGGAACTGTAACACTTGAATTAGCAATATTAGAGGTTCCTATGATAGTAATGTATAAATTGTCATTTATAACATTTTTGATTATGAGATCCCTAGTACAATTAAAACATATTGGTCTAGTTAATCTTGTCCTTGGTGATGAAATTGGACAAGAACCTATTGTACAGGAGTACATTCAGCCATCATACTCTGATCAAATTGACATTATGGTTGAACTAAACAAAATAGATAACGATCAGTCGTATAGAGATAACATGTTTTGTAAGTTCAAAGATATTAAAAATACATTGTCTATTGAACCAGAGAGAAAGTTATGGATGATTGCAGAGGATTTAATTTGAACTAGCGCGTGATGCCTCTCTCGCTTTCTAAGATAAACTTTACAAACTTGTCTGTATATGGATTAGAAAGATTAGAATCTTTGTATACCTGCTCCCTATTCTCCTTTGTTTTTTTCGATTTGACAAATAATTTAAAAGTTTTTTCCAGATTTAATATGCTTTCAGAATCAAAACCTTTTCTTTTAAGACCTATAGAATTGATTTTATAAGCTTTTGCATGATTACCAGCCACCAGGGTATAAGGTGTTACATCTTGCGATATAACAGTACCTAAACCAGAGAACGCATATTCTCCAATATGACAGAATTGATGTACAAGTGTGAAGCCACCAAGAGATACAAACGATTCAAGATTAACATGTCCAGCTAAACTTGCGCCATTTGATAGAATACAATTATTTTTTATCACACAATCATGCGCAACATGGGTATAAGCCATAAATAAATTATCATTTCCGATATTTGTATCGGAAATTCCATCGGATGTTCCTCGATGTATGCTGCAATATTCTCTAAAAGTATTACCATCCCCGATTGTGCATGTAGTTTTCTCATTTTGAAACTTAAGGTCTTGAGGTGTCTCTCCAATAGTCGTGAATTGATAAATTAAATTATTTTTACCAATGGTTGTATTTTCTCTGATAACAGCGTTTTCTTTAATGATCGTTCCTTCAGATATACAAACATTCTTGTCTATAATTGAATTTGAGCCAATTTCGACATTATCAGCAATTTTCGCTGAGGGATCGATTATCGCAGATTCATGTATCATTTTTAGGTCTTATCGCTCCAATAAGGTCAGCTTTACATACAATCTCACCTTCAACTTTGCAATCTGCAGTAAATTTATGAACTTCACTTTTGCTTTGTACGAGTTTTGCATTTATGACAATGATGTCTCCTGGTAATACCTGTTTTTTAAAGCGTGCATTATCAATCCCTACAAAATAATATAACTGTTTTGACATGTCTCTATCATTACTTTGAACATCAAGAATAGCTGTAGCTTGAGCCATTGCCTCAAGAAGAAGAACACCGGGGAAGACTGGATATTCTGGAAAGTGACCCTGAAAAAAAGGCTCATTATTACTAACATTTTTTTGTGCTATTATCATTTCTCCCTTCTTTATATCAATAATTTTATCAATCAAGAGAAATGGATATCTATGTGGAAGATAGTTTTGAATATTCATTTGCTAATTACCTATTTTTTTTATACAGATTTCTGAATAATACTTGATTTCTTCGCCAATTACGAACAGTATCAGCCGCCATGGCAGAGGCATATTCACCCTCAGTTTTAATAGATTTAGTAATCATGCTCATTCCGTGAATATGCACATTATCGCAGATCGAAATGTGACCATTGATACCTACACCACCTCCGATAGTACAGTTATCGCCAATAGTGCTGCTACCTGCTATCCCCGTACAAGCTGCGATAGCAGTATTTCTACCTATTATTACGT
>CABYTF010000008.1 GCA_902521725.1 uncultured Gammaproteobacteria bacterium
TACAATATGTGACAAGTGTCATTCTTGATATAGAGTCATCTGAGGTTGGGGCGACGCTTAGGCAATGAATATTATAACCCCTTGCAGAAAATAATCCTGCTATTCGCGAAAGAGATCCAAATTCATTCTCTACAAGAAGTGAAACAATATGTCTTTTATCTTCATTCATGCCAATTCTATATCCTCATTCGCTGATGGAGCAAGATGCATCTCATGATGTCCCTTGCCGCTTACTATCATTGGATATACATTTTCTGTTTGATCTGTTATGACATCTACAAAAACTAACCTGTTTTTGTGACTAAGCGCAGCTTTCAGATCTTTTTCAAGGTTCTCAGGTGCAGACGTTACAATTGGACTCAGAGAAGGATCAACCAGTGCCTCTAAAGCTAAAGATGCAGGATTAAGTGTAGAAAGCATTGAGGATGCAACTTCAGATGCAGATGTTGTTATGATACTTGCACCTGATGAATATCAAGCGGACCTCTACAAAGAGAGTATTGAGCCAAATTTAAAGCCGTCAGCAGCAGTAGCTTTCGCTCATGGTTTCAATATTCATTATAAACAAATTGTTCCAGCTGACTCCCATGACGTATTCATGATTGCACCCAAGAGCCCGGGGCATCTAGTAAGATCAACTTTTGTCAACGGCAAAGGAGTACCTACATTGATAGCCATACATAACAATACATCTGGCAAAGCTAAGGATATTGCTTTGGCATATGCATCCGCTATTGGTGGTGGTAGAGCCGGAATAATTGAGACAGACTTTAAAGAAGAGACGGAGACAGACTTATTTGGAGAGCAAGCGGTTCTATGTGGCGGTGTGACAGCGCTTATACTCGCTGGTTTTGAAACACTTGTGGATGCTGGTTATGCTCCCGAGATGGCATACTTCGAGTGTCTAAATGAGCTAAAACTAATTGTCGATTTAATGTACGAAGGAGGTATGACAGATATGAGATACTCTATATCTAATACTGCAGAATACGGTGATTTAACAAAAGGTCCTTTTTTAATTGACGATCATGTTAAGGCTAAAATGAAATTAGTATTAGCTGATGTTCAAAACGGGAAATTTGCAAATGATTTCGTTTCCGAGATAAAGTCTGGTTCACCAGAATTCAATAGGTTGAGAAAAGAAGGTTCTGAGCATTTAATAGAAAGCACTGGAAAAAAACTACGCAGCATGATGTCATGGATGGATAAGGAAAAATTGGTAGGTAACAAATAATTGAGAAAAAAAAAGAATAAAGTTTCTGCAGTATATCTTCTACCCAACCTAGTAACACTAGGAGCTATGTTTTGTGGTTTTTACTCAATAGTAAGCGCAATAAATGCCTTATACATTCAATCTGCCATATTTATTCTTTTTGCTATGCTTCTAGATGGATTAGATGGAAGGGTTGCTAGATTGACTAATACACAGACCTCTTTTGGTGAGCATTTTGACAGTCTCTCAGATTTATTATGTTTCGGGATAGCTCCTGCTTTACTTATTTATTTATCTAGTCTGTCTATGATGACTTTTGGTTACCTGGCTAAACTATCTTATATAGCATGTTTTGTGTACATAGCTTCAGCAGCTATTAGACTTGCTAGATTCAATTCAAGAAATCAAACAACAGATAAAAAGTATTTTGTTGGCTTAGCAAGTCCCGCAGCGGCAGCTATCATCATATGTTATGTCTGGTTACTTAAAGATGTTAATGCAGACATGTCTTCGTATTCGACTCTAACTTTTCTGCTGATCATTTCTTTATCACTTTTGATGGTGAGTAATATCGCTTACTTGAGTTTTAAAGACATTAATATAAAACAAAAAGTTCCACATCTTATGCTCTTTGGTATTTCTCTTATTGTATCTTTCATTTCTTTTGACCCACCTAAAGTTTTGTTTATATTCTTTTTACTGTATGGCCTATCAGGTCCGACTATGTTTTTGATTCGCAGATTAAGAAGAAATGGACTTTATGAACCAAACTCAACCTCAAACGCTGAGGATTAAGAAAAACCCTACAGCTAAGTCATTTTTTCTATTTAACCTTAAATCTCATAGGTTATAATGCAACATATAATTCAACATCTTAGAAATTTATGAATAAAGATCATTTAATAATATTTGATACTACATTGAGAGACGGCGAGCAAAGCCCCGGAGCATCAATGGATATTGAAGAGAAAATACAAATCGCTAACGCATTGAGTGATCTTAATGTAGATGTTATTGAGGCCGGCTTTCCAATTGCAAGTAATGGGGATTATAGTGCTGTTAAAGAGATAGCTAACAGCATATCTAATTCAAGGGTTTGTGCGCTTGCGAGAGCTCTAGAGAAGGACATTATAAGAGCAGCCGATGCACTAAAGAATGCCAAATACTCAAGAATACATACTTTCATCGCAACTTCACCGATACATATGGAGATGAAACTAAAAATGTCTCCCGAAGAAGTTATTAACAATGCCGTTAATGCAGTTAAAATGGCTAGGGATCATGTTGAAGATGTTGAATTTTCTCCTGAAGATGCCGGCAGATCAGATTTTAATTTTCTTTGTAAAATTATAGAGAAAGTTATTGATGCAGGAGCTTCTACAATCAATATACCTGATACTGTGGGTTATAATCTTCCACATCAGTTTGGTGATCTCATATCAAGGATTATTGATAATGTTCCAAATTCAAATAGCGCTATTTTTTCAGTCCACTGTCACAACGATCTTGGATTAGCAGTTTCAAATTCTCTATCATCGGTATTGAATGGCGCAAGACAGGTTGAATGTACCATCAATGGACTAGGTGAAAGAGCAGGTAATGCTGCATTAGAAGAGATAGTTATGACTGTGAAAACTCGCAGAGATATTTTCTCATGTGATACAAGGATTAACACAAAAAAGATTATGAACTGCTCAAGGCTTGTATCAAGTGTAACAGGTTTTCCTGTCCAGCCAAATAAAGCAATTGTTGGTAAAAATGCTTTTGCTCATGAATCAGGGATCCATCAAGATGGAATAATTAAATCAAGAGAAACTTATGAAATTATGAAAGCTGAAGATATTGGACTACTAAGCAATTCACTAGTCTTGGGTAAACACTCAGGTCGTAATGCCTTTAAGCAGAAACTTGATGAACTTAACATTCAATATGCATCAAATGATGCATTCAATGATTTATTCTCTAGGTTCAAGGAGCTTGCAGATAAAAAACATGAAATATATGATGAGGACATAATACGCTTGTCTAATAATATTCCTCTAACAGGTGACGATATACAGTTGAGTTACATGTCGGTTATTTGTGATTCACATAAAAGACCAAATGCTAAGATTAAGCTAACTATCAAAGGCGAAGAGAAAGAGGCTACAGCTGAGGGCGACGGTGCTGTTGACGCTGCTTTTAATGCAATCAAAGAAATTATTGATCTCAAAGTAGATCTTAGACTATATTCAGTAAATAATATAACTTCAGGAACTGATGCACAAGGCGAGGTAACAGTTAGAGTTGTAAAAGATGAGCTTATTGTTAACGGACATGGTGCTGATACTGATATTGTGAAAGCATCTGTCTTAGCTTATCTCAACGCAATAAATAAGATCTATCAGAATCCTGATCTTGCAACAAAAAAAATTATCAGGTATCTAATGTCTCGAAAGCATGAGCTATTAAATCTAATGAATATCGATACTTCATGGATTAAGAGTATATCTAATGTCAAAATGAATTCGATAAATTTTGATAGTCTAGAATTAGAGGCTAAAAATTGTCATGCATGTTCATTATCAAATACAAGGAATAATGTAGTTTTCGGCAAAGGCAACCAAAAAGCCAAAATACTTATAATTGGTGAAGCTCCGGGAAAAGATGAGGACTTAAGTGGTGAACCTTTTGTTGGAAGGGCCGGTAAACTTCTCAACGAAATACTTTTCTCGATGAAACTCTCAAGAGACAATGTCTATATTACGAATACTGTTAAATGTAGACCGCCAGAAAATAGAAATCCTAGTAACGATGAAATTAATTCGTGTTCTAGATTCTTGGATAGTCAGATTAGTTTAATTTCTCCAAATATCATTATCCTTCTAGGCAAAGTTGCTGCCGAAAGACTCATGAACACATCCGAACCAATGTCCTCCTTGAGAGGCAAAGTACATTACTACAATGATACCAATATTCCGATGCTAGTCTTTTATCACCCTGCATACTTATTAAGGAGTCCCTCAGAAAAAAGTAAAGTTTGGGATGATATCTTATTACTGAAAAGTATTACAAATGGTAGTTAAAAGTTCAGAACTTTATAGATTTATTCCAATGAGAGTAAAGGACTTAGATATGATTTATGAACTCGAGAAAAAATCGTATGATTTTCCCTGGACTAAGGAAATATTAAGAGACTGTATTCTGTACAACTATGATTCATATTCTGTTTTCTTTGGAGATACACTCGTAGGTTATGTAATTTCAAAGATTTCATATCCAGAAACTCATATCCTTAATCTTACTGTCAGCTCTCAATTTAGAAATAATGGTATTGGATGCTCTCTCATAGAGCTGATCATAAATGATGCTCGAATAAGAAATTCTCAAGATATAATCCTTGAAGTGAGATCAAGTAATAAAATAGCTCAATCACTTTATAAGAAATTATTATTCAAACAAATTGGAGTTAGGAGGGATTATTACGATTGTCATGAAGGCAGAGAAGATGCATACGTACTGAAATTAGAGTTATAACTCATCGGGAGATTTTGCAGTTATCGACAGCGCATGAATTTCTGTTTTCATTAACTTGTCCAACGTTTTGTAAATTAATTTGTGCCTATTAATTATGCTCATATTGTCAAAGAACTTTGATACGATGTATAGTTTAAAATGACCGCCAGATTTTGCCCCAGCGTGGCCGATATGAAGATGTCCCTCATCTTCGATATTTATCTTTAATGGCTCGAGACTGGATAAATGATGTTTTATCATTTTAATTCTTTCTTCGGTCATATTAATATTATATGTTAAAATACAAAGATGACAGATAGAAAATATGTCTAAAGATATTGTTTTTTCGGGGGTGCAACCTACTGGGGAAATACACTTAGGAAACTACTTAGGTGCAATTAAACAGTTTCTTAACTTTCAAAACGAATGCGATTCAATTTTTTGTATTGTCGACCAACACGCTATTACTATTTTTCAAGATCCAAATGAACTCAAAGAAAATGTTTTGAGTGTATTGGCTATATTTCTTGCCTCAGGCTTAGATCCAAAAAAATGTATTATTTTCAACCAGGCCTCAGTTAGAGAACACAGCGTTTTATCATGGTATCTAAGTTGTACTGCTAGAGTTGGATGGTTAAATCGCATGACTCAGTTCAAAGATAAGGCTGGAAAGAACCGAGATAACGCATCACTTGGTCTATATGCATATCCAGTCCTTATGGCGGCTGATATACTTCTCTATCACGCAGATAAAGTACCTGTAGGAGATGATCAAAAACAGCACTTAGAACTCACAAGAGACATTGCTCACAAATTCAATGCTGACTATCGTCATGAATATTTTAAACTCCCTGATCCAATCATAAATAAAGATGCACCAAGAATTATGAGCTTAAGAGATGCAAATAATAAAATGAGTAAGTCAGATGTATCTAAATATTCAAGAATTCTTTTGACAGATTCTAACGATGAGATATCTACTAAAATCAGCAAAGCAAAATCTGATTCACTTAAGATGCCTTCATCTAGCGATGAATTATCTGATAGACCTGAAATTAATAATTTAATTACAATATATAGCTCTATATCAAATATTGATAAAGACAGTGTTATTAATCTCTTCTCTGGTAAAGAGATATCTTTCTTCAAATCTGAACTGAAAGATCTTGTTATAAGTCTGGTTGAGCCGATTGCAAGTAGTACAAATGAGATTAAATCCGACATATCATATCTGAAAACCACTTTGGAGGATGGCGCTATGCGAGCAACAGAAAGAGCAAGAAAAACTATCGATGAAGTAAATAAATTAATAGGATTTAGTATTGACTGATATAACTGCCATATACAATGGTAAGAAAATTTCTCAATTACCTGAGGACCTATTTATTCCACCAGAATATCTTCGAATTATTTTAGAGGAATTTGAAGGTCCCTTGGACCTCTTGTTATATCTTATAAAAAAACAGAATATTGATATTACTGATTTACCCATATTTCCTATCACAGAACAATATATGAGTTACATATCTATCATGGAAGAAATGCATTTTGAACTCGCTTCAGATTACCTTGTTATGGCATCGACATTAACTGAGATTAAATCCAGACTCTTGTTACCAGCTGATACAGATGATGAGGAAGAGGATGATCCGAGAGCGAGCCTTATCAAGAGACTCTTAGAATATCAGAAATACAAAAATGCTTCTGAAAAACTTGAGAGTCTTCCGAGAAATTATAGGGATTTTTATGTAGTTACGCGCGGTGTTGATTCTGATAAATCAAAAGTTATTGAGTCTCCAGACTTTAAAATTGAACAATTAAAATCTGCATTCATTGATGTCTTAAAAAGGGCAGAGATATTTTCCACACATAATATACAGTCGGAAACACTCTCAGTTAGGGAGAGGATGTCTTCAATACTATCAGTCTTAAAAGTTGACGATAACATACTATTTGAAGAGCTTTTCAATGTGAAAGAAGGACGATTAGGCGTAATAGTCACATTTTTGGCTGTATTAGAATTAGTGAAAGAATCGCTAATTGATATAATCCAGAATGAATCAATGTCGAATTTATATATAGGATTAAAGTCATGAGCTATTCTCTAGAGAATATAATTGAATGCTTACTTTTAGTAAGCGACGAGCCTCTTACTATCAACCAAATACTAAAAATACTTGATGATAAAAAAATCACTAAGAAGAAAATTGAATCCAGCATTAGTAATTTGAATGAAAAGTATGTTGATAGGGCAATCCATATCAAACAAGTTGCGAGTGGTTATCGGTTTCAAGCAAAGACGGGTTTAGAAGCATATATTTCTAAACTTAAGGATAAGGGAACCAACAAATTTTCAAAAGCATTTCTTGAGACAACCGCGATAATTGCTTATAAGCAGCCAGTCACAAGAGGAGATATTGAAGACATCAGAGGTATATCTGTAAATTCAAATATTATTAGGACATTACTGGAGCTAGAGTGGATTAAAGTTGTGGGACACAGAGAAACACCAGGTAAACCTGAATTATTCGCGACTACCTCGAAATTTTTAGACTACTTTGATAAAAATACCCTATCAGATTTGCCTGAAATTTCTGATGTGGATTCTATATAGTTACTCATTGAGTCTGGGCATTAGCATTACAAGATTACAAGGTTTTGTATCACTATTTAGTTGATGAGTCATTATATCTTGCCATGCAGTTATACATGCATCCACTGATCCTGGCAGAACAAAAATGAATGTTTTATTCGCAACACCTGCAATTGCCCTCGACTGAAGAGAAGAGGTTTTAATCTTTTCAAAAGACTTTTGTCTAAATAGTTCACCGAAACCATCTATAGTTTTATCCATCAATGGAATTACTGCTTCAGGTGTTCCATCTGAGCCAGTTATACCAGTGCCCCCACTCAGTATTATTACATCAACCTTATCATTTACAATATTATCCGATACAACTTTCCTAATCTCATAAATATTATCTTTAACAATATATTTATCTATAACAACATGCCCATCATTTTCTATGAGATGTTTGAGTTTTTTACCTGACTTATCTGTATCATCTGTCCTGGTATCAGATACAATTACAACTGCAATATTAAGTTTTTTCATGATTTATTAATATAATCAATTATTAAGAATATGTATAGGGTACAAAAATTACTTTCCAAGATTGGCTACTGTTCGAGAAGATCTGCAGAACAACTTATTGAATCTGGTAAAATAAAAATTAACGATAAAGTAGTGTCTTTAGGCGATAAATGGTATTCAGGAGATATAGTAAAGGTCAACGATAAGCAGATCGATTTAACATTAGCACTAGACCAAGTCGTTGAAATTATAAAATATTACAAGCCAATTGGGGAAGTTGTAAGTATGAGAGATGCACATAATTCAAATAGTGTATTCGATCATTTACCTAAAGTTAAAGGAAAGTGGATAAATATTGGTAGATTAGATATAAATACTTCAGGTTTAATTTTGTTTACAAATAACGGAGATCTTGCAAACAAAATAATGCATCCATCTAATAATTTCGATAGAGAATACCTTGTAGAGACTGATAAACCTATTTCGCATGAGTCTATGAGAGCCCTGCTAAAGGGTGTTCCCATAAATGATGGTCAGATCGGCAAATTTAATCACATATTAAAAAAGAGAACCAAGGCATATAGCATTACCTTATCAACAGGTAAAAACAGGGAAATAAGAAATTCTCTCACACAAGTTAAAATAAAAACAGTATCCTTACACAGAATTAGATATTCACAAATTCTAATCGGAGATCTAAAGCCAGGAGAATACAGAAATTTAAATATTTCAGAACGAACTAGTTTTTCAATTTGACTTTTAGAACTCCTATCCCTCCATCTCTATCCATAGCTGTACATGCTGCGTTTACAATATTAGAAGTTTTAATAAATGCCTGAGCTGTGATTTTTATTCTGGGTATTTTATCAATACTATTTTTCCCTTTTCCACAAATGATCTTTATGAATTTGATGTCATGTGTGTATGCATAAGAGAATAAGTCATTTAGCTTGATAATAGAATCTTTTATTGTCTCTCCATGTAAATCTATCTGAGTTCTAATATCTGTTATACTTTTCTTTTTTAGCTTGTTCAGCACATAATCTTGCACGCCATTACTTTTATATTCAAACTCTCCTAAACTACTATCAATAGTTGAAATGTACTCAAAATCACTATCTAGATTGACCTCTTCATAATCCTTTATGACATCATCAGAATTATCATTAAACTCTGCGTCCTTTGAATTTTTAAGCCATTTTTCTAATTCTTTAATTTTTTTACCTTTTTTCATACCAAATAGAGATATACTATGATTTTCATCATATCTACATATGGAGTATTTGTGAATATATTGTTGTCAAATGATGATGGTTGTAAATCCCTCGGACTAAAAGTTTTACGAAATGCTTTAGTTGATTTTGGAAATGTTCTTACAGTTTCACCTCACAAAGATATTAGTGCTTCAAGTAGCTGTCTTAGTGTTCATCATCCAGTCAAAACTGTGATGATTTCTAAAAAATTCTACAAGGTCTATGGTACCCCTGCTGATTGTGTTCACATAGGTAGCAGAGGTATTTTAAAAAAATATCCAGATATAGTATTTAGTGGTATAAATTTTGGATCAAATATGGGTGATGATGTCGTTTATTCTGGTACTGTAGGTGCAGCTATTGAGGGAAGACATGCAAAACTAGGAAGCTATGCAATTTCCATTAATTCGAGAGATCCTAAATATATAGACGACCTTCCCTTAAAGACTCAGTATGTGTTAGATTTTGTATTTACTAAACTGCAAACACTCAAGACTGTATTTAATATTAATATTCCTGATATACCTTTTTCAAAAATAAAGGGAATAAGGATCTCATTACTGGGGAAAAGAAAGATATCTAAAAAAGCAAAAAAAACTTTGAATAAGAAAAATACTTTTTATGAAATTGGAGACGTTGGTATGGGTATTTATACAAAAGGTACTGATTTTCATAGCACCAAAGAAGGTTATATTTCAGTTACACCTATAATGATCGATATGACAGATATTGTGGTTTTTAAGAAATTACAAAAATTAATATGAATATAAATGAAGCAAAAGGTATAGGTCTTACCTCCGAAGCAGTTAGAAGAAAATTAGGTGAAGAATTAAGAACTCTAGGCATAAAAAATAACGAAGTGATAGATTTAGTATCTAGTATGCCGAGACATTTGTTCATTGATTCTGCATTAACAAATAGAGCATACGAGAATGTATCTTTACCAATAGGCTTTAGACAAACAATATCTCAGCCTTATATAGTTGCAAAAATGACAGAATTAATTCATGAAATGACCTCAATGAAAAACGTGTTAGAAATTGGAACAGGCTCAGGCTATCAAACGTCAATTCTATCAATGCTATTTGATAAGGTCACAACTATTGAAAGAATAAAGTCATTACATGATAAATCCAAAGAGAGATTATCAAAACTGGGCTTTAAAAATATATCCTATAAATTAGGAGATGGTCATTTAGGACATAAAAATAATGCTCCATATGATGCAATTATTGTAACAGCTGCCGCGTCTAGTATCCCGTCATTATTGGTTGAGCAACTATCAGTAACCGGACGAATTGTTCTACCTTTGAAAATGAATGATGGTCAGAGACTAGTTAAACTTAAAAACACTAAGAGTGGATTGGTAAAGAAAATCATTGAAGAGGTAGTTTTTGTTCCTATGCTTGATGGCATTGAGAGTGATGAATAAGTATTTAGAATCTATTATTAATACATGTGGGTCTGTAAAAGCAGTTTTGTATCTTAGGCTATTGAGTTTTACGGAGTCAATCTTTTTTCCAATTCCAACTGATGCACTCTTAGCACCAATGGTTATGTCAGGTAAACATAATTGGATTAGCATTTCTATTACAGCTACAATTTGGTCTGTCTTAGGAGGAATCGTTGGATACTATTTAGGCTATTATTTATATGATGTTATAGAACCCTATTTACATAATCTTGGGAAATATGAGCAGTATTTAATTGCTAAAGACTATTTTCAAACATATGGAATAATTTTTTTGTTTATAGCTGCGTTTACACCAGTACCATATAAGGTTTTTACTATTTCAGCAGGAGTATTAAATTATAATATTGCTCTGTTTATTATAATTTCACTTTTTGGAAGAGGAGCAAGATTTTTCCTTATCTCATTCATCTGTTTTAAATATGGTGAATATATGCTTATGACTGTCAACAAATATCTTTATTTGGTTGTTGCTCTAATAATCATTTTATTTGCTATAGCACTATGGGTATAAAATTGAGACGAAGGACCTTTTTTCTGAGAGTAATAAATTATGAGTTTTGCAAGCTGATTCTGTATTCATGAACTCCAATCCTTTATTAAGTTTATGCAAATGTTTGATTAGTTCTTGATTTAATATAATGTTTTTTTCACCTGTACCAATCAGAAGAAGATTAACCGATATTAGATAATTATGTAAATCTTTTATTGTAATTGATTCAGGTCTAAGAACAGAAAAGGTTAAAATATTATTATCATGAAAAACTATTGGCTCAGTATAGTTAGAATTCAAAAAATAAATAGTTCGATCTGAATATTTTTTTATATTAAAGTTATTAACATTCTTATCTTCAACCAGTTCCATAATACCAAGCATTTAATATTTATTAGTGATATTATATCCTCATTACAGAGGAGTATGAATGATTAAAATAGGTGTATGTGGATTTGGAACAGTCGGCCAGAGTTTTGTAAATCATGTTCTTGCTTACAAAGATAAAATAATCAAAAATTGTGGCAGAGATATATGCATATCGGTTATTGCAGACAGATCAATTGAGAAAAAAAAATTCAAGACCGAAAACATTGAGTTCACCTCAGACATTTTGAGTGTTCTGGAATCTGATTGCGACTTAGTTGTCGAGCTAATAGGTGGTACCGATATAGCCTACGATCTTGTTAAAGGCGCAATTAGTAAAAAAAAATCGATTATAACAGCAAATAAAGCTCTTATTGCGGAGAAAGGAGACCATCTTTTTGAGCTATCAAGCAAACATGATAGCTACATAGGTTACGAGGCTTCAGTCGCAGGAGCTATTCCAGTTGTAAATTCTATGACACACAATATGCTAAATGAAAACATCACATCACTCAGCGGTATTATCAATGGGACATCCAATTATATCCTTGATAAAATGTCATCTGAGAAAAAGAGCTTTAAAGAAGCGTTGAATAATGCGCAGGAACTTGGATATGCTGAGGCTGACCCATCATTTGATATCGGAGGATTCGATGCTGCTCACAAGATTTCTATACTTGCAATGATTGCTTTTAACATAAAATCTCCATATAAAAATATACACATAGAGGGTATAGAATCAATTGAGAATATGGATATTGATTATGCTAATGAGCTTGGATACAAAATTAAACATATTGCGACAGCTCGATCAAATGACTCTCAAATAGAGTGCAAGGTTCATTCTGCCTTGGTAAATAAAAAAAATATCCTCTCAAAAATCGATGGTGTGATGAATGCTGTCAAAATTATAGGAGATAAATTTGGAACATCCATGTTATATGGGCACGGAGCAGGAGGTGCTGCGACAGCATCTGCGGTTGTATCAAATATTATTGACTACTGTATTCATTTAGATAGAAAAGCAAAAAGTCATACTAGTTATAATAATACCGACTTTAGAGAATTAGTAGATATTCAAAATATCTCTAATCAATATTATCTTAGAATGTTTGCTAATGATGTGCCTGGTGTAATGGCTGACATTACTTCCACACTAGCAGAGCATCAAATCAGCATCGAAGCAGTCACTCAACATGAACCTTTTGAAAATGAAAAATTAATTCCAGTCGTAATGATTACAAATTCAGTAAAGTATAAAGATATCTTATCTGCTATCAAGAAAATAGAGACTATGGATAACGTAATTGGAGATGTTAATCTTATTAGAGTATTCAATGACGACTGACAACATACAACCACTTATTTATAAAAGTACAAGAGGGCAAGCGAAAGAACTTTATTTTAAAGATGTAATTTTCGAGGGACTTGCCAGTGATGGCGGCTTATATATTCCATCTGTTTGGCCAAAGCTAGACAATGATCTCATTGCTGAATTTAAAAACATGTCATATCAAGATATAGCCTTTCATGTATTTAAGCCTTACATCGACACATCAATATCTGACGAAAAGCTTAAGGAAATAATTGTGGAGTCTTACAAGACTTTCACTAATGACGAAATAACTCCTTTAAATAAAATAGAAGAAAAAGAGTACCTACTTGAACTATTTCATGGGCCTACTTACGCATTTAAGGACATAGCAATGCAGTTTATATCCAGGCTAATGGATTACTATCTCACGGCAGACAATAAAAAAATTAATATTCTAGGCGCTACATCAGGAGATACTGGATCAGCAGCAATATATGGATTTGAATCTGTGCAGTCATCGAATGTTTTTATTCTTCATCCGCACAACCTCATATCACCTACACAAAGGAAGTTTATGACTACAGTATCATCAAAAAATATTATAAATATTGCAATAAAAGGAAACTTTGATGATTGTCAGAATCTTATCAAAGAGGTATTTTCAGACGAGGAGTATAAGAAATCAAAGAACTTAGGTGCGATAAATTCAATTAACTGGGCTAGAATTATGTGCCAAATTACTTACTATTTTTACGCAGCAAGCAGAATCTCGAATATTGAAAACGTTGTGTTTTCAGTTCCAACAGGAAACTTCGGAGACATACTAGCCGGATATATCTCAAAAAAAATGGGACTTAATTTTAGAAAACTTATAATTGGAACTAATGAAAATAATATTCTCGATCGTACCCTGAAGACGGGAGAACATGCTGTGAAAGATGTTATAAGTACATCATCTCCGAGCATTGATATTCAGATATCTAGTAATTTTGAGAGATTAATATATGATACTTGCAAGGATTCAAATGTTGTCTCAGAGTTAATGGAAAATTTAAAAAATAAAAGCTCATACAAATTATCTAATGAAATGAGAGAGTACATAGGTAGCTATTTTTCATCAGATACTGCAAATAAAAATGAAGTTGAAGAGATAATTTTAAGCTATTTTAAAAAATATAATATTACATTAGATCCACATACTGCTGTCGGAGTTATGTGTGGTAAAAAACAAAAACTATCTGAGGATATTCTGGTGACTTTGTCTACAGCTCATCCAGCAAAATTTAAGGAAACAGTATCAGAAATTATATCTGATAACTCTTTTATTACTGATAAAGTGAAATCCCTGGACACACTTGAGGAACATATGATCATAGCGAACAAGAATGCTAACGATATTAAAAAACTCATCGACAATCACGTAGCATGAGAGTTCTTTTAATATTATTTTTCGCAATATTAGCTTTAGGCTTTTTGAGAAAAAAAATTGATGATAAATTTGAATTTATTCATTATTTATTACAGCTGGCATTTTATGCATTGATAATTTTATTTATATATATATTAGGAATGCACTTCTTGGGAAATAGTATTTAACTATTTATCTAAATATTTTTCTGCATCTAAGGCTGCCATACATCCAGCGCCTGCTGATGTAATTGCTTGTCTATATATTGAATCAGATACATCACCAGCTGCAAAGACTCCCTCAATAGAACATTGTGTTGCATTTCCAGACGAACCACCCTTGATATTGAGGTATCCTGTGTCATCCATATCAAGCGAACCTCTAAAAATATCAGTATTAGGTTTATGACCAATGGCTATGAAAGCCCCTGAACACTTTATCTCACTCATCTCATTAGATTCTACATGTTTTACTCTGACTGATTGCACTTTCTCATTATCACCTAGTACCTCATCGAGTGTATGATTCCATACAAATTCGACTTTACCATCTTTTTCTTTTTGTTTGATTCTATCTACTAGTATTGCCTCAGCTCTTAGCTTATCTCTTCTATGAATCAAAGTTACTTTTGATGCAATGTTCGATAAATATAGCGCTTCTTCAACTGCAGTATTTCCACCACCAACAACTACAACTTCTTGATCGCGATAGAAGAAACCATCACATGTTGCACATGCAGAGACTCCTTTACCCAGGTATTTTTTTTCTGATTCTAATCCAAGGTATTTAGCTGACGCACCTGTAGCAATAATAAGACTATCACATGTATACACTGCGTCATCTCCAGTTAACTCAAATGGTCTTTTTTGTAGATCAACGGATTTAATCTGATCCATAACAATTTCAGTATTAAATTTCTTCACATGATCTTTCATTCTTTCCATTAAATCGGGACCTTGGAGATCATTGGCGTCACCTGGCCAATTCTCAACGTCTGTTGTTGTAGTTAGTTGTCCACCAATCTCTAATCCAGTCAATAATAATGGCTTCATATTTGCTCTTGAGGCGTACAGTGCAGCTGTGTATCCAGCTGGACCAGATCCTAAGACAAGAAGCTTTACATGTTTTTTATCCATAAATATCCTTAGGTTGTAGATTCAACCAGGTCATTATACACAATAATTTGTTATGGTTATATATGTATATATTATGATAAAAAATTTGTATAATTCTTATTAAATGAGGTACATTTGTCTCAGATAAAAAGAAATAAAAAGCTTTCTAAATCAAAGTTCGATTATCTACCAAAAGAGATTTTTAATTTCTTTTTACTAACTTTTTCACTTCTCTTTACTTTATCGATAATTTCCCATGATCCATCTGATCCAAATTTTTTCCAAACGGGCTTAGGGAGTACTATTAATAATTATATTGGCATATTAGGATCATATATCTCACATATGACCTTTATGATTCTAGGTAAAACATCTTACTTGCTAGCTGCTTTTTTGATATTCTATTCGCTCTCAAAATATCGTATATTTGTTCCTGCTAGGAAGGCGGCAATGACTAATTTCTTGTTGCTCATTATTTTCTTCTCAAGTTTATCTACTGTTTTAGAATATATTACCTCAAGCTCTGGCGGATATATTGGTCATATAATTTTTAACTATTCTTCAAGCTACATTGGTTCATATGGTGTGCTAGTAGCCTCATTGTTAACGCTTCTCTATTCATATGTGTATTATTTTGATGTATCCGTAAGTAGTATGTCTAGGAATACTATTAAAGTGCTAACTTACCTTTATTTGAAAGCTAAATACAAATTAGGAATCTTATACGAAAAGGCTAACCTTAAAATTAGTCTTCTTAAACAGAGGAATGCTGACTCAAGCAGTATCACTATGAAGAAACCCAATGATACAAAAGTTGATATAGTCAAACTAAAACCACAGGAAAGTAAAAGAGCTTTTAAAGAGAAACAACAAACCTTATTTTCTGATACTAATAGCAAACTTCCATTGCTAGAATTCCTCGATAAACATGATTCAGAAATTGTTAATCATGACGAGAGCTCTCTAAAGCTTATGTCGGAGATGCTTGAGCAGAATTTGGGTCATTATGGAATAACAGCAAAAGTAAAAGCTGTAAGACCAGGACCTATTGTAACATTATTTGAAATTGAACCTGTGGCTGGCACAAAAGCAGCGACTATCAATACTATCAGTAAAGATTTAGCTCGAACTATGACAGTACCAAGCTTAAGAGTAGTTGAGACTGTCCCAGGAACTGCCCACATAGGAATTGAAATACCAAATGATGATAGAGAAACGGTCTCTCTCAAAGATATAGTTTGTTCTAAGGAGTTTGAAAATTCAAAAGCCTCTCTAACAATGGCCTT
>CABYTF010000009.1 GCA_902521725.1 uncultured Gammaproteobacteria bacterium
TCATTTTGATTTTCTGACCTATTAATATCTTTGATTGGTCTGTCCTCTCGCATGGGTTGACTGAAATCAAGCGGATGAGCCATAGGTTCCATTCCTTTAGTAGGTGCAGCGTCGATTTCTCCAATTAGCTTTAGGATGTTCTCCAGATTGATAATGAGTTCATCAATATCATTCTCTGGGATGCTTAACTTAGAGAGGTGAGTCAATTTATCAATCGTTTTTCTATCCATTATTTTTTATAAGATGATGTAAATCTTTCATGACCATTATAATCCATGTGAACAGATATGTCTGTAAAATCATTCGCTTGAAGGAGATGACTTATCTTGTCTGTTTGATCAATTCCATTCTCCATAAGTAGGATTCCTTGATCACTCAATATTTTTTTGGACGACAAAATAATTTTTTTAATGTCATTTAATCCGTCTACACCTGAGAAAAGGGCAGAGTGAGGTTCATTATTCAGCACGCTCTTGTCTACTCTTCGATCTGATAATGCGATATAAGGTGGGTTACTAAATATAAAGTCAAATGATTTGGGCTTGAATGGCTTTAACCAGTCTCCACAAATAAACTTTATATTTTGCTGATTTAAAAGATGAGAGTTTTTTTTTGCTACATTTATCGCATTCGTATTAATATCACTAAGAAAGATATTCCAGTTTGGTCTTTCGATCGCCAGAGTAATCCCTACACATCCTGAGCCGCAACCAGCATCTAAAAAGTTACATCTTTTAATATCTGAAAATAATTTATCTCCTTGAATGATTATTTGATCGATTATACTTTCTGTTTCAGATCTTGGGATAAGAACATTTTCGTCTACGAAGAACTCACAATTATAGAATAAATGTTTTTTTAAAAGATATGATAAAGGGATGTTACTTTTTCTTTTGTTGAGAATATGACTAATCCGATCACGTTCATTCTTTGTCATACTCATCGAGATATTTGTATATATTTTTGACTTACTAATGCCAAGCACATGCATAAATATTTCTTCTACTTCAATTTTTGATTCTTGGTAGGATTGATTTGTATGAACCTGAATAAATTTTGCTGCACTGTTTACAATATCGGTAGTTTTCATCATTTTGTCGATTCTTCTGTTAAAGCATCGATAAGTGACTCAATATTTCCATCGATAACTTGCTCTAATTTATAGAGTGTTAGATTGATCCTATGATCTGTAATTCTTCCCTGAGGGAAGTTATATGTTCTTATTCTCTCTGATCTATCTCCAGACCCTATTTGTTTTTTTCTGCTTTCATCAGTATCTTTTTTTTGTTTCTCCTGCTCAGCAGATAATAATCTTGAGTGCAAATACTCTAGTGCCTTAGCTTTATTTTTGTGTTGGGAGCGATCATCCTGGCATTCTGATACGATTCCTGATGGCAAATGAGTTATCCTGACAGCTGAGTCTGTCTTGTTTACATGCTGACCACCCGCACCTGATGCCCTATAGGTATCTATCCTTAGATCTGCAGGATTGATTTCTATATCATCAACTTGTTCAACAATCGGAAGTACAGCAACTGTGGATGCTGAGGTGTGAACTCTTCCTTGTGTTTCGGTATCCGGCACTCTCTGAACCCTATGCGTACCAGACTCAAATTTTAATTGACTGTAAACATTCTTGCCAATTACTTTAAATATTATCTCTTTGAACCCGCCATGATCACTAATGTTGCTGTTTATAACTTCAATATCCCATTTATTTCTCTCTGAAAATCTGGAATACATCTTAAACAGATCTCCAGCAAATATCGCAGCCTCCTCTCCACCAGTGCCAGCACGAATCTCCATGTAAACATCTCTCGAATCATTTGGATCTTTTTCTACTGTTGCTTCAATAATTTTAATCTCTATTTCTCTTAATTCAATCTCATACTTTTTTAACTCATCTTGTGCAATTGCAATCATCTCCTTATCGTCATCTATCAATAGTTCTCTTGTTCCTGAGATTGATTTCTCAATGTCTAAGTATTTCTGATATAACTTAACGCTAGCCTCAAGTTTTGTAAGTTCTTGATTGAGACTCTTCATTTTTGTTGTATCAGAGTATATTTCTGGCGTACTCAACATCGCAGTAATATCTTTATAACTTGAGAGGTTGCTCTCAAGCTTTGCTCTCAAATCAGGATTCATTAGTTTTCTTTAAATAGCTTGTTAAGTTTTTCGATTTTATCCTCATCAAGATTAGGATATAACTCTTTTAACTTAATTGTGGTTTCATGCGCAAGTTTTTTCTTGAGTGTTTCTGAAACATAATCGATTATTTGATTAATGTCTTCTGAATTTTTTGCCATCCTTTTTGCTTTAATGACTATTCCATTGGTAATATCGTCGACATAATCTCTGTAATTTTTAATTATCTCGGTACTGTTATTTTCTGATAACCAATTTTTATATTCTACAATTTTAAATTTGATTATCTCTTCAGCATCTTTGATAGATTTTTCTCGAATTTTATAATTCTTTTCAATGATTTGTCCAAGATCATCAATGGTGTATAAATATACATTATCCAGTGTTTTTATTTGTGACTCTACATCTCTAGGAACACCAAGGTCGATTATTACTATTGAGTCATTATTTCTCTTGATCAACGCGTTTTCAATATTACCTTTCCCTATAAGCGGTAAAGAGCTTGATGTGGAAGTTATTATAACATCGTAATCATGAATAATGGTCGATAAGTTATTTAAATTAGAGTACCTACAGGAATTTTCTAGCGCTAGTTTTTTACCTTTCTCCTCTTTTCTATTGCAGATCGTAATATCATTTACACTATTAGATTTTAAATATTTTAGTGCCAGCTCAGTCATTTCCCCGGCACCAATTAGCAAACATTTTTTTTCTTCAACTGTAGAAAATATTTTCTTTATCAGAAGGATAGATGTATACATGAATGATATCGCATTTCCGCCTATATCAGTATTGGTTCTAACATTTTTCGCTACAGAGAAGGAATATTCAAAAAGCCTTTTTAATTTTCCATCGATGGATTTATTGTCAAGAGCAATTTTATATGCAGTCTTAACCTGTCCTAGCACTTCACTCTCGCCAATAACCATAGAATCAAGACCTGCCACAACTTTGAAGAGGTGCTCAATAGCATCCTCCTCTTCATGGATGTACAGGTGTTTGGCAAATGACTTGTACTCTTTCTCTGATAATAGCCAATTTTTAATATCATCAGAACCGTTAGCGCTCTCACAATAGATCTCTGTTCTGTTACAGGTTGAGACTACTATTACTTCTATAATATCTCTGACCTTTTTTATTCTCCTCAAAAGAAGCGACGCACTATCAGGTGTAAAAGAGAACTTTTCTCTGATATCTATATTAGCCGATTTATGATTTAGCCCTATAACTGATATGGTCATTTATGATTCCCTACTAACATATTAGCTTGTGCTATTATACATCTATGTATAGAAATATAAAATTTATCGCGTTATTTGCAGTACTGTTTCTTGAATCCTGTAGTACTGAAAATATGTCTACATCATCAAAACCAAATATTCACACACCCTATTCAGATACAGATATGAACTTTAAATATAACTCAATGTATAACAAATTAGTCGTAGAATTGTTGCTCCATAAAAACCAATATAATGAGGCCATAGAGACTTTTAGTACGAATATCCAATATTTTAGAGACGAGGATGATTTTCTAAAAATGATAAATAAAGCCAGGGAGTTGAGGAAATTTAAAGATATAACCAGGATTTCGGAGAGATGGCTAAACATTAACCCAACGAATGTCTCAGCGCATAAGATTTCTTTTTCTAACTATTTAGAATTAGCAGATTTTTCATCTGCAGATCGCCACCTAAAGTATTTATTTGAAAAGTACAATGAAAAAAATAATAAAGCATACATCGATGTTGAGGAAATACTCTCCCGAAATATTATCATCAATCATATTGTTAAATACTTCGAGCAAAATCTTAAGAACTATGATAATCGGGATCTGTTGATTTCCTATCTAAATGTACTACAGAAAAATAACTTAGATCATCTAGCTTTACCTCATTTAAAGGAGATGGATTTCTTAAATAATAGAATTCTTATCAGAAAATACTCTGATTCACTTGCTAGATTGAATCAAGTTGATAAAGCTATAACTATACTAGAGAATTATATTAAAAATCTTTCTATTACCGATAGGGAGTCTTCATATGAACTACTAGCTTTGTATTTAGAAAATAAAGACGATAATAAGGCTAGCTTGTTGATTGATAATCTGATTTCAATAGATCCAAATGATGATGATTTCATGTTTAGGGTTGCCCTTCTATGTTTTGACAAAAATTATTATGATTTATCTGAGAAGTATTTTAATATTTTGCTTTCTAAATCTTATGCCCCTGACAACATTAATTTTTTTCTAGGTCAAATCGATTACCACAAGGAGCAGTATAACGAGGCTTTGCTTCACTACGAAAGAATACAGCAGGGAACATTTGTAAATACAAAATTACTGAATGTTGCAAAAGCCTTGTATAAAAAATACGACATAACACGAGCATACAGCTATCTTGATGAAGAGGTAAAAATCAAGACAGATGGCGATGCTTTAAATCTACTCACTTTAAAACTCTCATTACATCAAGATCCATATGATGTAGATAAAATCTTAGAAATATCTACTAAAATTTTAGAGTCATTCCCAGAAAACCAGAGAGCATTGTATTCTCGAGCGCTTGCATATGAAAAGAAAGGGGATCTTAAACAAATGAGTATAGACTTTGAAAAAATGATTAATTTTGATCCTTATAATTCTATTGCACTAAATGCTTATGGATATAGTTTGTCTTTACACGAGAAACAACTATCTTATGCCGAAAAATTAATTAGAAAAGCTATAGACATTGATCCTGGTAATCCAGCAATACTGGACAGTCTAGCTTGGGTGCTTTACTTAGATGGATCTTACAAGGATGCTTATAAATATGCATCACTTGCATATATCAAAGATCAGGATCCTGAGATTGTGTCCCATTACTATAAAATTCTTTTAAAAAATGGCTTTAAACAGGAAGCAAAAAAAATCTTAGAACAATCATTGATGAGTAACCCCGAAAACGATGAATTGCTCCAACTTCTCGATGAAAATGGTGATGAAGCAGCTCAGTTGTAAATCATTTGCAAAACTGAACCTGTGCTTACATGTTATCAAACGACGAGATGATGGCTATCATGATATTCAAGGCATTTTTCATGTTATAGATCTCTATGACACTATGATATTTAGGATGAATGAGAGTAAAAGCGTAAATTTGAACACTAATGACAAAAGTTTGATGAATGAGGATAATCTAATTTACAAAGCATGTAGGATGCTTTCTGAAAAATATAATCTCAATATAGGCGTGGACATAACATTGGAAAAAAAGATACCTATAGGTTCAGGTTTAGGTGGTGGGAGTTCTAACGCTGCAGTTACTTTGCACGCGATCAATAAACTATATGACACTCAGTTGTCGAAAGATGAGTTACTTACTATTGCGGATCAATTGGGCTCGGATGTCCCATTCTTTATCCATGGCGGGACCGCCTATGTCTCGGGTAAAGGGAATATAGTAAAAAAACTTTCGCCAAACCCTAAATTTTATGTACTAGTTTTTCCCGGCATCAGTATATCAACAGAATATATTTTTGGAATCATCTCTGATAAAGACTTCTGCAAACCAGATAACCAGAACGGATTGCTTGAGTCAGAACACAACTCATTTGAGGAAGTAGTGCTAAACAAGTATCCAGAACTAATGCAAACAAAATATTGGCTTTCCTCCTTTGGTAAGGTTAGAATGTCCGGTACGGGAAGCACACTATATATTGAGTTTGACAGTTACGAAAGTGCTATTGAAGCCAATAAGGAAATTGGAAAAAGGTACAGATCTAAAATGGTGAGTAGTCTGGAATCATATGATATTTTTTCTTAATAATTTGGGGTGTAGCCAAGCGGTAAGGCAGCGGGTTTTGATCCCGTCATTCGGAGGTTCGAATCCTTCCACCCCAGCTATAGGTTTTAGTCATGGTTGATATAAAAACAACAATGATATTTTCAGGTAATGCGAACAAGCCACTTGCAAAATTGGTTGCCAAGAATCTTGGTACAACACTTGGTAAAGCTTCCGTTAAGACATTCTCTGATGGTGAAATTTCGGTTGAAATAGAAGAAAATGTAAGAGGGCAGGATGTCTATATAATTCAGCCTTTGTGTGATCCGGTCAATAATAATCTAATGGAATTGTTAATAATGGCGGATGCCTTGAAACGTTCTTCTGTGGATAGGATATCTGTTGTCTTGCCGTATTTTGGATACTCGCGTCAAGACAGAAGAGCTAGATCTGCGAGAGTCCCAATTACCGCGAAAGTCGTAGCGAATATGTTAACCAGTATGGGAGTAGAGAGATTATTAACTATTGATTTACACGCAGACCAAATACAGGGATTTTTTGATATACCAGTTGATAACATCTATGCCACACCTCTATTTTTAGCTGATATACACAAACAGAATTATGACGATGTAATCGTTGTATCACCTGATGTTGGTGGCGTAGTCCGCGCGAGAGCGCTGGCTAAACAACTTAATACTGATCTTGCGATCGTAGACAAGAGACGTCCTGAAGCAAACGTTTCTGAGGTAATGCAGATTATAGGTGATATCAAAGGTAAATGCTGCGTGATAGTTGATGATATATGTGATACTGCAGGGACATTATGTCATGCAGCTGATGCACTTAAAAGTGAGGGAGCTTCTGCTGTGTACGCGTATATCACGCATCCCATATTTTCAGGTAAGGCTGACCAGAATATTATGGACTCAACTATAGATGGTATAATTGTCACAGATACGATCAAACTATCAAAAAAAATTACAGATACTGGAAAGATCAGACAGATTACTGTCTCGGAAATGCTAGCGGAGACCCTAAGACGTATCGATAATAAAGAATCTGTTAGTTCACTTTTCGTAGAATAAGAGTATAATCCATTGAAAAATCAGTTATGAATACAGAATATAGTCTACAAGCAACAAAAAGAGAAAGTAAGGGAACATCCAGTTCTAAGAAAATTAGAAAAAACAATGGAATCCCAGCAGTTGTCTATGGTGATAAAGACAATAACAATATAATCCTCGATGCTAATGAAGTTGCAAAACAGATCAAAGATTCCGGGTTCTACAGTAATGTCATACAACTAAAAATTGATAAAAAAACAGTAGATGTAATTTTGAAAGATCTTCAAAGAGATCCTAGAAAATCATCGATAACTCATATGGACTTTTTTGCTGTAGATAAGAATAAAGCCGTTGTTGTGAATGTGCCAATTTTGTTCATAAACGAGGAGACATGTTCTGGTGTAAAACTTGGCGGAGGGAAGTTATCCCACATTCAAACAGAAATTGAAGTTTCATGTTTACCAAAAGATATTCCAGAGAATATTCAAATCGATGTTGCTGAACTTGAATTAGGCCACAGCATCCATATGTCAGAAATCAAAATGCCAGCAAATGTAGAACATGCAGTGACAGTAGATGAGGAACATGACTCACCAGTAGTAAGTTGTTATGAACCTAAAGCTGAAAAAGCAGAAGAAGTAGTTGAAGCCTCTGCTGATGATAGTGAAGAAACTGCTGTTGAAGATAAAAAAGAAGAACCAGCTTCAGACAGTAAAGAAGAAAACAAATAACTCTTTTTACAATGAACTCAACAAACAATCCTCCATTATTGATTGTTGGCTTAGGAAACCCGGATCCTAAATACCTTAAAACTAGACACAATATTGGATTCTGGTTCTTAGACTTATTGGCCGAAAAGTATAATTTATCATTCAATGATAACTTGAAAAAAGGTTATTTAGATTCAACTTATCAAGACGATAACATCACAATCAAGATGCTAAAACCAATGACTTTCATAAATGATAGCGGTTCTCCCTTAGTGAAATTTATAAAGAACACAAATATAAGTCCTAATGATATAATTGTAGCTTATGATGATTTAGATCTGTCACCTGGTAAAGTAAGATTAAAATTTTCAGGAGGCAGTGGTGGTCATAATGGAATTAAAGACATAACAGAAAAAATAGGAACAAAAGACTTCTGGAGACTAAAAATTGGAATTGGTAAACCAGCGCACAAAGATGATGTCATATCCTATGTATTGGGTAAACCGTCGCCTGAGGACAAAGCGAGCATAAATTCTGGTATCGATAAAATATTAGCTAACTCAAAAGATATTATTTCCGGAAATTACACAAACTTCATGAATAACATCAATGGCGGCGGTAATGGGGTTTAAGTGCGGTTTGGTTGGTATGCCAAATGTTGGCAAGTCATCAATTTTTAATTTACTTACATCACAAAAAATAGATGCTAAGAACTTTCCGTTTTGTACCATAGATCCTAACATTGCAACTGTAGAAGTTCCTGATGAGCGATTAGATAAATTATCTATATTGAATTCGTCTAAGAGCAAAGTAAACGCAGTAATAGAATTTGTGGATATTGCAGGATTAATAAAGGGAGCGTCAAAGGGCGAGGGTCTTGGCAATGATTTTTTAACACATATAAAAAATACAGATGCGATAGCTCATGTTGTAAGATTCTTTATAGATGACGACATAATTCATGTTAACGGTAAGCCGAATCCTGATTCTGATTTCTCGGATATAAATTCTGAGTTAATGCTTTCAGATATAGCAACATTAGAGAGCATATTGAACAGAATAACTAAAAGTAAAAACTCAGATAAAGAAAAAAATATTCTTAAACAGGAAGTATCAAATGCTCTCGACAAACTAAATAATAGTAATTTCTTAGATAAAACAGATCTAGAAAAAGTAAAAGAATTCTTCCCAGACATTAAGATGCTTACACAGAAACCGATGTTTGTTATCGCAAATGTTAATGAGAATACATCAGAAAAAGAAATTGAAAAATTCAAAGGAAATTTGCCAAATGATATTACAGTTGTGGAAGTTGACGTAAAGACCGAAACAGACCTTAATGAATTATCAAACGAAGAGAAGACTGAGTTTATGAAAGAATTCAATATTACAGAGTCTGCTCTGTCAAAAATTATTAAAACTGGTTACAGTCTATTAGATTTAAAAACCTTTTTTACATCTGGTGAAAAAGAATCAAGAGCCTGGGCAGCAAAAAAGTATTTCAATGCTCATGAATGTTCAGGTATTATACATACTGATATCCAAAAAGGGTTTATCAGGGCTGAGACAGTTTCTTACGATGACTATATCAAAAGTGGAAGTGAGCAAGCCTCAAAAGCTAATGGTGTATGGAGACAAGAGGGTAAAGATTATATCGTCACCGAAGGCGATGTGATCTATTTTAGATTTAATGTTTAAGGTCATGTAGCTCAGTTGGTTAGAGCACAGCACTCATAACGCTGCGGTCGGTGGTTCAAGTCCACCCATGACCAAAAATCTATGTTTCAACACACAATAGCACACCCTAAGAAGATGCTTAATTCCTCAATAGTCCTTATAAATACTGACTAATACACTCCAACCAACCACAAATGTAAACAATGGTTTACTTGGGTAATGAGAATTACTGTTACCCAACAAAGTTACTCAAATATGCCTGTTACCCAATAAGAATGGCTTATTACCTGGATTTCATCCAATAATTTGTGATTAAATTAGAAGTATGGACATTTTTACTCTATACGAAGTCTATAAACATTATAAGAAATGGGAAGAAGGGCAAGGAGAGTTCAAGCCACTAAAGCAAGAACTAGGCAATGGGAGAATCATCTCTATTACAAAAGATGATTTTAAGGTTCAACCCGAAGATGTTGAGATAATTACATCAAAAATGGCAGAACACTTTATCTTCATTCAAAAACCTCTCACTTTGGACAAGAATTACAAAGACAGCTATATTGTTAACTGGTTTGGGAAAAATGCAATAAGATTAGGATATCAACATACTTACAACCAGGCGTGTGAGGATATGTATGAAACATTGGTCCACTGCAAAAAATTATTATCAGGAGCACAATCAACCAAAAATAAATATCTTTTTGATGATGCCACTAGACAGAGACATAGATCAGTTTATGAGGTTATTCTTCAGAAGTTTCAGTCTAGAAGCTTCTGGAAAATTGCATTTGATTTTCACTAAGATAAAAAAACAAATTACATAACAAGCAGTCTATTCATTCTCTTTAAACATCTCATTGAGTTTTGTTTGTTGCTTTGAAGTAAGACTTTGGTTTTTGGACAATCTTGATAAAATAGATTTTGCAAATTTCATGAAAAAAGTATTAAGTTTCCCAGATGATAATAGTTTTTCTATTCTGTTAATTAACTGCTTTTGATCTTTTTCTGATATAGATTTTTTGATGGCAACTTTTTTAGGTTTATCGCTGTCATTATTATAACTACCACTCATCCACTTATCATAGTTGCATGTCCATTTACACTCATAACATCTAAAATAACCATTAAAACCTCTGCTTTTAAATTTACTCCTCGAATGGAATACAACCTCATCACTCCCACATTTTGGACATTTTGGGTTTTCCTTTTTAGATAAATGTTCAATACCTGACGCAGTTGCTTTCTTATCTCTGCTATATATTTCATGATGTGCAGTCTGTAAACTAAGGACTGGATTATTTATTCTCAACATGCTTTCTGCTGTTTCCTCATTATTTGAGAGTGCATTCAGAGAACCAGTCCATAAGATATCATTATCTATCCATATATATTTTTGATGAGTCTCATACCTTAGATCTACGATAACTCCCAAACTAGTTAATAACTCATATGCCTTTTTATCTTGAGCAAAATTTCCTTTTGAAGTAGGTCTCATTACACATTTTACTCTCACTCCCTCTGCAATCTTAGCCCTTAAGATATCAGACCACCATGCTACTCTTTTTTCTGTACAAAATGCAGAATAAATAATTATCCATTTTTTTGCTCTGTTTATGTCAGGCAAGATATTTTTGAAAAAGTTCTTCTCATCAAACTGACTGATTTCTCTGTCTTTATATCTAACTGTTGAAGATGTTTTATATTCTTTTGCATCTCTTGCTAAAGTCTCAGGCGCTAGTTCTACAATGTCAGCTAAGTTTTTTGTGACACCATTCTCAGTCATCTCAGATAGAATATCTCTCATGAGTGCATCAGGTTTCAATTTTTCATTAAGGTATGCAATATTTCCCACAACAATAAGAAAGCCCTTAGATCTACTAAGCGCAACATTCATAGTTTTGTCATCATCAAACATCCTGCCAATGTATGGTAGTCCGTAGCTTTCTACAGTATCAAAGACTATTATATCTTTTTCATTTCCTTGAAATCTATGCACGGTACCACATTCAACATTCTGCATATTCTCCTTATCAAGAATATTTCTAATTAATTTAGCTTGAGCATTGTATGGTGTTATAACACCAACATCCTTTGGTGTGTTTATCATTTTTTTTTCTGCTAGATACCGGACTAAATTTCTTATGGCAACTGCATGTAGAATATTATACTTTGAGTTTGTTCTTGGTTTCACATTACAAAATGGAGTGAATTCTTGCGTATCAATCAGGGTAAGTGGATTACTAAAAAATTCAGGATAATTATCACTTGCTGCTCCGGCAGTCTCATGAGTCATTAGATCACCAAAGTAAAATCTGTTATTGATCAAATTACATATCTGTTTTTCCATTCGATACTGCATTCGCAATTTTACTAAATTAATTGGAGGCTTATTTTCTTTGACTGCGTCTGCAATCCCAGCTTTTGTAAAGACATCTATGCCTAGCCACTTTTCAATTATGTCCCTTTGTTCATCTTTAATATGTTTACCATTTGATACTACAATAGGAGGCAACTGCATAAAGTCTCCAGCAACCGTTACTTTTTCTTTAGCCAGTCCAGATACATAGGCTATCGTGGGTAGAGTTAACATTGATGATTCATCAATTACTACTAAGTCATATAATTGAAACTGTTTAGGTTTAAGGTAAGTTTGAGTGGCTGTAGCAGCAGTTACCCTGCAATTAGACAATAGTTCATCTTTTTTCTCATCGATTTCTTTTTGGAGTTTAGACCTTTGATCAGATAGTTCACTAATATATTTTTCTAATCTTTCTCTTTCTTTCTCAGCATAAGTTATAGATATTGACTTAACTTTTTCTCTAATTAATTTGTATTCCTCAGTTTTGAAATTTTTACTTTTTTCAAGATCAGCAATTTTAGCTGGAGCATTATTTATATCTGACTCCAATTCTTTCAAATCTGCTTTTTTTCTCGTTAGACTATCAAGTATTTCATCTCTACTTCTACTTCCAGATATCCAAT
>CABYTF010000010.1 GCA_902521725.1 uncultured Gammaproteobacteria bacterium
TTTGGAATTACATTTAATTTCTTGTAGTGGTTGTAAACTGCAACTGATAGAACTTTTTTTGCATGGGGTTGACCAATGACATAATTATCCAGTATCGCATTTATCTCATGAGGTTTAGGTAGTTTCTCATTGGATTTTGAGGATTTTTCTTCTAGTTCGTCACTTATAATTTCGTTACACAAATCTACGCATTCATCACATATGAACACTGACGGACCAGCAATTAATTTAGCGACCTCGTTTTGATTTTTACCACAAAAAGAGCAGTGTAATAGTTTTGATGAATTATTTGTATTATCTTCCATATCAATACCTATACATTCAGTATACAAGGAAACACGTTTAAAAATCAAATTCTAGGTTTTTACTCTCTGGATAATAGTATCTGATCGATTAGACCATATTTTTTTGCATCTTCGGGCTGCATGAAATTATCTCTTTCGGTATCGGATTGTATCTTTTTAATGGTTTGTCCAGTATTTTTCGATAAAATTTGATTGAGTTTAGATCTTATACTCAGTATTTCTTTCGCCTGTATGTCAAAGTCAGTTGCTTGACCTTGGAAAGAGCCAAGTGGTTGATGAATCATTACTCTAGCGTTTGATAGACAGAAGCGTTTTTTCCTCTCTCCGCCGCTGAGGAGAACGGCGCCCATACTTGCTGCTTGACCAACACAAAGCGTGCTTACAGATGGTCTGATGAAGTTCATTGTATCAAGAATTGATAAGCCCGCGGTTACACTACCGCCCGGTGAGTTAATGTAAAGAGAAATGTCAGCCTTTGGATCTTCAGACTCAAGAAATAGAAGCTGAGCTACCACTAAATTAGACAAGTTATCATCTATTGGGCCAGTGAGAAATATAATTCTCTCTTTCAAAAGCCTTGAATATATATCAAATGCTCGCTCTCCACGTGACGTAGATTCAACGACCATAGGAACTAGATTGTTAAATGTTTTAGTCATCCATTATCTCTGAAAACGACACATTCAAAGTCTTAACATTGGATTTTTCAATTACATACTCCACTATACTATTCTCCACCATTTTGTTCTTCACGTCCAATAATGTTGTAGATTTATCTTTTTTCAATTTCTCACCATAGAATTGTCTAAAAGCTGGTGATTGATCGTTACAGAAGTCTATAGCGTCTTGATCGCTTATGTTAGTTTTGATTTCTTTGGCTAACTTGATGTAGATGATGTTTAGCTTAACCCTTTTTGTTGCTATGTCCTTAATCTTTTCATCTATGTCATCATTAGCTTGCTTAAAAGACGCATACTGTTGCTTTAATTCAGCCTCATGTTTGTTAACTAGAGAATTAGGTAAATCAAATTCAAAAGCATCAATAAGTTTCTGATTTACTAGACTATATTTTTTTGAGACTAATTTATCCTTTAATTCAAAATTCATATGAGTTTTTACACTGTCTCTAAATACTGATTCATCTTCTGTTGAGATTCCCAAGTTAGAAAAAAAATCTTTATCAAGATCTGGGAGTTTACCTGTTAATATCTTTTTAATTTGAATGTTGTAAATGATGTTCTTTCCTGCTAATTCCTTCTCAGGGAAATCCTCAGGCATTTTATTAGCAACCTCAACAGTATCATTTATATTCTTACCGATACATTTGAGTGAAAACTCTTTGAAAAGTGAAACTGTAGCAGGATCACCCTTGATGGTATCGTTTATCACGAAGGTAAAGTCATTCTGTTTATTATTTTTAAAATCTTTACCGTCAATTTTACCCTCATAATCGACCACAATTTTATTACCATCAGCTGCTTCTTTACTCGAATCATGCCATTGAGTGTTTTGTTTACGTATATTATCAATTACTTTATCAATATCTTTATCATTGATTGTAACACTAGGCACTTCAAGGTCTATTTTGTTAATCAAAGATAGATCGATATCTGGCATAATGTTGTAAGTAACTTCAAATGAAAGGTTCTTATCTTTAGTTGGTGTATCTAAAAGTTTTGCTGATGGTGTGTCAACAAGATCGAATTTCTTTTCTGTACTAATTTTATGCGAATGGTAGTCTATTAGGTTGGAAATACTTTTTTGATGGCACTGACTCTCAAACTTTTTTTTGATTACACTATGAGGAATTTTTCCTTGGCGAAATCCATCTAATTTTGCCGTTCTAGCAATTTTTGATAACTCATCATCAAATTGTTTTTCATACTCACTAGCTGTAACTTCAATGGATACTGTGTACTCTGAAGTCGAATCTTTAATAGTTTTTACTTCTGCCATGAGTGCTCAATTATCAACCATATCTTTTATTTTATCAATGAAATATGGCAAAGCTTTGTGTGTATTTGAAAAAAATTTTGAATCATCATAAGTCTCTGATTTTCTATTGTAGAGTAAATACTCCCATGTAGTTAATGTCTCATCTTCATCATCAGAGAATTCTTGAAGGATTAATGTAGCCTCAAAGGAAAAGTTTTTTGGACCAAATTTTAATGCGCATATATCATACGACCTATCACATTTTTTTATCATGTCATCATCCAGAAATTGGTGTAGTGTATTTTTAAAATATTCACGTTTAGCTTTTAAGTTTGTTTTGTATTTGTTCTCATGTCTTGGCTCATTTGTCCAATCTATCTTATTCTTCTCATCTAGCTTCTGTTTGAATTCTTTATGATAAATTTTTGCCATAGTTCTATATTTTATAGTTTACGAGAGGAGAGACTCGAACTCTCACACCAAAGGTACTGGTACCTAAAACCAGCGCGTCTACCAATTCCGCCACTCTCGCAAATTTACTGGGTGGATGATGGGATTCGAACCCACGACAACCGGTACCACAAACCAGGGCTCTACCACTGAGCTACACCCACCATATTTTTATTATAACATACGCGCCTGGAAGGACTCGAACCTCCGACCCTATCGTTCGTAGCGATATACTCTAATCCAACTGAGCTACAGGCGCATATTTCGGGTTGATAGGATTCGAACCTACGACCTACTGGTCCCAAACCAGCCGCGCTACCAAGCTGCGCTACACCCCGTTTTGTGGATATTATACCTATACTACATATATATTAAATATATCTAGTGTTTAATTTTCCAGGAAACTCCCTCGGGACCATCATTAAGGGTAACACTCATATCTGAGAGAACATCTCTTAATCGATCTGCCTCGACATAATCTTTATTTTTTCTAGCAGCTTCTCTGAGAGAGATGAGTGATTCAATTTTATGAGTCAGAGACTCATCTATGATACCTTCGTCAGATTTAATACCTATCAAACCACAATTATATCTCAGCTTTGGCATTACGCTACTGTCTTTCTTAGCATCTCTTGCCTGTTTAACAATATACTGTAGTGCATTAGGTGTATTTAAGTCGTCACAAAGAAGATCGATAAATTTACTATCTCTCTCAGTTGTTGTAGATGATACAGTATCAAGAGAAGAGATTATCTTTTCGTAGATGTTGCGTGAGTTATTAATCGTATCTTGTGTCCAATTCAAAGGCTGTCTGTAATGTGCGCTCATCAATGCAATTCTGACTATAATTGGATTTTCCTTCTCTAAGATATCTGAAACTAGTATGACATTGCCCAATGATTTTGACATTTTTTTCTTGTCTACTAATACAATCCCATTATGAAACCAAAAATTACAATAATGTGATGAAGAGCAGCATGATCCTTGAGCAATTTCATTCTCATGATGTGGAAATATCAAGTCATTTCCTCCGCCATGAATATCTAGAGTTGCATCATTACCAATAATGTTTTTAATCATGCTAGTACACTCAATATGCCACCCAGGTCTACCATATCCCCATGGACTATCCCATCCGCAAGACTTATGGGATGATGGTTTCCATAGTACAAAGTCTTTTGGATTTCTCTTGTATGACTCGGGTTTAATTCTTGCTCCATCTATTAGATCTTCAGATTTTTTATTCGATAGAGCGCCATACTGGCTAAAGGATTCCATATCAAAAACAACATGATTTTCTGCAATATATGCAGACTTGTTGTCCAATATTTTTTGAATAGTATCAATGATGTTATCTATATTTTCAGTAACTTTCGGTTCGTGTGTTGGTTTTAACATATTTAGCTTCAACATATTAGCTTGATAGACTCTTGTGATATCTTCAGTAAGTGTATTTATGTCCACACCGAGCTTGTCTGACTCAATAATGATTTTATCATCTACATCGGTAAGGTTTCTAATATACGTTACATTACCGAACAGTTCACTTAGAATACGGAAGAACAAATCTCCTACTAAAGCTGCCCTGGCATTACCAATGTGTGGTTCACTATATACAGTTGGGCCACAGACATACATATTCACCTCATCATGATTGTGAGGTACGAATCGCTCTTTTTTATTTGTTAAGGTGTTGTAGATGTATAAATTCATTTAATGTATCATTGTTTTGAATGTTCGGAATTAGTAAAGTTAAATACATACTATTTTTATTAGTTTTTATAACTACTAGCTCATGTAGTGACATTATACATGATATTAGTACTTCAAAGGAGACCAAATTGATTAAGCTTTCAACAAACATGGGTGACATAACCCTTGAACTATATGCAGATAAAGCCCCCGAAACCGTAGCCAACTTTCTAAAATACACCAATGAGGGTAAATTGGACGGTACAATATTTCATAGGGTAATCCCTAACTTTATGATACAAGGTGGAGGTCATTTGCCAGATATGTCGCAGATTGCTACTTTTGATCCAATAATTAACGAATCGAGCAATAATATTAGCAATAAAAAAGGTACTATTGCTATGGCTAGAACAAGCAGTCCTAATTCAGCAACTTCACAATTTTTTATAAATTTAAGAGACAATGAATTTCTTGATAAAGCAAATGCAGCAGACGGGTATGGATATTGTGTTTTTGGACAAGTTACTGAAGGTATTGAAATAGTAGAACAAATTGGAGTTGTAGCGACAGGTAATAATGCTGGACACTCAGATGTTCCAATAGAAAATGTAGTCATAAACAGTGTGAGAGTTATTGAATAAAATTTATGACAATAAATTTCATTTCTGACTTACATCTTGATAAATCAAGACCTCATATAAATAAATATTTCATCGAATATCTTCACAATTTAGATAATAGCGTCACAGATTTATATATTCTAGGTGATTTATTCGAGTACTGGGTAGGTGATGATGATCCTATGGATGGTCTTAGTGAGGTTAGAGATGCAATCATCAATCTAGGCAAGAAAATTAATATTTGGTATATGCATGGAAACAGAGATTTTCTAGTCACGAAGAATATTTGCAAAGAGCTAAAAATTAATCTGTTGAATGATCCAACAGTTTTAGAAGTAAATAATAAGAAAATATTACTTCTACATGGCGATACTTTATGCACTGACGATCATGAGTATCAAAATTTTAGAGCAATGGTGCGTTCTACTACATGGCAAAAAGAGATGCTATCTAAATCTCTTAACGAAAGATTGGGAATTGCAAACAGCTTAAGAGAAAAAAGTATTGAAGCAAATAGATTTAAGGGAGAGGACATTATGGATGTAAATATCTCTGAAGTCACTAACCTTATCAATAAGTATAAACCCGATGTCATTATTCATGGGCACACTCATAGACCTAACATCCATTGGCATAACGAAGTAATTAGATATGTTTTAGGTGATTGGTATAATCATTTTTTCATTTTATCATATGAAAAAAATAAATTTTACATCAACAAGGGTTTATTAAAATAATTTGTCACCGAGTAAATTTAAATCTGGGTATATTTGTATAAATACTTTTCTTATTATGGATCTTATGTTTGATATGGTTTTATCACTCGTGAGAGTATTTGTAAAAAAAGACTCTAAATCCGATCCAAGAATAGAATTTCTAGTTTCCGATGATGAGTCTATTTTAAATCCCTCGGTATAATCATAATAATAATATTTATTATTTATCAAACTCTCATTATCAGACACGGATATTTCATAACCTAAGTCTTGGAGAAGACTTTTTTCAAATAATAAAGCTAGCCTTGCTAGACTGTCATTGGTATCTGATAAATATATTAAGAATTCTCTATAATGAGAATAAATCTTGTCGAAATCATAGCCTTCTTTGAGAGTTTTATACAATAACTCGTTTACATATAAGCCAAGAAGATAATATTTTTTATTAAAAATATACTCACTCACTAACTCAAATTTTGTTAGATATGGTAGCGAGTATTTTTTGTTGAATGTAAAAGTATATTCATTAAAAATTGACAATCTAAAGCGATCTTTATTAGTATGCTTCCCTTTAAATATTACTGATTCAATACCACCTTCACTAGTGAAGATATTTAAAATACTACTCGTTTCTCTGTAGTCTCTGGTGTGAATTAAAAAGCCATTATAAGTGTTCAACATTCAATCTATATATCCAAATTCTTTTAGCAAATCTTGATTGTTTTTCCAGTTTTCCTTTACTAGCACAAATAGAGATAGATGAACCCTTTTCTTCAAGAGTGATTCAATATTCATCCTCGCCTTCATACCAATTGCTTTAATCATTTTGCCATTCTTTCCAATAATAATTTTTTTGTGGCTCTGCTTCGTAACGATAATTTCTGCATTTATTTGATCGATATTTTCCTGCTTGTCATAAGATACGATACGCACTGCAGATTCATAAGGTATCTCTTCACTCGTACTATTAATCAAAGATTCTCTTATTAACTCCTGTATAATGTAGAGATCATTTTTTTTATCGATCCTATATTTTGTGAAATCTTCTATGCTCTCAATTTTAGATAAAAGGTCATTAGTGAATTTATCTATCCCAACGTTTTCTTTTATAGATATCATAGAGTAGTCTTTAGTATTCAATTGTTGCTCCAAGAGTGTCGTATATTTTATATTTTTTTATTGATCTATTTTATTGACACAAATCATGTATGGCTTATTTGAAAAATGTATATCTTCCATAAGATCCAATTCATAATCATAAGAGTCTTGTAGCTGTGTTAACAGTATTATAAGGTCACAATTAGTAGAGTGCTTAAGAGCACTACTCTTCATCGCTTTTGATAAAAGATTGTTATCAGAAATAGAGATACCTGGCGTGTCAATAAATTGTATTAAAAAATCCTTTAATTTAAATTCATAAAAAGTAGAGAGGCGTGTTGCATGTATTTTATTTGAAACTAGGGATATATGACTTTGTGTCAAATGATTTATTAATGAGGATTTTCCGACATTGCTTTTGCCTAAAATTAATAACTTAACTTTCTTCATTGATCTTTTTTAGAATGGTTTGAGCAAGAACCTGTTCTGTAGATTTTATCTTGTTAGAATACATATGCTCATTGATGTTCATTTGTGGTATTTTACATGACACTAAGTATTTAAATGATTTTTTTGATGACTTACTTGATGTATAGGTTGGAAGTGGAATTTTTTTGCTATGCAAATACTCTTGTAGCTGTGATTTTGAATCCTTTTTCAGTAAACTTTTAGATACTAACGGTTGAAATATATTATTAATAATTTTCTTTATAGTTTGACTGTCACTATCAAGATATATGGCTGCTAAAATAGATTCTAAAATATCTGAAGCGATTCTGCTTCCATCTAAGTTGTTATTTACCTTCTCTATAATCCCTCTCAAATCTAAGGAGAGATAAATTTTTTCTAGACAATCACTCTTTACTAGATTTTGTCTCATTACAGTTATATCACCCTCACTAATATGGGGATATTTCATAAATAACATTTCAGTTATGAAAAGCTGTAAGACAGCATCACCTAGAATCTCAAGTCTTTCATAATTATTTGTTGGAGATATACTTTTGTGTGTAAATGCTGTTATGAAGAAGTCAACATTGTTAATCTTGTAATTAAAGGATTTATCAATAGAGTCGATAATGTTGTTTACTATGTCTTTATTCAATCTTATTCCCTACTCTATCAGAAAAACTATAATAACTGTCAAAATTCCAAAACATCCAAATGTAGAATGCTTTACCAACTAGATTCTCTTTTGGAACAGGTCCCCAATACCTACTGTCATTTGAGTTGTCACGATTATCTCCTAATACAAAATAAGTATCGTCTGGAACCTGATACTGAAAGTTAAATGGTGGACTGGTTTGATTAAGAATTAGATACTCTTTAGATAAATTATTCTCAATGTATACCTGACCATCAGCTATCTCTACAGGATCAAAGTATTAGAGAATTTTCAAGTTCTGTCTTTCCTATTTTATTGGTTGTGTTATTGATAAGGTCATTTCTTATAGAACCATATAAAATACCATCTGGCTCTATGATTCCTACGCTAATGATAGGCGATTTCATACTAGTTGATAAA
>CABYTF010000011.1 GCA_902521725.1 uncultured Gammaproteobacteria bacterium
AGCAAGGAGCTACTCATGCAGCTGACGGTTATGCTAGAGCTTGCAACAAACCTGGCGTAGTTTTGGTAACTTCAGGTCCTGGTATCACAAATTGTGTCACCGGGATTGCTACAGCGCATATGGACTCTATCCCAATGATCGTGATATCAGGTCAAGTTTCTCGCCAATATGTTGGAAGCGACGCATTTCAAGAGGCGGATGCAACCGGTATAACACGCCCAATATGTAAGCATAATTTTTTGATAAATGACAGAGAATCAATTGCAGACACATTTAGAAAGGCGTTTATCATAGCAACCACTGGTCGACCTGGTCCAGTAATAATAGATATTCCAAAAGACTTGACTGATCTGTAAGTAGTGTCTATGGTCACAGTAACCTGGAGGAGTCATCAAAAGTAAAACTTAAAGCTCCAGAGATCGCAGAAAACGGGGCTATCGTTCCAATAAATGTATCAACAACATTGGATAATGTAGAGTCAATTATGATATTCGTAGAAAATAATCCTCAACCATTATCAAGTGGATACAAATTAACATCACTCTCAGAGCCTTCCATAGGCACAAGGTTGAAGATGGGTAAAACATCAAATGTGATGGCAGCTGTTAAGAGTGGTGACAAAGTTTATACCTCAACGCAAGAGGTTAAAGTAACTATAGGAGGCTGTGGAGGTTAATCATGAGTACTATAAAAATGAGATCAAAAGAGTCCAATGGCGTTGTAACAGTCAAAGCACTAATCAAACATCCAATGGAGACTGGGCAAAGAAAAGACAAAAAAACAGGTGACCTTATACCAGCTCACTACATTCAAGAAGTTCACAGTAAAGCTAACGGAAAAGATGTTATAACTATTTACTGGGGTCCTGCTGTATCAAAAAATCCTTACTTAACCTTCAAATACAAAGGCAATAAGGGAGATAATCTGGAAATATCTTGGGTAGATAATCAAGGTAATAGAGACTCTAAAACTAGCACCGTTAAATAAATGTTTAAACAACTACTACTAATAACTTTTTTAATTCCTTCAATTACGGCAGTTGCTAGCCCTGAAAGAGATTACGATGAGTTTGTAAGTTATTTTGAAAATAGGTTTCCTGATACGCCTTTTGAGGATTATAAGAATGGTGTATATTCTATTGATAAATCTGCAAGGGAGCAATGGGAAGCTATGGAGGAATTTCCCCCGTATGAACTTAATGTCGACCGAGGTGAAGAGTTATTTAACAGACCATTCAAAAATGGTAACACTTACGGATCTTGTTTTGAAAATGATGGTATTGGTATCAGACAAAACTATCCTTATTTTGACACTGAAAAAAATAAAGTAGTAACATTAGAGGGAGCCCTTAACGACTGTAGAGTTAAAAATGGGGAGAAACCGCTTAGTTATTTCAAAGGCAAAGAATTAGCGCATGTTTCTGCTTACATGGCATATACATCAAGGGGTAACAAATTTAACATTCAAATCCCCAATACAAAAGAAGCATTAGATGCTTACGAAGATGGTAGGAGATTATATTTTACAAAGAAAGGTCAGCTGAATTTCTCTTGTGCAGACTGTCATGTTTATCAAACAGGAACAAAACTCAGAGCTGATATTCCCAGTCCAGCTATTGGTCACCCAACACATTTTCCAGTATATCGCTCTGGGATGGGTAGGTTAGTAACGCTCCATGAGAGATTTGCTGGATGCCTCAACCGTATAAGAGCAAAAAGTTTCAAGGGTGGTAGTGATGAGCTTAACAATCTTGAATTTTTTACTACATTTATGAGTAATGGTCTTGAAGTCAATGGTCCTGGCTCTAGAAAATAATTATATTTAATATATACTCTAAAATATGCAGGTAAAGAACGTAACTAGATTCTTGACTATCACACTAACTTCACTCTTTTTATCATCTTGCGCTAACATGCAGGCTATGTTAGAAAGCCAAGCAGAAGAGCAAAAAGAGATATCTGTTGAACAAAAATTACAAGTATCTATACCCTTACCTGAGAATTCAAAATATTTAGTCAACAAAACAGTAATTTTTGGTGAGGGAAGTAAGTTTTCAGGAATATTATACTTGCAACACGATGAAACTGCGGATGATACTGTAAGTTTTTATCGAAAAAATATGATTTCAGATGGTTGGTCTGAGATAGGTATTGTTAGATCAAGATTTATCCTAATCAATTATCAAAAGGAAAATAGATTTGCCACTATCAAAGTTATGAGAGGAATGTTTGATAATTCTGAATCAGAAATAACAATAGGTCCAAAATCATCATCTCAGTTGGAAAAGAGCCTAGATGGTGATACAACCGACATGTCTGACGATCCTTTTATGGTACAGTAATTTAGTCAAACATAAGATCAATTACATCGTCTAAAAAAATGTCTCTGAAAAAATGATCTGCATCTTCAATAATATAATGAGTCAGATTTCTTTTATCAATAGACTCGAACATTTTATAACTATCGAATAGTATTTCATCTGAAGAGCCAGAATAAATGGAAATGTTATTATTACTCTCATTGAGTAATTTTAAAATACTGAAAGTAAACGGATATTTTTTTCTGTTTTCACTAAAATCTAAATATGATCTAAAAGCGTTAGAGGATACTTGGGCATTCTCACAAAATAAAAAATTAATTGAATGATATCTTTCAGAAATTATATATTCGTCATTATCCTGGATTATTTGGTCATATGGTAAATTGTGCTCAGTCTCATAATAATCTTTAGTTCCTATATATGTATCAACTATCGGAGCAAGCATATGAAGTTCAAGATCCTTATTATTAATTAATTCAGCGGCTTGAATAATGTTGTAGCCTCCTCTAGAGTGTCCCACAAGGGAAATTTTTTTATAGTTTTTGCTCAATAGATATTCATACCAATTTATAATTTCTCTCACAGACTCATGTTCATTATGAGTATGCTTAATATCACAAGAAAGGAAGTTATCGTTTCTATTATTTATACCGTAGCTCAAATTTATGCTTAATACGTCATGACCTTTATAGAATATTTGTTGCTCCAATGATTTTATTATCTCCATGGTCTTGAATCCTCGTGAGCCATGAACAATTATATAAACTGAATCGTTTTGTAAGTTTTTGGATAAGTTAGCGTTCAGTGTTATGCCGTCGTCTCTCTGGATTTTGACACTTTGAGTGCCAGCTAATACTGAGTTTGTTGTTAGGTAAACTATTAAAAATGTAAGGTAGTATAATTTTTTAGGGCGTACAGGATTCGAACCTGTGACAAATGGCTTAAAAGGCCACTGCTCTACCAACTGAGCTAACGCCCCAAATATATTAAATCTTTTCAAGGGTTCTAAGTGTTTCTGGAAGAACCCTTAAATCTATAAGTGAATTTTTAAGAAGCTCAATGAAACCACTATCATCATACACTGCTTTATAATACTCGATTTTCATCATTAGTGAAGCACCAAATATGATTGAAATCAAGGTGACAACAGAACCAATAGCTAATGTAGACACACCTGAAACACCTTGCCCAATAGTACAACCCAAAGATAGTACTCCGCCAATTCCGATCAAAATTCCACCAATCATGTGTCTGAAAAAGTCATGTCTATTTGCGAACCATTCTATTCTTAAATTATTACTTAATATTGAGTACACAAATGAACCAGCGATTGTTGATAATAATGCTGCTACACCAAACGTTAAGAAAAAATTATCAAATATATTACTAGTAAATAAAAGTGTCTCTCCCATAGGGTTTATAAAAGTAAATGATTGCACACCAACAGCAGGATATGGTGTATCTAAAAAGTCATTATTTTCTATCCATGATTGACCTAGATCACCCCCTGTGAGCAACCAGGCAAGGGTCACAACTAATCCTACGACGATGCCAGAAAGGAGATTATCATTACTAAGCTTTTTATCCGACGAGAAGATATATTTAAGAAGGATTCCGCAGATCAATAATGGCACTATCAATGAGATGAATATGCTGCTGTTATCTAAACCAATTAGTGAAGCTATTATTGTCTGTATTGATTGGTCGCCTATACCGATTTTAGCTAGATCTGGACTAATGGGGCTCATCCAACTATGAAATAGCAAACCATAGAAATCAGTTCTGGTCATAAGAAGTGCCATGAACCCTGCTATTACTAAAACAAAAATAGATTTTATGTTTCCACCGCCTATTCTAATAAGAATTTTATTTCCACAGCCGCTTGCTAGAGTCATCCCTATGCCGAACATTACTCCACCAATAATATATCTAGGCCAGAAAAAGACTGAGTTACGATAAGGTATTCTTGAATCATTTGCATTCAGTGTTCCAGTGTATTCTAGAAGAGTGACGCCTAGTATTGCGACTGTAATTGCAAGAAA